>DTSZ01000001.1:75761-430380 GCA_012965045.1 Candidatus Saccharibacteria bacterium | reverse complement strand
CAAGGACTAATGCAGCAAGTGCACTTGCTATGCGCTTTGGGGACGGCAGCGTAAGAAACACTCTCACTAAACCCATCAAGAATGAAGGGCTGCCCAACAAAGACCACATAGGTCTCGTCTGCGTTTACCTCGAGTTGAACAACCTCTCCAAAACTGGAAAGGCTAGTAACAAAAGGAGCCGTTGTGCGGTTCCAGGCAGCATCTTGTGGCATAGACCACGTGCTGCTTTCGATAGAACCGTCACCGTGAAGCCATGCAAGCGTTTCTGCATTGCTAGACTGCTCGCTACCAGCGACTATTTGGCTCATTTGCCATGGACCGAAGTCTTGGTAGACGGCTTGCTGGTCCGTGAATTGTAGCTCAGGTTGCGCAACTTCTGCTGGTGCAGAAATTCCGGCTGGTGCCTGACCCTGCAAGTTGAAGACAACGTTATACGCAAGTGTCGCCCCCGTGACGGCAAGGACTAATGCAGCAAGTGCACTTGCTATGCGCTTTGGGGACGGCAGCGTAAGGTCGTCAAGTCTACCTGGCTTGGCCGGCTGCGGCTCATCAATTTCAATGTCCTCGTAAAGAGGAACATTGAATGTTTCGTCCCAACCTACGCCTTGAGCTTCGTACAGCTCTCGAAGTTCTACTTCGGGTAGCTGTTGTTCAGCATCATCTGACAATAAAATCACCTCCTAAGTGAATTTTTTGATTCAAACGGGAGTATTAACTTTTAACAAAAGTCAAAAACCCCGTTTGAATACGTAGCAACAAAAAGTTAAAGTACAGACCTTTCTTTTTCAGAAAAGCCCACACAAAACTCCCTCACCATTGGCTTGTGCTGACTTTTCGGATGTCTCACATTTGCTCTACTGCATGAAGTAACATTGTTACCCAAGGTTGTCATTGAAAACTACTGCGCAATGTGCGTAAAAGTTGTCAATGTTATCTCATGTATAGCTCAAATGTTCGGTGAGTTATTTGGGACAACTCACTATGAATATATTATGGGATATCAATAGTATATGTCAAGTAAATCTTAAGGTTGAAATGACAGGTATTGTTTGGGTGTTTTTGGTAGATTAGTTGCGAGAGAGCGGCGGCTCGGGCGTGTGCATGATGCACATTGGTTGCCCGAGCCGCCATGCTCCTCCTGCTAGCTGACGCCGGCCGGCTCGTCGGTCACGACGACCTCGGTGGTCTCGGCGATGGGTTCGACGGTGCGATCCAACAACGCGTTGATGTCGAGGTCGGCGACCAGCTGGTCGAAGGATTCCGCGGTACGCAGCTCCTTGTGGAGTTCGACGAGGGCCACTGCGATGTGCTCGAAGGCGACGGTCAGGGAGCCCAGCTTCGCACCGAGTCCCTCAAGGGTGGTGTCTTCCTTGGGCGGCGGCTGCTGGCGCAGCTTGGCCATGATGCGACCGAACCTGTCCTTGCGCTCATTCGCGAGCAACTTGAAGGCAGCCTCAGCCATCGTCTCCATGGTGTCCATGGCAGCGGTCTCGAGCTCGATCAGCAGTGCCGCAGCACGTGAGGCCTCCAGGTTGCTGGTGTCGACGGTGATCGCACCAAGGGTCGGGTGAACGACCTGGACGACATCCTCGCCGCCGAGGAGGGGGTGCGCTTGGGTGATCACGATTTCGGTTTTCGAGCTGACCAGGTTGTCGACCAGGCAGTTGTTGCCGTTGCAGCCGAGACCGCAGTCGCCCGATACTCCGAAGTTGTCTTCCATTTGCTTCTCCTGTGCTTGTAGTAGTCGGATCTCGCGTCTAGGGACCTACTCCCAAGGTTATTAACCTACCAAAAAGCACTATGATGTGCGATCTGGTTAAAATCTAAGACCCCTTAAATTTAAACCAGATCACACGAACAATACCTGTCAAAATAAAAAGCGAGCTGTCTACGCTCACTTTATTGCTTAACCACACTGTCGTGTAATTACTTTGAAAATATATAATAATATATATAAATTGTCAACTACTCAGCATGTCTTTACGCAGTTCAATTAACAGGCTAATGACTTTTTTAGTTACGGGCTTTTTAACCGTAAATCGAATCAATCCTTTGGAATATTCATAGTTTTTAAGTTCAGGTGTGATCTGTTCGATCACTTTTGGGCTAAACGGGTAGACACTCATATGGTGTTTAGCTATTGAAAAACCAATCAATGGACGTCCGTTCAATTTTAGGGCAGGGTAGCCGTAGCTTAGTCCTTCGGTAGCTTTTGGCTCTTGTTCTTTCGCATAGTTCCATAAATCAAGCAATACCGCCAAACGATCTGGGTCAGCGTCTTTGTAGTAATCTGTTAACACGCTCACTTGGTAGGGTCCCGTAATATTTTATTCATTGTTTTGCCTTTTGCTAATTCATCTATCAACTTATCAAGGTAGCGAATCTCTTGCATTAAGGGCTCTTTGACATCTTCAACCCGCACACCACAAACAACGCCAGTGATTAGTTTGCGCTGCGGGTTAAGTAGGGTCGCTTGATCAAAAAATGTCCTAAAATCAATTTCGTTAATTAACGCTTTTTGCAATAAATCATCAGTGTAGCCAGTTAACCAGTTTAGTATCTGATCAACTTCTTCTTTTGTTCGTCCTTTTTTTGTGGCCTTTTGCACATACAGGGGGTACACCTTAGCAAAGCTCATGCTGTAGATGGGGTGATCGATGCTGTTCATACCTACTTATTATTATAACGTGAGCAGAGCGTAATTTAGCATTTACAGCTGTTTTTATTTTTTTTGCACTTTCCGCAGGTTTTTTTGGTTTTTTCTTGGTTCTCGTGCTGATGATTATAATGACTATCGCTGTGGTCATGGCTGTCTTTGTTGTGCGCACCAAACATGTCTACGCTATTCGCCATTTCTTGCATGTGATCATGCATACAAGCTGTGGTGCCAAGAACCATCGACATTTCGGCTAAACGAGTGAGGTCGCCATTTTCTTGAACAGTTTCAATGTGCCAGGTTAAAGCCGCAAATGCTTCTTGGTCATCTTTATCATCAACTGCTCGGCTTAGGGCAGCGTCAAAATCAAGATCTATGTCATTGCCACTAACGTCCTTTGCTTCTGGCGCATTCGAAAAAAAATCATCAAGATCAAACTCGCCGGCAAGCACTTCCATTACGACGCCATACCCGCTAAGTTCTGCCCAAGCTCATTAGGTTTGTTCGTTGATTCTTTTGCTGCCAGCGTAAACCCGGCAGAGGCAATAAACGGATCATCGATCGGGAAAGGTAATTGTTGACCCTCAACAACAAATACGCCAGCAATAGAATCAGAAGTAAGCACGTATTCTCGGTTTTGGCGGACATTTCCATTGACGCCAAAGTCAGTAATGCCGCTGGCGGCTATATCAGCCGACAGCTGTGTGCCTTCAACTAACTGGTGAACCTGTTGGTGAATGTCGCGTGCGTCTGTTAAAGCAGCGGCCACAACGGCATGCCCAATTTCGCCACCGTTAACTTTGCTGCCGCTGTGGCTACCAGTTTCTGGCATATGCTGAGCGGCAATTTTAGCCAACAATACTTGCTGAAAATCTGTAAATGGACGAGTGATAGACTGTTGGTCTGCTGGTCGCATGTCCTCGGCAGCGGTAAGCGCCCCTATACGCACATTGTTAGGCTTAGAATCAGGCAAAACTATGCCAGGTACAAAGGCTTTTTTGCCGTCTTTATTAACGCCTACGATAACCCGTGTTTGCGGTAAGGTTGCTAGTTCGTCAGCTCTAGCGCTACTTAACATAATGACTGGTCCATCTGTCTCTATTTTAAGTTTGTGTTTTATTTCGCGGTAAGTAGGTGGAGTCATTTTGTCGTTTTTTCGCTCAAATAACACACCTTCTTGTTGAGCAATATCGCCGTACCTGCCAGCAGCGTCTTCGAATTGGTCTGTAGTAAATTTCATACTTGGTAGTGTAGTTAAAAGTATTACTATTGCAATTTTGTTGCAATAAGAGCCATAATTGAAACATGTCAGCAGAACATACTCATAAATTCAAGAAACTATTAACCAGTAAGGGCTATCGCGTCACGCAAGCCAGGCTTGAGACGTTTAAGCTATTACACAAACCAGAACCACAAACCATAAAAAGTATTTTAGAAGCCGCTCAAGGTACAGTAGACAAAGTTAGCGTGTACAGAAATCTAGATCTGTTTGAAAAGCTCGGTTTAATACACCGCGTGCAAATAGGGTGGAAGTATAAGTTAGAATTATCTGACGAATTTTTAGACCACCACCACCATTTAAGTTGCTTAAAATGTGGTAGGGTCATAGACATCGAAGACGAAAAACATATTGAGCATTTTATTGCCGAGGTATCAAAACACTATGGGTTTGTCGCCAAGCAGCACCAGTTTGAAGTAAGTGGGTATTGTAGGGAATGTAAATATTTATAAGAAATGGAATAGCTCTTTTTCGCTGTCGAATAAAGGTTTAGGCTTTTCGGCGGTTTTTACCCGACAATTTACAAACAAACCCTTGCAAGGTAAGAGCTAGCAGCACCAAACCAACTACAGGTACAGCTACGCCAATATATCCATTAATTGTTGGGTTAAGGAACGGGTAGGGATACCAATCAACAATTGGCCCGCGCACCAAGCTATAAACAACATAACTAACAGGGAATAGTAACCATTTTAAGCTACTTTTAAACAATATTTTGGTGGCTGGTCTGTCTATTAAATAATCAATTAACACCGCAACAGGAATTATATAATGCAACACAATGTTATCCCACGGAACAGCTGTTAGCGTGGTGTTTTCAAGCCCTGCAAGCAAAACGGCAAAGCCAATCCCAACAATCAAAATGTACACAGTTACCGCTGCTCGAATAACATCTAATTTTTTATTTTTACCCATAGCTACTGCGTAACTGCTTAGCAAGAAGACACAGATCACAATAATATTGGTTTCGATCGTAAAATAACTAAAAAAATTCGAGGCATTAAATATACCGCGTTCGATAATTGTGGCTATTTCAGTTACTACGGCACTCAGTCCAAGTAGTGCAAAAAATAATTTGTAAACTATTAGAAATTTTTTGTTTACGGTCATTAAAATGAGTATAGCACTAGCGTTTTTTATTCAAAATAAATTTTACTGGTAACTAAATTGCGTAAAGCATGACTTAAAGATCAACTACCTTTGTTACTATTCAAAAAAGTCAGCAGCAGCAACTTTATTATGGGTGAAATTTTTCACCAGCATTTAACATAGCTATAAATTTTTCAATTCGACGCTTACGGGTTGCGTCAGTTTTAGCGGTTTGCAGCCGCCAGGCAAAAGCATATGTATTAGTTTTGTTAAGTGTGTTATAAAACGCTTCGGCTTTAGGGTGTTTTTTTAGTTCGTTTAGAAAAAAATCGGGGGTAGTCATGTTTGCAGGCGAATCGTAGGCGGCGTCCCAGCGACCATCTTCCTTGGCTCTTTTTACTTCGGACTGACCGGCAGTAGTCATTCGTTTCTCTGCCTGTAAGCGCGCTACGTGCTCTATGTTGCGTTTAGACCACATGCTGCGTGCGCGGCGTGGTGTAAATTTCTGTAAATACGAATGCTCGTCGTAGCTTTTCTTCTGGCCGTCTATCCAGCCGTAACACAGGGCTTCGTCTAAAGCTTCAGCATAGCTAACTGTTCGTAGGCCGGAGCCTTTTTGTGAATCTTTAGCCACACACCATCAACCGGTTTGTGATTTTTACTTAGCCAAGTTCGCCAAGTTGCTGCATTATTAAATGCTTTAATATCGTAATCGAGTTTCATTGGGCTATCGGGGCTTTTTATCAATCAGCACATCTTGCTGCCATTTACTTGGTTTTTTGTCGGTGCGGTGAATACAACCAACCCAACAGCAGGGGCGCTTTTGACCGTCTAGCAATTCTTCAACCGTGCGCTCTATTCGTCGTGCACGAGTCTTGTCTTGCTTGGCGTCCTCAACCCAACAAATAAACTCGTTACGGGCAATAGGGGTAATTGCCTCCCATAACTGGATAATTTCATCAGTTTCGGCCAGTGCAGCTGCTAAATCGCTTGGTAGTTTGTGGTGAATGCCAGCCGACAGTTCTATTTTATTCATGTATTTAGTATATCAATTCTTTCTTTAAAGATGAGAGCCGCCTCTAGTTATTACCGTTTTGGGCAGGAATGTTTATAAACTCTTCCCCCGTTCTTAGCGCTCTTATATAGGCTTTCATGGGCTCAAATAGCCGAGGAAGGTTTTCTAGAGAGTGCCATTGCCACGGCCCCATTTTAGTCGGCTCTGTGTTTAGTGCTTCACCAGATAAATACGTTGCCACAAACCCAATTCCTTTAAACAATACGTGTCCACGCGCTGTTTCTGCAGGGTAGAATATCTCACATATTCTGCGCGGAGTGGCTACCTGTATATCTTCTCCGCATTCTTCTAACAATTCTCGGTGCAGGGCATCAGTTAGTGATTCGTTTGCTTCGACTAAACCTCCGGGCCCGGTAAATAAACCATCACCGAGCTCAACTAATCTTTCTGCTAGGAGTACAGAGTTTTCGCGCATAATCACCAAACCAACACCTGTCTTTTGTGCTACGTTCTGCGTCATAGTATTAACTGTATCAGAAACCATCTGATCTTCTGCGACAGAGGCGGCTAGTATCGATCCACTTTTTAAATAAATTCGAAAAGTACAAACACCGCATTGCACTAAATCGTTCAATGTCATTCAATGCATTTAATAACTGGTTTGTTCCCTGCGGCCATCTAACGTTGCGCAGTACTCTCTTAGTCGTTTTTGTACATTTAGGCAATGCACTCGCAACAATTTATTTCGATTAACAGCAACATAGGCCGACCCCATAGCCAAACTGAAAAGTACTATCATAGAAACTATAATGGTATTTATGAAAACAAAGTTGTATAATATTCAGAATGACTATTCCGAAACCAGAATTTACAACCGATGATATTCCAGAGCTACAAGAAAAAGTAGAAGAATATGCTGGTTTACTACGCGAAGACCCAACACAACCTAAGCTAGTTGGAAAACTAGCAACAGCGCTGTCGGTACTCGATGACCTTACGGCAACTTTGCCCGAAGATACAGCAATCGAGCTTGAAGCATGGCGTTCTGGTATTGCTTTAGACAGCTATTCTGTTGTAGCTGAAAGCCTAGGCAGGAACCCAAAAACTTTACGCCTTAGACCTTTTCTAGATACCCCAATTTCGGATGCAGCAGCTGATAGAAATCGGTTACAAAAAGAAGAGGCACGATTAAGGCGGGAAGAATCGAAGAAACAGAAACTAGAACAGATAATCGGTGAAATTAAAGAAGAAGAAAAAGCTAATGCCATCACTGGCAAGCAATTAAAGCAGCTAAAATTCTTTGACCCATATGCAGAGCCTAAGCAAAGGGACGGCAAGTGGTTAAAGCATTTAATCGGAACCATAAATGATAACGGCTCAGAAGAAAAAGTGTTTACTGCCGATGAAGCACAAGTATTGGCGGGTCATGTCTTAGGCTCGCTCGATCCAGGTAATCTTAGGGCTCTACAGGATTCTATCGCAAAAATTGGTGTGTTAGCGCAAGAAGCAAATAGGCTTGGATTGCGACATGTACCAGAAGGACTGTTTACTGCGTTCGGAAAACTACAAGAGTTGGTGGAATCGGACGGGCTGCAAAAGCATCGAAGCCTCCGGGTCCTTAAAGAGTGGGTGAGTCTTTTCGAGGTCTCGCAAGACGAGGCGGCCAGCGTCTTAGAGTCTATGGTCAATATTGGTCCATTTGCTAATTGTGAGCGACTACCACTTGAGCCTTTTCCTCCAGGATCGGTAGAGGGCTCGCCGAAAGACACTATTATCAAGATTCCCAAAGATCTTGTTACAGAAGAAAACATTATGGAAGACATTCAAACCGCCGTAGGTCATTCCAATGGTGAATACACCGTAGAGCGACAACGAGTAATTGAATTTATTGAACTTAAAGAAAGATTAGAACATGACTATCCAGGGTCGGTTACGGTCTATAGATCTTTACGTGCAAACTGGCACCCGATGCCTCGGTACATTATTGAAGTAAGCCAAGATCCAGATCCAGCAATGGCAATAGTCGAAAGCCCTATATATTCAAATGCAACTTACTTTATAAACAATGGAGATTGGATAGGAACGTTAGGATTCTGCAGAGAGGATGCTAGAAAGCTAGGTGCTGTTCCTAAAGTGCACAGTCACAATCCACGCCTTAAACACATCGACAAACTCCATAACCTAGTTAAACAGTCGTACGGAAAGGCGATTAGGTTTTAAGATGGCAGAATTCGAATTAGCTCAAACCACGTACAGCAAGTATGTTGCCGAGCAAGAGGTTACAAAGGCGCTGGTTTCTACAGGTGCAGTGTACCTTGGGTTAAAAACAGCAATGGAATATATCAACGCCCCAGAATTTATTTCTACAACTGGCTACAAATATGCGGGAACAATATTTAACAACGAAATAGCAGAGACCAAACCCTTGCACGTATTTTCGTCCGACACCGAAACAGTTTACGACGGGGTTCTTGTTCCGCACGAAGAATCCAATACTACAGAGCAGCTTGCCCAACAGGTTTTTGACATAGTGTACGAACATGCATCTGACCTAGAATCAGGTGTCACAATCAATGTCGAAACCGGTTTTTTTAGCTCTTTTGGAAGAGACCAAGAGGCACTACTGGTCGGAAAGCAACCGCTATACGGCCGAGATGGAAACATTCCACCCGTAGAAGTTTATACCTACGATGGCTCCTATGGTGACGTTATAAGTATGGCGATAGCAGAAATTGTTACAGAGCGTTTATCTGAGGACTTTGGCATAACAGACAGCGTGGTATTTGAAGATTCTATGTTTCAAGAGGATGGCATAACCCTGCCGCTGAGTGTCCAACAGTACACTGCAATCGACGATTTGGCTGGAGAAATAGGATTTTCAAATGGCTACAGTCTACTTGAGGTGTTTAAGGAAGGCACGTCTAATGGTGAAGTAGCTGGACTCGTTCGCGAAGCCATTGAAGACAATGACGGGTTAGAAGAAGACGAAAATTTGCTTATACGCGTAACAAAAGAGTATGACGAAACCGTAGAAAACGTTAACGGGGAAATTAATGAAGTATGCCAAATCGATCTACATGAATATAAATATACTCTCCTAGAAGAGCAGCAACAGCCAACGCCGCTCGCAGCTACAGCTTCACTGCTCTTAGTGTTTGCAGCTACGCTACGTTTTCGGCGAGTTCAACGTGAGTTACGATCCAAAAAAAGTGCATATGACGGCACAGTGGTTCCTGACAAAAAAGACATTAATGCGGCTTTATCGGGCAAGGGTACACTTGAGCAGCGACTAGCAGTCCAAGAATACTCTGAAGCACTCCGCGAAATACCCCAACGGCCATTCATGGATTTGTTACGGAGCAGCTCTAAGTCGGTAGCTTGGTTCGCCGTAAATGGTTTGGCAGCAGCAATCTTTTTTGGTGGTCTTATGAACGGTGAACCTGATGTCGAGCTAGCGGCAGAAGACGAGTTACTGGACTATGTTCCATTTGCATCTCAGTGTGATCAATCTTCGCCCATTGCATTTACGCACCCCGACCCACAGCCAAGTGAATCAAGAAGTGCAGTACTCAACTCTATCTCAGAATTTGTTATCGACTAAATAGCTATAACGTTAAGCATTTGCTAACACAAGTACACAGGTATTTTTGTGATTGCTTACGCAGTTTCTAAAAACCTGTCGAGCTTGTTCATTTGTGAACTAAAGCCTTCGACCATTCCCATTTCAAGCAATTCTTTAATTTGTTCTGCGGTTTCGCAGGTTGCTTTAATTATCATGGTTGTTTTGCCATCTTGTTCTACTAATTGCACGTTAGTTTTTAGGGTCGGCATGTCTTTATTTGGCTCTCCACTTTCATCGCTAAAAACATCGGTGTAGTTAAAGTTAGTTGGTTTATTAATTTGCTCTATAAACATTAAGCCCCACGAATGTTGGTCGTACCAATCGCCTTGGTTTTTGTCGACACAGTGCATGTCGTAGTGAATGCGGCCGCCTTCTTTAAAATCAAATTCTTTTGCTGTTGTTTCCCAGCCTTCTGGGCCCCACCATGCTTCAAAGGTTTCTTTGTCGGCATAGGCTTGCCAAAGTTTTTCGGCCGACCCGTTAAAGGTTCGTTCAATAGTTAGGGTAGTTCCTTCGTGGCTAGCTTTTGTGTTGTTCATTCATCCTCCTTAATAAATTTATCTAGTTTTTCTAATGAATAATCTCAAACAGTTAAATCAGTCAACCAACACAATATCTATAGGATAGGAGGTCATTTTTTTTAATTTTGGCGGTATTGCTGTGATTTTCGAATTCGTACACATCACAAAAAGCAACTTTGTTGTCTTTGTAGGTAATAACTCCGTTGGCCGAACATAGCTTTCCGTGGCTCAAAATGTTTTCTAGGTGCAGTGTGTCGGCCTCTGGTGTATTCATTTCTTTTAGAATGTTTTTAATGCTTTCTTTTCCGGTCCATCTACCTTTGCCAACTACAACCCACTCGGCGTCGTCGCTCATCATATCAACCACTTTGTTCATGTCTGCGTACGCAAAGGCAATGTTGAAGTCTTTTATAAATTGCTTTTTAGGAGCATTGTCACAATCCGCGTCTACAGTAATTTTAGTCATGCATTAAGTGTAGCAAAAAAGACAAACTGAGTTGCCGGCCTTCATATTCTACTGCGATTTTGATTTTGAATGGTTAAGTATTTCTGCAACTTAATGCTTTGATAAAATATAGAAGGTTTAAAGGAGGATTTATGGCAGATCAAGATAGTACCGTTACAAAAAATAAAAATAAATTAAGCAAAGAGCAAAAACAATATTTGCGTTTTGGCGCGATGATAGCCACATCAATGGTGGTTATGCATGTTGTTACATACGTTAATACCTATCAGTTTTCTCATGTTGAACTGAGCGAAACTAGATTCTTTATGACTTTGCTTATGGGCTCAACAATGGCAGTAGTAATGCTAGGGTTTATGTTGGGCATGTACAAGAACGCAAAGATTAATTTTGGGATTGTTTTAGGCAGTATATTGATGTTTGCTCTAGGCACTTTTCTTGTGAGGAGTCAAAACACGGTTGACGATAGCTCGTATATGAATGCAATGATTCCTCATCATTCAATTGCTATTTTAACAAGTGAAAATTCTGAAATTAAAGATAAAAGAGTTTGTGAGCTTGCAGTTGAAATCATTGAAGCACAGCGACGGGAAATTAATGAAATGCAGTGGCTAATTGATGATATAGCAAAAAATGGATATGCGTTTACAGAGGAGCAAGCACAGCAACGTGCGGCGCCTGACTTTGAAGGTAGTTCGATTCGTCAGTGTGAAGGATAGTGCCTGACCTAGAAGTGTATGTTTGATGTGGGTGTGCACTTCTCACCCTGATCTCTGTCGGCCAGGGCCTTGAGTCCTGATCGCAGACCAATTTAAAAAGCCACCTTACGGCAGCTTCATGAATTGGTGCGGGTGAGCCTGCCTGCAGGTAGGCAGGGGGACTCAGTCACGTTGCGCGACCCCGAAAAAACATTTTTTAAAGCAGTACGAGTCGAGAGTTAGTTTAAAGGGATAATCACGCGCAATAGTGACAACGGGTTGAGCTAGTGTTTATAAAATAGTATTGGTAAACTCACATTGTGGACAATGAAAACCAAAACCCTCAAAGCAATACGCCAACTACCGAACAGCCCACTAGCAGCGCCCCCGTATTTATTGGCATGAGCGAAGCACAACCCGAGCCTAACTCTAATACTCCTTCTAAAAAAAGAATTTTTGGCACAATAGCACTAGTAATTGCTTTATTGCTTGCGCTACCGAGTTACTTTTTTTTGACAAAGAATGAAGATAAAACCGTTTCTAGCGCTTCATCATCCAGCAATCAGACATTTTATATACCTAAACAGACTTCTCAGATGCAGAACCCAACTTTAGTAGAATACGAAAACGCCCCTACTGAAAGTGTTTTAACCTACACGATCGGCACCATTCAATTTGGCCAAGGACTTAGCAAAGGGGTGCACACTGTTACACAGTATGAAAAAACCGACGCGTTTAGCCCGCCAGAATCATGTCGTCTAGGGCCAGGCGCATCAAGCGCTGTGAAATGCTTTGCTTATGATCAATCGACTCTTTCGGGCGAAGTCTATGTGTATGAAGGCCAGCGACCGGGAGCAATACAGAACACATCAATTGGGTCATATACCACTGTATTCGCGTTGCTGGGTGACACTGTAGTCCAGATTGAGAGTGCGGACACATCGACTCAGGACGTTATAGATTTAATCTCGTCATTTATTGCTGTACCTGCTTCCGAACTGCCAGAAACCATCACACGCAGTGTTCTGGAGAAAGACAAAGAAGACACCGAGGTTATAGTTAACCAGCTCGAATGGGCCTACGTACCAACGTATATACCAGCTGGTGTGAATGATTTTCATCGATGTGGGACTAATCGAGGATCTTCGGATATTTTTGTCTGTACATTTCAAATTGATGAGTACCCAGGTTTCTTGTCTGATTCTTCATACAAATATCTTGTAGAAAATTATACTGGGTCTGATGGTGAAATTTTGCTGATACTTAGCTTTACACAGATGACACAGTTTCCCTACCAAAAGAACATGGAGCCATTTTTATATAATGATGAAAAGTGCGACATCCAATCGATATACGACTTAGCTATCGCTACCGACGATTCAAGCTTAACGGCATCACGAGAGCTTGAGTCAGAATTTTCGACAGCCGCCCCTCGTGAAGGCGACAGATGCATACAAGTAACCTCGCCTAGAGGAAGGGAGCTAGTGTATGATTCTTTCAAAAATTACCCAGGTTCTATTGAGATACCCAAGCTATTTTACTTCCGTATCGACGACACGATCACAGTACTTCATATGGATAGAGATAACAGCTGGGAGGCTGAAGTGACAGCAAGTTCATTGCCGCAGGCAGATGAAAATTATCTTGATGAACTTTTAAAGTTTATTGATGGATTTGAGCCTGTCAGATAAATTTCTGCTACATTAGTCTCTTTTAAAACTTCATTCGGCCCAGGTCTTGAGCCAATTCATAGCAAGGAAAATGCTCCCCTTAAACGGAGAGCATTTTTCTTGGTGCGGGTGAGCCTGCCTGCCGCCTGCCTGACGGCAGTCAGGGTAGGCGGGGGGACTCCACTCACAGATAAATTTCTTCTAGAAATTTTCCGCGAGCCCGACTCGACTTGGCGACTAATGTCGTCCAGGTCTCCGTCCTTGCGAAATGCAGACATGCATTTCTCACCCTACGGGGCTTGAGTCTCTTCATCGACGACAGACCATTAAAAAAACCGCCCAAAATGGACGGTCCTTTTAATGGTGCGGGTGAGGGGACTCAAACCCCTGGCCTCTTCCTTGGCAAGGAAGCGCTCTATCAACTGAGCTACACCCGCGCGTCAATGGATGCTGTTAGCATTCGTTGACGCGCAATACTACGCGCAAACTTCTGCTGTTTGCTCCATTTCCTTCTAAATTTTCAAACAGACATTTGCATAATAGAAGGAATGTCTTGGTTTAAAAATTTAAGAAACATAAAACTCGTTGAGCTTTGTAGATTTTACCCCAAGTAGCATTGCTTGATCAAGCGGCTAATTAATAGAACATAATTGAAAAATAAACAATAAATAACTATAGTAATTGCAATATGCCGGTACGAAGAAGCACATTTGATGAGGTGGTAAGACAGCGCGATGAAGCTATGGACGAGGCTGGTCGCTACCGTGGACTCATTGAAAGGTCTCAGTCTATAGGCAGTGGCATAGTTAGGGCAGTAGAGCAGCGGTTAGAAGAGGGTGAATTTGAAGAAGACGTTTGGCGGGTAGCTGCCTTTGATGCTGAGCAAGCCCATGTAGAGTCTGTGGTAGGGAAGTTAGCGAAAGCCTTACGAACCGAACAAACTCAAAAGTCTACTGCTAGCCTTATTGGTGAATTCCCGGGCCTTCTAGAAGAGATTAGAGAAAATTATATTAACAACGGGACGTTTGATGCGTTAGCAGCAGAAGAGCAGCTAAAAATGCGCGAGAGTGCACGGGCGATAGTTTTTGGGGAGCTACATCAGCGAGCCAAAGATGAAGCAGCTCAGGATAAAGACAATTTCAAAGACGAAGAGCGTGATAGATATGAAGCGTCATATGAGTTCGCCGACTACAAAAACGAAGTTAGGGCTAGCAATGAAGAACAATGGCGTAGCGAAGTGGAAGCCGACTGTAAGCAGCGTATTGATAAAGAAGAGCAAGAGCGAGAAGAAGCATTTAAAAAGCAGGCTGCCAAGGAATTCATGGAGTCTGAAGAAGCAGCGCGCTATAGACAGGAAAGACGAGCTAAACTAGAAGAGGAGTGGGCCGAGCTGTCGCAGGTAGCGGTGTTAGAGACAATAGACGCCGACACATTGATGCAAATTCGAGCTAAGGAGCAGGCCCAGGCGCTTAGGCAGAGAGAGCGTGAATTGGACATAACTGAACTGCGGGATGAATTTACCTCAGGCAACGGAATAAGTGTTGACCGTTTTAAAAACGGTGATGAGCTGGTTTTGTATTTAGGTTCTAAATCTACACCGATCGAAGAATACACTGTCCGCACTAGGCATGGGTATCCAGAAAAAAAGCAGCGCAGGATATCGATTTTACACCAAGTTCGGTCACTTCGCTTAACTCGAGTTGCAGAAGGGTTTGTGGTTGATAGTGACTCATTGGCAGAAGTTGACTCCCATTTTGTTCCGTATATTGAAGATAATGTTGTCCCCGAAGGAACAGTTGTCGATGTAGGCAGGGTCATGACAGATGAATCTGGCGACACGCAGCTTTCACCAGCAATAAAACAAGGGATAGAGCCGTTTTATAGGTCACACGCCAACGGAAATAGCCCAACTGGAATGGGCTGCAAGCTAGTGGGGTTATCGGTTAACGGTCACGACATAGTGCAGTTCGACAGGATAGAAGTAAGTCGCTAAAACCATAAGTGTTATACTTTAGCTGAATGAAACATCGACCAGTTTGGCAGCGACTACTTGTATGGTTTTTTGGGCTTATTGCGAGCCTGAGTTTGAGTGTTTTTATTGTGGTGTCTATTGTAAACAGCACGGTGCTCGACAAAGCCTTTATGAAAGAAATCATTACCAGCGAAGGCGTATTTACCCTTATTGGCGACACAGTGGCAGAGGGCATTAGCGAGAACGATGTCGACCAAAGTGTGGTTGAAATTGAGTCAATCGTAAACGACTATATTGATTACGAGGCCTTTGCGCAGTCGTCGAGCAGTTTTATTGACAGTGTTTTTAATTGGCTTGAAGGAACAACACCGGATATTGATTTTGACATTCAAGTATTGGGGTCTCAGGCAGAATTTAAGTCGTTTATAGAAGAACTTTTGGTGGTAAAGTTGAGTGGGCTTGAAGACTGTCGGTCGCAAGAAGAAACAAACAGAGCCCTAAAAGAGCCGTTTTCTGCCGAATGTAATCCGCCAGGGTTTAACGCCGAAACTGCCGGTGATTTTTTAGCGACTGTGCCAGACGAGCAATTTAACGAACTGTATGAGTCGGCGCAACTAACAGACGAACAGCTCGATTTTAATGAGGCCGAGGTAGAGAATTTACCAGACATTTATAGCGCGCTGCAGGCATTGCCGTTTGCCGCACTGAGCGCTGCGTTTATTGCCCTAGCGGCAGCGGTTGCAATAATTCGTACACCAAGTGAGAGCATGAAATTCGTCGGGAAAAACCTTATAAAACCAAGCTTTGGAGTGTTTGTTATTGGGCTGCTTGTATTTGTAATTTTTAAACTACCAACCCGCGCTGCTGAGGAGATTCAAACTCAACTAAGTTCGCCAAGTAGCTCCTTGCAAGATATAGCTGCATTAATCCAAGACAGAGGTGCAAGCCTAACGTTCTTATATGCTGGCACCATGTTTGCAATTGGCCTCGCCCTTTATATTTTTGGTCGACGAATCCATTTTGAACGAAAGCCCAACAGCTTTAAGCACTTAGTTGAAACCGAAGTAACGCACGATTTTAGTGAGATTGACTCAAGAAAACGCTAAAAATAAGCTACAATAGTTCAAGTTTGGTGCGTTGGCCCTGCCTACCGTCAGGCAGGCGAGAAGTTAGTTTATATGGCAGAAAAATTCTATGTTTACATATTAAAAAGCACTAAACAAAACAGAATTTATATTGGTCATACTCAAGATGTAACAAACAGATTGCATCGGCATAACTCCGGATATGTAAAATCAACTCAGCCATATCGCCCGTGGATACTTTTGGAATTACACCCATTTAAATCAAGAAACGAAGCAGTCGCAGCAGAAAAGTATTTTAAAACTAGTCAACAAAGAGAGTTTATTAAAAAACGACATCAGCTATAATAGCCTAAATGGCGCGTTGGCCGAGAAGTTAGGTACAGCTCTGCAAAAGCTGCTAGACGGGAGCGTTACCCGTACGCGCCTCCAAAGAAAAAATTTAGTATAGGTCTGTCGTACCTTCGGTAGATCTCCCGCAGGGAGACAAAACCTAGTAGACGGGAGCGTTACCCGTACGCACCTCCACGTCAGATAAATATCAATTGATTCTGTGTTTAAAAACAAGTTTTTAAATAAATTCATCAAAACGATTATCTTCCTTTTAAATCGATGAATCCTCTCATCGATTTATTAAATGAAAGTAAACCCCAAAGAAATAAAAGAACCGCTCAGGCAGAGCGGTTCTTTGGTTTTTAGTTACAATGTTTATTTGCTTAAGAAAGCGTCTAGAAGACCGTTTTTGCTTTTAACAAAGGCTGAGATTGCACCACCAAGTGTTGGGATGGCAAGCAAGCTTGCACCAGCACCTGTGTTAGGGAGTGAAGTTACTTCACGCTCTACAACTGTGTTAGTACGAGTAACAACTACTTCGTCTTTACACGCTTCGTGGTTAGGGTCTGCGTAGTCATCAGCATCGTCTTCATCAACTGTTACAAATTCACCGTTTTCGGTGTTACAGCGAACAACTTCTCGTTCGGTTACAGTTTCTGTAACGGTTGTTGTGTCTCTACACGCTTCGTGGTTTACGTCAGCGTAGTCATCTGCTTCGTCTTCTGGCACTGTTACAAATTCACCAGTTTCTGTGTTACAGCGTACTACTTCTGTTTCTGTAACTACTTCAGGTGGCTCTTCACACGCTGGGTTATCGACAATAACTGCCAACATTCGTCGTTCATCGTAGAATGGACCTTCTGGGTATTGGTGATCTGGATCAGCTCGGTCACTTCCGCGTACCAAGTCGATTTGGATCTTACATCCAAAACCATCACGTTCAGTTGTAGGAAGGTTAGTAGTAATGCTTGCTACAGGGTGTGCACGGTTATAGCCAGTAGTATCGCTGTAGTCAAAACGTCCGCCATCAGAACCATAGAAAAGTTGGTCCTTAAGGTTTTCGTTACAGCCTTCAGGTCGACATAGCCATACAGCTAGGTTTACTGTTGTTTCAGTACAGTCTTCTGGGCCGCTCATGCTAAACGTACCAGTTACTGTGTTGCCGTTAACTTCAATACCACCGTAGTCGCCGCTAACTTGACATTCTGTTGATTGAGCAGCTGCTGGTGAACCGTAGGTAAAAAACGCACCTACACCCATAAGCAGAAATGCTGCGAGTAATAATTTCTTCATTTACAAACTCCTTTGTTAATTACAACCACCTCTAGTTGTTGTATTTATATTATCATATTATAGTGCTTGTGTAAAGAATGTTAAATAAAAAACTTATGCTTTGGATTACTATTGCCAATTTTACAGATGACACTTAGAATATTACGAGTCCGGGCGAGTGATGGAATTGGTATACATAGCGGACTTAAAATCCGTGCCTTTTGGCATGAGGGTTCGAGCCCCTCCTCGCCCACCAAATAAGAAATGACCCGATTTTGGGTCTTTTTTTATTGTGAGCTGAGGATGAAAACCAATTTCTTGGTTTTCGTGTGGCATCGAACAGGCGGAGCGCGGCTTGCCCTTACGTGGCAAACCGCGAGCAGCCTAGTATTCTTGCATTATATAAACGCTAGCGTCTATAGTAGAGGTAATGTCTACAGCAGAACAGCCGGTTGCTACCAATAACCCTATGCTTGCTGTGCCTCCTTTTTCGGAAATGCCAAAAACTGATCTTGAGCAGCTTGCACACGATCAGCTCAGAATTTATGACGAAGAAAATCCCACCGCCCACGAGTTGGTACTGGCAGAAGCAAGCATAGAGCTAATCAAGCAAGAGCTAAGACGTCGCACAAAACAAGAAATATTAGCCTCGGCTGGGGGTATGATTACTACTGTTAGACAGGGCGTAACCGAGTCTGCAAAATCGAGCGCAGAATGGGTTGCAGGGGTAGTTGGTCGAAGAGTGTCTGGCCTTTTGGGCAAGGCAGCTATGGTTCACTTTATGTTTTTTGACAAAGACGATTGATTTTACCATAGAGTTTATGGTTAAATATTTGTAATCGCATAAAATCAAAAACGCGAGAGACAAAAACAGAGGAAAATTAAAAAAGTGAATGGTGATATAGCGGCAACTAAAGCCGTTCAAAAAAACAATGCATTATCAAGCGCACACGTAGACTTAGCGCATGCTGAGGATTTTGTGCCGCCTTCTCAAGAACCACCTGTACCTCCTGCACCGGTTGTTTCTCAGCCAGAACCAGTACAGGCGCCACAAAGCAGCTCGAAATTATGGTGGATAGTTGGAGCAATTGCTGCGCTGGTGATTATCGGTGGTCTTGGAACGCTCTTATTGATGAATAGAGGTGAGCCAGAGCCAGAACCAACAACACCGCCGGTTGTGCAGCAAGAGGTTTGTGAGTATGACGCCACGCTACTAGCCGACGACCCCGACTGTGTTGAGGTTGAAACTTGTGAATTTAATGCAAGTCTTGAAGCTGACGACCCTAATTGTTTTGAACCGTGTGAATTTGACGCAACACTAGCAGCCGATAGCCCAGATTGTATTACTCCGCAAGTTGAAGAAGCTCCACCGTGTCAATACAATGCCACCATACTAAGCACAGACCCAGACTGTGTTAAGCCAGAGCCTTGCCCGTACAGCGACATACTTACTGCCGACGACCCAGACTGTGTTGAGCCAGAACCGGTTGATACCGAATCTGAACCAGAAGAAGAAGCTGAACTTCCAGATACTGGCGACGCAAAATAAGCCGCTACCACTTTAGCTATAAAATTTGTTAAAATGTAAACAATTAAAAAGAGGTATGTAATGACAGTATTAATTGTTTTGCTTATAGTCGCTGGTGCGCTAGTGCTGTGGCTGATCGGTGTGTATAACGGTCTTGTGAAGTCAAACGTCCGCGTAGACGAAGCGTGGAGTGATATTTCGGTACAACTAAAGCGACGCTACGACTTGATCCCAAACTTGGTCAGCACCGTTAAAGGTTTTGCTAAACAAGAAAAAGAAGTTTTTGAAAACGTAACTAAAGCCCGAGCGAATGCTATTAACGCTACTGGTAGTCCAGCCGAGCAAGCTCAGGCAGAAAACATGTTTACCGGAGCATTAAAAAGCCTGTTTGCAGTTGCTGAGGCTTACCCACAGCTTAAGTCAGACCAAAACTTCTTGGCGCTACAAAGCGAACTAAGTGATACAGAAAACAAAATTCAAGCATCTCGCCGCTTTTACAATGGCGCTGCGCGTGACTTAAACATTAAGATCAAAGTGTTTCCTACAAATTTATTCGCACGTTCATTAGGTTTTACTGAACGAGAATTCTTTGAAGTCGAGAACGAAGTAGAAAAACAAAACGTTCAAGTTTCTTTCTAATATTTTTCATTGCAACAGGACAGGGGTAAATTTTAGATATGTATTCTAAGATTGCAGAAAATAAACGTAAAACGGTGTATTTAGTCCTCGGTTTATTTGGACTAATCATACTAATAGGGTACGTTATTTCTGTTTTGTACGACAGTCCAAGTATTACGCTTTTTGTTGGTGTTGGTGCGGTGATTTACACCCTGTTTAATTACTACGCTGCCGACAAAGTTGCGCTAAGTATTTCAAGAGCCAAGCAAGTCGACGCGTCAAGCGCTCCTCGTTTATACAAAACAGTTGAAAACCTCACTATTGCTACAGGCATGCCCATGCCTAAGGTCTATATTATGAACGACCCAGCCCCTAATGCTTTTGCAACCGGGCGAGATCCAGATCATGCCAGTGTGGCCGCCACCACAGGTCTACTTGATATGTTAAGCGACAGCGAGCTGGAAGGTGTTATGGCGCATGAACTAAGTCACGTCGCCAACTACGATATACGAGTTACCACTATAGTTTTTGGCATGTTTAGTGTTATTTCGCTCATTAGTGACTTCTTTTTGCGTAGTTTATGGTGGGGCGGCGGTAGCCGAGACAGAAATAATAATGGCGTGACGTTGTTGATTGGTATTGGGGTGTCAATTTTAGCTGCAATGGTCGCGAGCTTAATCCGCATGGCTGTGTCGCGGCAACGGGAATATTTGGCCGATGCATCAGGAGTTATGATGACTCGTTACCCGGACGGACTAGCCAGCGCCTTACAAAAAATAGGCAGTTATTCGCGTCCGACTAGTAGCGGCAGTAGTGCAACCGCTCATATGTTTTTTGAAAACCCTCTTAAAAAGACCGACAAAAACGCCGGTTTTATTGCGAACTTATTTAGCACTCACCCGCCGATTGCCAAACGAATTGAGCGTATTAACCAAGCCGGAACTCAATTGTAGTGGTACAGAAAAAAACTACAAAAACTAAAAAGGCTGTTAAAAAATCGAGTAAAACGACTGATGCTAAGCAAGATCAAAAGCACAAAAAAAGCCAAAAAAAAGAAGCCAAGCGTTATAAAAAATTAAAATTACTGCCGTTTTGGCGAATTGCATGGGAGGCAGTTAAGGTATTGTGGTCAATTAAGCGGCAGTTTGGCATATTTTTTGTTGCCCATTCATTACTTATCGTGTTTGTAATTAGTGACGAAATACTACAAACCAATGCCCAAGTATATTTTGGCGTAATAGTCGCACTGTTGATCAGCATGATGTATATCCATTTATTGCGCGAAGCCGCGAGAGAAAACCCAAAACCAAAAGTACAAACGTCATTTTTTGATGGTCCAAGCCAGATAATGGGCTTTATAACGTTATTGTCTTTGACAATTATCCAAATACTGCCATTTGCTTTCGGTGCACTTATTTTTCAAATTGCCATTGCTTCCGACATCGCCATACTGCTGTGGGAGCAAATCGCTTTTGGAATACTGTGGTTTATTTTGTCGTTGCCAAGCATGTACTGGCTTAGCACAACGTTGATGTCTCTTTTAATTGTTACCATTCCCGATGTCCGCCCGGTGGCTGCATGGCAGGCTGCTAAACAGCTAGTTAAAGGCTTTACGATTCAGGTTACGTGGCGAGTTTCGGTGTTTTTAATTATATATTCAGCTCTTTTGGTAGCGGCAGTTGTCGGTGCTTTTGCAGTGGGGCGTGAGGTGTTTGGTTTGCAAATACCAAACTACTCAATTGCAGTATTGGTTCCGTTGTTTTGGAGTTACGTATTTGTGTTATATAGAGATTTATTGAGCTATGAAAAAAAGCGAAGCTAAAGCCCGACTAGAAAAACTGCGCAAGGAAATAAACGACTATCGGTATAACTACCATGTACTAAACAAGTCGACGATGTCAGAGGCTGCAGCCGATGGCTTGAAGCATGAGCTAACCCAGCTAGAAGCCGAGTACCCTGATTTGATCACAGCCGACTCTCCTTCGCAACGGGTTGCCGGTGCTCCAGCCGAAGGCTTTAGTAAAGTTGAACACAGCCAGCGAATGCTTAGCTTAAATGATGTGTTTGACTTTGACGAGCTCGACAAGTGGTACGAACGGTTACTGAAACTAAACCCTGACTGGGATAAAAAAGTCTTAGCTGACTTAAAGCTCGACGGCTTAGCCTGTGCTTTGATCTACCAAGACGGTGTACTAACCACCGCTGTTACCAGAGGTGACGGATATGTCGGCGAGGATGTAACGCAAAATGTAAAAACTATCCAGACAGTTCCGCTCCGTTTGCGAGGCGATACTATTAATCCGGTTTTTTTGACAGGCAGGCTTGAAGTGCGCGGTGAAATTATTTTAGAAAATAAGGACTTTGAAGGGCTTAACAAGGAACGCGAGCAGGCAGGCCTTGAGCAGTACGCGAATCCACGGAACACCGCAGCAGGATCAATTCGTCAGCTTGACTCAAGTCTAGTAGCTGCCCGACCGCTTAAGTTTCACCCATACGCTGTTTTTCACGACAACATAACAACTAAGAAGCAAGAATATGAAGTAACCAACAGCTTAGGGTTTATTACTAATACATACGCCACCGTTTGCAATAGCCCGCGCGAAGCTAAGGATTATATTACCGACAGGGAACAAAAGCGCACAGGCTTGCCCTATAACACTGACGGGGTAGTATTGACAGTCAATGATCGACAGGCTTTTGTAGATTTTGGGGTTGTCGGCAAAGCTCCACGTGGAGCCTGCGCGTATAAATACCCAGCAGAACAGGCTACGACAAAAATAATGGACATTGTTATTAGCATTGGTCGCACAGGGGCCGCCATACCGGTAGCAATAATGGAACCAGTCTTGGTAGCGGGCAGTACGGTTCAGCGTGCAACGCTCCATAACGAAGACGAGATTGCTCGCAAAGATATTCGTATTGGTGACACGGTAATTATTCAAAAAGCTGGTGATATCATTCCAGAGGTAGTTCGACCAATCGAAAGTCTGCGTGATGGCAGCGAAAAACCCTACGATATACAAAAAGCCCTCGCTGATCACCCGCTGGAGTTTAAAAGAAAAGACGGTGAAGCCGTGTGGCGAGCAGTGAATTTAAACGACCCAGAAATTTTTAAACGCAGCTTGCAGCATTTTGTCAGCAAGGGTGCATTGGACATTGATGGAATGGGCAAAAAAGTTGTAGAACTGTTGGTAGACCAAAACTTGGCAACCGATTTAGCTGACATTTACAGCCTAACTTACACTGATATCTACAACCTAGAAGGCTTTGCCGAAAAATCGGCCCAACAGCTAATAGACGCCATTGCTGAAAAGAAAAACCCCGAACTAGCACGATTCATCTTTGGGCTTGGCATTCGTCACGTTGGCAAACAAACCGCCCTTGATTTAGCCAAAAAATACGGCACGTTAGAGAACTTTCTGAACGCAAGCTTCGAAGAGTTAGAAGAAATAGAGGGCGTTGGCGAAGTGGTTGCGCATTCAATTGAGGAATGGCTATCGGCCGACCAAACAATAGCTATGCTAGAGAAATTTAAGGCTAACCACGTTTGGCCACAGCCATATAAACAAACTACAGGAAGCATGACTGGTCAAAAGGTAGTAATTACTGGTTCGCTACCTGGCTATGGCCGCGAAGAAGGTTTTGAATTAGTTCGAAAAAATGGCGGAGAAGTCCAGTCGTCTGTAAGTAAAGACACGACAATGTTGGTTGTCGGTGAAAAGCCAGGCGCAAGTAAACGTAGAAAGGCCGCTAGCTTAGGTGTGTCTGAAGTAACAGCTAAAGAATTTTTGGAGAAAATACATGCATAAAGATAGTTTTGAACGCCATGTAGAAAAATATTTTAACGATGTCGACCAAACAGAGCTCGGGGACTTGTTAGAAAAACCGACTGCTATAGGCTGGAAAGTTGCCGGCTCCGATTTTCACAGCTCTTTAAGAGCAATAATGGAGTTTTGGGGTGGAGTGGAGCAGGTGCATATAGGCACAGTTAACGATAGAAAAATTGCTAGCTTGGTGTTTTCGGAAAGTTTTGCGCGAGGCATACAAGTGGTGAAATTAATGCAACGTCGCCCTGGATCAAGCGACGAGATTGGCACAGTTGATCATGTCGATTTTTTCGTTACGGATATCGATGCTGCACATCGTCGAGCTGAAGGATCAGGCTTGCTGGTTGAGGCTCAGGCCAATGATGCCCACAGTTGGTTATCCGCTACGCTTGAGGGCGAGCATTTTACACGCGAGATTAAGTTTGTTGACCGCAGCGTTTTAGCAATCGGAGTACGATCTCTTGCGGATGCCGAACAATCTATAATGGGAGATGAATAAAGCGTTTAAGCACCTCTTTTGCAGCACTAAAGTCTTTTGGCTCTACGTCATCTATTTGGTTCCGGACATAGCTTTGGTACAGCTTTAGGCGAAAAGTTAGTTTTTCATCATCGAGCTCTGGATGATACTGAACACCCCAGGCGTTTTTGTAGCGCATAGCTTGAATCGGGGAGTTGTGATTAGTTGCTAACACCTCAACATGGTTGGGAACAGACAGAACGGATGTTTTATGAGCGGTTGAAACGAAAAACGTTTCTGGTAGATCGCTAAATAACGGGTCATTGCGAGCTGCTGCACTTTGTTCGAGTTGAACTGTGCCAGTTTCTTCGTGTTTGGGACTGGGTTGAACATTGCCACCAAAGACGTCACCCAATATCTGATGGCCAAGGCATACTCCAAAAATGTGTTTTCCTTTGTCAACTTGTTCGGCTAAAAACGGGCGGAACGAGTCGAGCATAGCAAAATAGTGGTCATGGTCAGGATGCTCGTACCCTGTTTCACCGCTGCCGCCAATTATAATTTTGTCTGATTGAGCAGCTAATTTTCGTACTAATTGCCAGTCAGTGTTTGGGTTGAGCAGGTTCACGGTTTGAATTTGGTGGTAAGGAAGTTCCAGTGCGTCACAAAAGCATTTAAGTTCATGCCAACCAGCAGCGTCACTTCTAAACTGTAAGAGTAGAACCATGTTTTAAGTATAACCACTTTATATAAATAAGCTGTAAAATTTAGTTAATTACTAGATCACAGCCCTATAATCATTCGTACGCAGTAGACTTTCCATCGCGATTAATCCAAATCAACAAACCACAATCGCGCAGCTACTATACAAAAATTGACGATCGTAAAAATCTGTATAGTTCAGACACGTAAGCAAATTTTATTGCCTCGTAGCTTTTTTTTGGTTATGCTTAAAGACAGTGTGAGGCTCGCTGTTCGTGTGAACAGGGGGCTTTATTTATTATTGCTCTCTGGGTGGGATCACAGGAGCTGCTTGGAGTTTTGTAAAAACATGTAGAAACTATTTCTCTTCCCTCCGTACCCTGAAGCACAGTAAAGTCTCTCTAATTCAAGCCAAAATTCTCCACCATTTTTTTCTATCCCCGCTACTTCTAATCCAGCTTTATCTGCAAATAAACTAAATTCATCAATATTCATAATTTCTGGTGTTAGCGTTTCTCGAAGTACAACTATCCCAGTATCTGGGTCAAGTAAACGCGACACCTCTTGCAGTAGCCGCTGTGTGTGCTCAGAATTATCTGCGATTTGTGGATCTGTAAAAACATTACTAAGCACCACCTCGTGAGCTAACCCTGAAGGAAGTTCTGTTGTAGGGTCATAGACTTCTAGAGAAGCATTTATCTTTTGGAATCCCACTTTAGCCGCAGGATGCTGAAGCGCCTCTTTAACTAATAAATCACCAATTTCTTTAGTGCAGCGCAACCAAGACTCTACCCCTATATATTTAGCGGTAGTTTCGTAAAAGCTTGGATTATTTATCCAAATTGGATGTTCGCCGTGACCTATTTCGACAACAGTGTATGGATCGACGAAGAAACGTTCAGGTGACCCAATAATAAGCTGTTCTTGTGGTGTGGTTACAGTAGTCGATGGCATTAGGATATAATACAATAAAGTATGAAAAATACAATAGTCTGAATTGGTGGAGCTATGGGGATTCGAACCCCAGACCTCTTCGCTGCCAGCGAAGCGCTCTAGCCAGCTGAGCTATAGCCCCGTAGCTGATAATTCTACCAGAAAAATAATAAACTCTAGAAAAAATAATATACAATTAAAATAATGAGACGCGAGGGTTCGACAGTCGAGTACTACACGACGCCAATTGGTGAGTATGGTGGCGGGCAAGTCGCTAGTATTTCAGAGCATGAGTCATATGTCATTGATTATGGCGATGACACCTTGGGGTTTTACGAGCCAGTTTTTAACCGCATTGTCACAATTGGCGACGGGTCGTTTATAAATGAGCAGTCAGTTGGCGAAGGGGCGCACGCTGCAGAGCAGTTTATTGTAGAACTGTGGAAGTACGGCGGGCTTAGTTCGAGTACGCGCCAACTTAGTGAAACAGAAGCACGTAGTATAAAGCCTGACATTGGCCGATGGTCACGAGCGCAGCACCAAATAACTTCGGTAATTGCGGCGGTTGAGTACGGCTGCTCCGCTCAACAAGTAATGGTTATGGCGTTTCATGATGAAGCGCATTTACTCGGTTCGCATGACACCGAAATTTTATTTCAGCCAAAACACAAAGGCAATCATCACGACGAAGTGCTTGGCGAAAACGGTGAGCGAAGTGGGTTTTATGACCACTTGCGTGACATAGGGCTAGTTGAAGGTAATAGGTTTGTTGGTATCGATATGACTCTTGATGATCTCGTTAAGGAAGAGACAGAGACGGGTATACTTTGCCAGCCGAATGGCTTTATGGAAATTGACCGATTTTACATTGCTTCAGAAGGGTATATTTGGGCGGCCCCCAAAAATGATATACAAGAGTCACTGCAACATATACAGCACATGCACAACACACCCTATGGCGAACAGTTGGTGTTTACGAATATTGATGCAGCGGTTTTATGGAAGCGCACACAAGCACGTTTACAAGCCGAAAACTGGGCAGAACCAGTTCGATTTACTGTTGCCGACCTTGCAAACCAGCAAATTAAATTTGCGCTAGCTTCGTCGCATACGGATTTTAATTATGTGAATCAAGCCCACCCGAGCGATACATTATATGTGGCCCACGAAGACCACCAAGAGCACCTGCGGGCAGCAGGTAATCGCCACGGTTTTATAAACACTACAAGTAGAATTATTGATGCCATCGTTGCTCAGCAGCGACCGGTTCATGCTGAGTATAGTTTCGCCAACCCCTATACTGGCCCCGACCATTTACCTGATTGGCTCCATATGGGACAGGTTAGGCTCGACGTCGATGACGAGCAGCATACTAAATTAATTGGCGGTAGCGACCCCACGCACATAGTTATCGAATTACGGGCTCAAAAAGACCGATATCTTGACCCTGTGGTTAAGCTTGATGGCGTTGATTTTTTCCGAACATCAAGTATTCCCGCAATTGCGGGGGCTGTAGGTGCGGTGAAGGCCAATGGCAATAAAGCCCGTCAGGTTGTGATCGATCTTACAAAATTTAAAGACATTGACGGTAATCCGTTAACGCTAGAAGACAGAAGAGCACTCCATAACGGCTTTCGGCTTATTCAGCGTAAGTGGAATGAAGTTTTACAAAAACCGAAAATGACCAAAGAGCAGTTTACGGCACACATGCAAAGACAGAATGCTCGCTACAAAGAACTTGGCAAAATTGTTGCCGAAACTAATTTAGAACAAAGCAGCTTGGAAATCGCTGCAGCCTAGTCATTGCAACAGATGGGCGGTATACTGTTTTGGTATGCAACGCTATAACCCTAAAACAATAGAACCGAAATGGCAGAAAACCTGGGCCGACACTAGGCTGTATGAAGTAACCGAAGATTCAGACAAGCCAAAAATTTACGCCACACCTATGCTGCCGTACCCAAGTGGTGCTGGGTTGCATGTGGGGCATTGTTTTAATTATTCAATCGCCGATGCCGTGGCGCGCTTTCATCGCCAGCGCGGCTTTAATGTAATGACTAACATGGGCTGGGATGCCTTTGGTTTACCAACAGAAAACTATGCTATAAAAACTGGCATATCGCCTCAGCAAGCAACCAAAGATAACGTCGCCCGCTTCAAAGAACAGTTGAGTCGACTGGGCATGAGTTACGACTGGTCGCGCGAACTTAATACGACCGAACCAGAGTACTACAAATGGACCCAATGGATTTTTGCGGAATTATTTAAAGAAGGCCTAGCCTATCAAGGCGAAAGCCAGCAATGGTGGTGTACTAAATGTAAAACAGTGCTGGCCAACGAACAGGTAGAAAACAACAAGTGTTGGCGACACGACAAGCCAGAAGACCCAGAAGTAGAGCGACGCACCACAAAGCAGTGGTTCTTTAAAATTACCGACTACGCAGACGAACTGCTAGAACATATTGATGAACTCGACTGGCCAGACGGCATTAAAGAAAGCCAGCGGAATTGGATAGGCCGCTCCGTAGGAGCAGAGATAGATTTTGCTGTCGCAAAATCAGAGAATAGGGAAAAGAGCGCTGCGAGCAACGAACTGCACGATACGAACTGCCAAATACGAGTTTTTACAACACGGCCTGACACTTTGTACGGTGCTACCTATCTAGTGTTAGCGCCAGAGCATGAATTAGTTTCAAAGATTACTACCAACGAGCAAAAACAAGAAGTAGAAAAATATGTACATGAAGCCAAATCAAAGACTGATCTGCAGCGCAAAAAGGACGAAAAGCAAAAAACCGGTGTGTTTACCGGCGCTTATGCCATTAACCCGATAAACAACGAAAAAATTCCAATTTGGATAGCTGACTACGTTTTAATGGGCTACGGAACCGGCGCAATTATGGCTGTGCCGGCACACGACGAACGAGATCATGAATTTGCTGACAAGTTTAAACTTAAAATTGTAGAAACATATAAAAAGGCTGACCCAGAAGAGTCTAAATTTGGTGGCGAAGGGGTTGTTATCAATTCAGGTGAGTTTGATGGTTTGCGGACCGAGGATGCCCGCGAAAAAATTGTCGCCAAATTAGCCGATGACAAAAAAGCTCAAGAAAAGGTTAATTACAGAATGCGCGACTGGTTGATTAGTCGCCAGCGCTACTGGGGCGCGCCGATCCCAATTATTCATTGTGATGCTTGCGGCCCTGTTGCCGTGCCAGAACAGGATTTACCAGTTGTACTGCCCGAGGTTGAAAGTTATCAACCGACCGACGACGGTCAAACTGCGCTTGCTAGTGTCGAGGACTGGGTAAACGTCGAGTGCCCTACATGTAACAAGCCAGCGAAACGGGAAACAGACACAATGGATGGCTACGCCTGTAGTAGTTGGTATATGTACCGCTATACAGATTCAAAAAACACTACGGCTGCATTTTCAAAAGAAGCAGCTGACTATTGGTTCCCAGTAGATTTTTACTTTGGCGGTGATCACGCGGTTAGTCATTTACTGTATTTTAGATTTTGGAATAAATTTTTTGCGGACAAAGGCTATATAGACTCACAAACTCGCGAACCAGTTAAAAAACTTGTATACAACGGCTACATAAATGCGGCTGACGGTCGCAAAATGAGTAAAAGTTTAGGTAACGTGGTTGACCCGCTGGAAGTTATTGATAGCGGCTACGGCGCTGACGCGCTACGAACTTACATGCTTTTTATTGGTCCATATGACCAAGATGCTGTGTGGAACCCAAACGGGGTACCGGGAACATATAGGTTTTTAAACCGTGTGTGGGATTTTGTTCAAGAATTTATGGAAGCTAGGCCGGCTGACCCAGGCAAAGATGTTTCTGATCTAGAAACCGCAGTTGCAAGCAGTACTCACCGGGCTATTAAAAAAGTTACAGAAGACCTTAAGAATCTTAGTTTTAACACTGCAATTGCAGCACAAATGAAGCTAAGTAATGAGCTAAGAGAATTACAAAAAGAATTGCCGTTTGGACATGCCCCACGTACGTGGATGCACGCCATTGAAAGCACTCTACGACTACTTGCACCATTTGCCCCGCACATGACAGAAGAGTTGTGGCAGTCGTTTGGTCACAACACTGAATCGATACATATCGGCGGGTGGCCAGAATGGGACGATGAATTAGTTAAAGAAGAGCTTATTACTGTAGTCGTGCAAATAAACGGTAAAGTACGGGCAAATATTACGATGTCGGCTGAAGCAACCGAGGAAGAAATGGTTCAAGCTGCAAAAGAAGATACAAAAATCGCCGAATATTTGGAATCCGGCGAGTTGAAGAAAACTATTACTGTTCCGGGGCGGCTTGTTAACTTTGTGGTAGAGGGTTAATAGTCCGGGAATTCAACACCAGAGGCTTCCCAACCTGTACGTATTTCGTGTTCATGAGACATAACATCGTTGTCGTTTTCTTCGGGGCTGAGGGCGGTGCCTTCAGCGCTAGCTGGAGCTTCAGATTGTACAGCCGGCATATGTGGTAGCAGTTGTTGGTAGACTTCTTGACGGCCAGCTTCGTGACCGGTGCTGTATCCAGCGTCACGACCCATTGCATTACCTGCCATAAATGATGTAGCAGCGATACCTACTACGGCAATAACCTTAGCGGTACGACTTTTTAGTCTTTCGCGTAATGTTCTAGATTCGTATGGTATTTCGTTATTTGCCATGTGTAATAATCCTTATGATTAATGAAACAATATTACAATATAATATTAAAAAAGTCAATACCTAGTATTGATATGGATCAGATGATACTCTATAATGCCATAGAAGTTAAGTAATAGATAAGAGAGTGTTTGTTTATGATTGGTGGAACACCAAAAAAGCGCGTAACACCGCGAAGAACCGGCAACCGTAGAAGTCACAGAGTTTTAGATTTAGCTCGACGAGTTAATAAAACCAGCCCTGTTAAGGCTTTTACAACCAAAAAAGAATTTGGCAAGAAAAACAAGTAATTTAACAATTAGGAGCCTTTGTGGCCAGTAATAGACACCTTGGTAGAATAGTTGCACTACAAACACTGTACGAATACGATTTTCGTGGCGGTGAAGATTCTGGTCTTGATTTGATGGTTGTATATAAACGCAACATTGATCAGTTTAAGCAGCAAATCGATGATACTGATTTCGTAGAGAAGCTAGTACTTGGTGTTAGTAAAAAAGCCGCCGAGCTTGATGAAATTATTGCTCCTATTGCTCCTGACTGGCCTGTAGACCAAATTGCTCGAATTGATAAAATTATCTTACGTGTTGCGTTATTTGAATTAAATCAAGGTGACGGAACGCCTTCTAAGGTTATTATTAACGAAGCTGTCGAACTGGCGAAAGCCTTCGGTGGCGATAACTCCAGTAAGTTTATAAACGGTGTGCTGGGTACTGCTCTAAAGAATCTAGAGGAAAAAGATGGCAAAGAATAACAAGAATAAAGACCACAACCAGAAAAATCGCCCTGCTAATAACCAGTCTAGTAAACCAAAAACTCCACCAGCAGACCAAAAAAGACACCGCCCAAACCCGATGAACCCAATAAAACGCGGTGCAGAAAAGCTTTTTCGGCGTGGCGGCATTCAAGAAGTTGTTCGTGAGTTAACGGCAGGTGGGATTATTTATCGTCGCAATAACAGAGGCGGTATAGAAATTCTTTTAATTCAAGACGCTAAAGACCGTTGGACAATACCTAAAGGTCATATTGAAGAAGGTGAAAAACCAGACGAAACTGCTGAGCGTGAAATTATGGAAGAAACTGGGCTCCAAAAAATGAATGTGCATGCTCACCTTGGCAAAGTTAATTTTCGCTATCGCCGACAAGACAGTCTAGTACTTATAACTATGCACGTGTATTTAGTAGAAGCATTGGGCGATACCAACAAACTCCGTAAAGAATCTTGGATGAATGACATTAAATGGTTTCCTGCAACCGAGGCTTTTGACATTATTGAATACGACGATATTGGTAAGTTAGTCTTGCTTGCCATGAAACGAATACGAAGCGGGCAGCTCAAATAGTCCTACTATTTGAGCAGAGTAAAGTGTATGGAGAATAGAGCACAGAAAATCTCTGATTTTATAGATCTGGTAGCATGGCAAAAATCCCACACTTTTATTTTAGCGGCATACAAACAAATCGACGCGTATCCGTCGAAAGAGAATTTTGGGCTAACTAGCCAGACTAGAAGAGCGCTGGTCTCGATTACATCAAATATAGCTGAAGGTTTTGGCCGATCAACTAGTCCGGACCGTCTACATTTTTACATTATTGCTCAGGGCTCTCTAATTGAGGTTCAGAATCAACTCCTATTGGCCAAGGACCTGGGCTATCTTAAAGAAGCGGAATACGCTACATTAAAGAAAATGTCTTATGAAGTCCGGAGATTACTTGGCGGGCTCATTAAGTCTACTAAACAAGGAAAGTATAATGATTAAAACCCGCACTCTGAACTCTGCACTCAGTACTCTATTAAATTTTAGGAATTTAATATGAGTCAAAAAGATTACGTTGGTTTTGCAAAACATACTCTTGGGGTAGTATTTAAAGATATTGGTTTACTGCAAACGGCGCTTACGCATCGGTCGTGGGTTAATGAAGCCCGACGCAGTAAAGGAATTGAACACAACGAACGACTAGAGTTTTTAGGTGACGCAGTTTTAGAGCTGGTTACTACTGAATTTTTATATAGTCACTATGACGAAGCCGAGGGCATTATGACCAATTGGCGTAGTGCGCTTGTTCGCACCGAAAGCATTGGTGATGCCGCTGAAAAGCTTGGTTTTTTTGAAATGATGCGCATGAGCCGCGGTGAAAAAAGCGCCAGCGCTCGCGCTCGTCAACAGATGCTGGCGAATGCTTACGAAGCGATAGTTGGGGCTATTTATTGTGATCAGGGCTACGATGCCGCTCAGCAATTTATTGAAAAGACTGTGCTAGTAACGCTTGATGGCATTTTAAAAACTGGCTCGTGGCAGGACGCCAAGTCACGTTTACAAGAGCTTTCGCAAGCCAAAGAAGGCCACACACCAACCTACAAAGTTTTAAGCGAAAAAGGCCCTGATCATGACAAGGTATTCACTGTCGGCGTGTACGTTGGCGATGATTTGCGCGGACAGGGTGACGGCCCGTCAAAACAGACGGCTCAACAAGCTGCAGCCGAAAAAGCGCTTGATCATTATGGCGCTTGACACCCCTGTTGTTCATCTGTTAATGTAGCACGAGTCATAATCACTTATAAAATAAAGGCTATTTAGGAGATCCATGTTAGCACTACGCTTACAGCGTGTAGGTAGAAAAAAACTTGCACAATACAGATTAATTGCACAAGAACACAGCTTGCAGCCAACTAGCGGCAAAGTAGCAGCGTATCTTGGTAGTTACGACCCACATACAAAGAAAGCACAATTTAAAAAAGACGAAATTGAGAAGTACCTAGGTAACGGCGCGCAGCCTTCAAACCGAGTTGCAATTTTACTTAAAAAAGAAGGCATCAAACTGCCTGACTGGGTAGTTATTGAAACTAAAGAGCCAAAAAAAGTTGAGACTGAAGAGTCAGAGGCGGCAGAAGAAGCAGCAACACCAGAGGAAGCGCCAGCTCAAGAAGAATCAAAAGCGGAAGAACCTGCAGAAACCAAAGAAAGCAAGCCTGAAGACGAAGAAAAAGCAGAATAGTCTGTTTTTTACTAAACTAATTCTTTCGTATACAATTTAGTCATTAACAACTTGGGAGGAGACTGTCCATGGCGACAATAGACCAGCAGTTCGTTGAATTCGTTGTAAAGGCGTTAGTAAGCGATCCAGATTCAGTAAGTATTAACCGAACAATTGATGAAAAGGGTGTGCTTTTAGAGCTTAGTGTGGCTCAAGAAGATCTTGGCCGAGTTATAGGTAAACGCGGCAATACGGCACAAAGTATTCGTACACTTTTACGTGCTTTGGGCACAAAAAATGACGCTCGCTACAATTTAAAAATTGTTGATCCAGAGGGCGACGCCCGCCGTGCCGAGCGAAATGATAGAAAAGACGAAGACAAAAAGACGGAAGAAACAACGACTGCAGAACCAGCAGCGGCAGCAGTTCCGACTCCTGAACCAAGTGAATCCGCTAGCCAATGGGCTCACTTAAGTTCATCTAATGACGATTCTGATGATGAGGATGTGGACAACACAACAGATGAGCCAGAAGAGTCATCCACAGAAGCAGAAGATGACACCGTTGAAAAGCACAAAAAAGATCTTGCTGATCTCGATGATATCGGCCTATAATTAACATAACCTGAAAACGAAAACAGCGCTTGGTATGTAGCCGTTTTTGTTTAAAACAATCAGGACTCAAAAATAAACACATTCAAACCAAAACACGAGAGAGGTTTATGTGTAAACACCATCGCGCCGCTTGCGATGGTGTTTTAATTTATCACTATTTACGTATAATTACCCCAGATATGAAAATATTTACAATCAGCCTATTCCCTGAAATGTTCGAAAGCTATTTTGAACACTCTATGATGCTTAAAGCCAAAAAAAATGGTCATTTAGAGCTTGAAGTTGTTAATTTGCGTGACTTTGGGCTTGGCCCGCGTAAACAAGTCGACGATACAGTCTATGGCGGTGGTGACGGCATGCTTCTTAAACCAGAGCCAGTAGTAGCCGCAATTGAGTACGCTAAAGAAAAGCTGCCAAAAGCAAAAGCATACTTAATGTCGCCGCGCGGCAGAACGTTTAACCAAAAATTTGCTCAAGAGCTCTCTCGTGAAGCTGAACTTATTTTAGTTTGTGGGCGTTACGAAGGTTTTGACGAGCGCATTAGGGAATTCGTGGATGGATCTATCTGCATCGGTAATTACGTGCTTACTGGCGGCGAGCTGCCGGCTATGTCGGTTATAGATGCAGCAGTCAGGCTAATTCCTGGGGTCTTAGGAGGAGAAGCAAGTGCTGAGATAGAATCTTTCAGCCATGGGGACAATCTTGAGTATCCACAATACACCCGACCAGATGAATTTAGAGGGCTTACAGTGCCAGAGATACTTAAAAGCGGAAATCACGCGGCGGTAGAAAAATGGAGAGTTGATAACCAAAAAGGTTGACATATAATGCAAAAGTTGTACGGTATTAGTATGAGTGCTGAAGCTACCGTAACCGATATAAATGAATATCGTAACCGAAGGTTAAAAAAAGAGCCTGGGGTAACGGAACTTGTAGACAACCTCTTGCCAGATCCAGAAGCTATGCGTGGAGTTCGCTACGACAGGATATTAGATGGTTTATTTGATCAACTAGGCCGCCCCTTTGAAGGGATACAACACGAGCTTTTAGTGGATGATATTTATCAACCACCGAAATTCCAATTAAAAGCTGCAGTCTTAGAAACCAAAGATGATTTAAAAAGACCTACAACGTACACCGAAGACGCAAAAGCTCTCAGCGAACAACTGATTGGGCTTGTCGAGCCATTGGACCGAGAGTCATTAGAATTGTGCAGTCAAGCTGCAATTGTCGGCATTGCCAGTGCGAGTATTGCCCGAAGAGTGTTGCCGCCGAGTGTGACTGGACTAAAATCATACTCGCGGGGTTTGTGGGATCTTGCAGTTAAGGAATTTGCACGTCGTGAAGATGTCCCTCAAGAATCAGCCGGTCTACTAGATACAATTCGACTTAATAACAACGATTATGGGGCGTTTTATGGCAGAGAAAGATTGGTTTCAGGCATTGCTCAATCTTTAACTGCTCGCTTTATGGTATTTAATAGTATACCACCAAGACAGGTGCTGTCCGGTGATTACAACATTGGCACTATTGTTGGTGTTCTTCGAGAGTTGAGAGCCCAAGAAACTATCGCAAAGCTTAATAGGACGGGTGTTCAAGACAGAGATGTGGGAAGAAGTCTTGTTGCTGCGTTGTCACTTACTGATGTCGAATTGCTTTAGGCTGCTATCATCTGTTCGTTCATGAAGGTTTTACTGCATGTATACAAACCAAGCTATACTATTAGGTATAGGCGACATTAAGCGAGGAGAACATTTATGCGTATAAAATTTATTAAACCGGCTCATGCACACTGCGACTTAATGTGCGGTGTCTATGACCCAGCACAAGCTCGCATAGAAGCTCAATCGGTTTTAAATGCTGTTAAAAAGTATCACGACAGTGACGATGAGGTGTTTAGGGCCCGGGCAATTGCCATTAAAGAAGAGCGGGCAGAAGAAGTGAAGCGCCACCTGTGGGTGCTATGGACCGATTACTTTAAGCCAGAACACGCCGAGGCTCACCCAGAACTCCACGATTTAATATGGAGAGCCACCAAGGCTGCTGGTCAGGCTAAAAAAACTGTTGAGCTTTCTGACGCAGAAGATTTAATAAACCTCGTTGACCAAGTAGGGGAGTTATTTGCAACAACGAAAGATAACTACAATTATTCGGCAGTTGTTAAGAATTTAAGCTAAGTCTGCAAAAAAGTATCATTAAGAGGCTTGCACCGATCGCAGTCTATAGATGTAAAAAAATAAAAAAAACAAACACTAACGAAAACTGATTTAAAACTGATTTAAATCAGTTTTAGCTAACATTAAAGTAAATGGCAGAATATGAGCACTATGAAATTACCCAGACTATATGTGCGCCGAGTAGTCGGTCACAGCATGGAACCAACACTCCGCGAAGGCCAAATTCTGGTCTTTAGAAAGAAAACCTTTAGACTGAATTCGATCGCATTAGCACGACACAAAAACGTTGATGTGGTAAAGCGAATAGTCAGGATAGAAGATCATGGCGATAAAATTTGGCTCGAAGGCGACAATGCGGACAGCCACCACAATGCAATTGTTGATCGGAACAGCATACAGGGCGTATTGGTTTGGCCGCGAACAAACTGATTGAAGTGAGCAGAAAAATAACAAAAACCAAAAAACAGCCAGTGCTCGCGGCAGCACTATACACAATTTGACGATCGTCAAATTGTGTATAGGTATGAGGTTGGGAGGTTTACTTGTGGATAGGCTGGAGTGAAGGTATGAACGTGTGAGGGTGTGAATGTGTGAGGGTTTGAGTGCGTGAGGGTGGGTTGTTGGGCTAGGCGGAAGGCTAACGAATTGGACTAGCAAGAGCCAGCAACAAATTAAACAGCGCTTTAGTCACAGCTACCAGCCAGCATCATCGCCTGTGGTACTACGGTAAGACCACAGCGGCAATTTTGGTGAGCTTACAATACGGCTATATACCTAAACCTTGTTCAAAATTACCAATTGGATCGTACCATCCCTGTTCAAGGATATATTCTTGGATTTCTTTATCGATACCGAATAGAATCATTAATCCGACAATAATAAAAATTACACCCAGTATTTTCGGGAATTTACCGTTAGGATTTGTCAGCCAGCCAAGCTTGTTGGCAATTTTTTGTCCGCCAATAGCAATTAGCAGCAGAGTTCCAGCCAAGCCAATGCTATACACAATAAGGTTTAGTAACCCTTCTGCGAAGTTGTTGGCAATAAGTGGCCCAACGATCAAAAAATAGGTTGGACTGCAGCTTGTAAAAACTGGCCCCAGGCTAAGCCCTAAAATAGCGTCACTGTACTTACTCTTCTTAGCAGTAGATTTACTAAAAAACCCAGTCGATTTTTGGTAGAACTTAGTTTTTAGAGCTACCCATTCCCATAATTTAGGAACGGCAAAACTAAGACCAAATAAAACAACAACTGTGCCAGAGAAAATTTGCAGCGTTTGGTCAGAAATACTAAACGAGCTCACTGTTGAGCGAAGCAATATGCTAAATGCAACAATCGAAAGTACTAAACTACCAGTGATAACCAGTGGTCGTTTAAGATTGGGTTTTGACGGTTCGCTAGCTGCAGTAACCGAACCGCCTAAAATAACTGGCAGCAATGGCAGAACGCACGGGGCAAGTACAGTCAAAACTCCAGCAACGAATGAAATAATTAGTTGAGTCATGAGCTTAGTTTAAATAATCATTAGCTAAAGTGGCTAGCGTTGGTTCGTTGTAGGCTATGTAAACTTCGTCTTGAGCAGTTCCGTCGTTTGAAACTTTAATGAAGCTTGTTTGCAGCCGTATGCCGTAGAAATCGCGTAAGTCCTGGTTGCTGTCATAGTCAACTTTTAGGATGGTATAGCCAGCTGGTGTACCGTTCGCTAAGATATCAGCTTCCATTTGTCGACACTGCGGGCACCACGGTGCGTGAAAAAATAATACGACTTGGCCTTCGGCATTAGTTAGAGCTTTTTGTGAGTAGTCGGTATAGATACCGCTAACTGCTTGGCTTGTTTCAGACGAGCCGTCTTCTTGAGTGGTGCTAGTTTCGGTTTGAGAATTTGAGGACGGTGAAGTGTTGGCGGTGTCCGGTGTGTCGTCTGATGAAACAATTAAATACCCTAACCCTGCTACGAATAGAGCCACAAATATACCGACGCCAAGCGTTGTTTTATTCATAATAAATTCCTGATCCTCATTTTAAGTAAACACTATAATGATACCAGAACAGTGTATACTTTTAATCAATGCAAATTTTAAGTAAAATTCTTCCGCCGGTTACAGTTGGGCCTGTTAAAAGAGCTCTGTGGATTATTGGATTAGCCTTGGCTGCACTTCTTATTGTTGAGGTATTGTTGCTATTGGTTCTACGAAGCCAAGTTGGCATGTACAGTAATTACTGGGACAAACTAAATGTTGAGCAGAGTAAGTTTAGGGGGGACCAGCAAGAATTGATTTATGTAGCCTTAGGTGATTCTGCCGCACAAGGAATTGGAGCTACGAGCCCAATGCGCGGCTATGTTGGCTTGGTTGCTAAGCATTTAGAGCAAAAAACAGGCTCTTACGTTAAAATCATTAATTTAAGTAAAAGTGGCGCAGTTATAACGGAAGCGATTAATGACCAACTTCCTGAACTTGCAAAATATAAGCCGGACGTAATTACTGTTGAAATTGGCGCAAATAACATAAAAGACTTTGAGCCAGCTACGTTTAGGCGTGAGTTTAAGCAGTTAATAGATGGCCTGCCGGATGGTGCATATGTAGCAGACATCCCTGATTTTGGTACGGGACCATTAGTAAATAAGGCAGAAGCTGCCTCCAAAATAGTAAGAGATGAACTATCAAAACAGCCACGTCTTAACTCTGTACCACTTGAGGCAGAAACTAAGGAAAACTTTAACCATTGGTTGCACTATGCCCCCGATTTCTTTCACCCGAATAATTGGGGGTATAAGGTGTGGGCGAAGGCATTTACGGATACAATAGGACTATAAGCCCAAAACGTGGTATTCTTATAGAACTTAAGACAACTGCTTAAAGTTTTGAGTGTGAGTAATAGTTAAAAGTTCGTATCTGGGAAGCAGCGACTGAATTTCAGTGAGCCGGTGAGAAAATAAGGAAAATATGGGAACAAAGTTATTTGTTGGCAGCCTCAGTTGGGGTGTAGATGACCAAGCTTTAGCAGACGCATTTGCTGAATTTGGTAAAGTATCATCAGCTAAGGTTATCGTAGATCGTGAAACAAACCGATCAAAAGGCTTCGGATTCGTAGAATTCGAATCAGCTGAAGAAGCGAAAGCTGCTATCGATGGCATGAACGGGAAAGAAATTGATGGTCGCTCTGTGACTGTTAACGAAGCTCGTCCACAAGAGCCTCGAAACAACGATCGACGTTACTAAAATATTTTAGTGTAGATCAAAAAAACCGACTTGGAAGCAAGTCGGTTTTTTGTTGTTTTTGGTTTTGGTACTAGCGCCTGTGGCCAACAAACGTTACTGCGTAGCCAATTTCACCGCCGCGGCCAGTTCGACCAATGCGGTGAGTGTAGTCGTCGTAGGTTTGAGGAATATCATAGTTAATCACGTGACTAATTCCGTCAACATCGATCCCACGAGCCGCTACGTCGGTTGCAATCAAGATATCAACCTCATCCTTATGGAATTTCTTTAAAGCTCGTTGGCGAGCACCTTGGCTCTTGCCGCCGTGCATGTAGTCAGCAGAAAATCCGCGAGTTTTTAGTTCTTTATGCAGTTTTTCAACTGAATATTTGGTTTCTCTGAAGATCAACGTTTTTTGGACGTTTTCTAAAACCAGCAATTCATGCAATCGTTCGATCTTATCAACATCTTGTTTGTAGTTAATGACAGCTTGGTCGACATTATCGCTCGTCTCAGCAGTCCGTGCCATTATGTGCACAGGGCTATTGGTGAACGTTTCAATTAAGCCTTTAATTGTATTGCTCATAGTTGCTGAAAAGAACAGCGATTGGCGCTGATCAGGCAAGTTACTTAGAATGTCGCGGATGTCGTTAATAAAGCCCATGTCGAGCATACGGTCAACCTCATCAAGCACTACGTAACTAAAGTCGTGCAGTTTAAGTGTTTTACGCTCCAAATGATCTTTGATTCTTCCGGGTGTACCGATAACAATCTCTGGCCGACTGCGTAAGTCTCGCAGTTGTGGCCCGATTGGCACGCCGCCAATTAGTAGTGTGCCGAAAAGTCCGCTTTTCTTGGCGAAGGCTGCACATTCTTTTTCAATTTGAATAGCAAGCTCTCTGGTTGGAGCAATAATTAAAGCCTTTTGTGAACGATTAGCCATTAAATTGTGTAACAGCGGTAATAAAAATGCCCCAGTTTTGCCGGTTCCGGTATTGGCAATTCCAACTACGTCCTCGCCGCGTAAGATAACCGGTATCGATTTGTCTTGGATTTGTGTTGGTTTTTCAAAGTTTTTTGCTACGAGGTTTTGTGTAATAACTTCGTTAAAGCCGAAGTCAAAAAACGTATTTGTTGGTTCGTATTCTTTGACCTCACTAAATTTTGCAGGCTTAACAAACCGTTTTGGGTCGATTGTCTTACCAAATTTTCGTTTACCACCACCGCCACCTCGGCGTCTATTATTACTACTATAGTTACGCGAGTAATTTTTTCCACGTGCGTTGCGTGGTTTATAACCATTCTTCAAGAGAATAACCTTTCGTTATGTTGTATCTAGGGTGTTCTTTGATGAGTCCTAGATAAACAAATAACTACTAGATCATTAAAAAACAACTTTGACAATCTTACCACACCCACGCAACTTAACCTAATTCAAATATAATATGGTTGACGCAGAGACTGTTTTTAACTACATTTGCAGACTGTGATTGAATATATTATTTACTTCTTAGCGCTATTAAATCCATTCGCTCTTTTTGTGTATACACTACCGCTTAAAAAAGAGTTTGGTATTGGCCGCTACATCAAGATCATGACCTTTGCGTCGCTTATTTCAGCTTCTATTTACTTACTGTTCGCCCTAAGTGGCACCTATCTATTTGAGCATGTATTAAAAATACGTTTTGATAGTTTGCGGATTTTTGGCGGTGTCGTATTGCTAGCCTTTGCCTTAAGCTACATAGTTCAAGGTAAAGAGTCGTTTATTACTATAAAAGGCAAGCTTAGCAAGATTGCGTCCGAAGTTGCTTTGCCGTTTATGGTGGGCGCAGGCACAATTGCGCTTAGCGTTGTAATTGGTGGTGAGTTTTCAGCACTTGGAACAATTCTGACAATTATCATGGTTATGATTGCAAATTTGGCTATCGTAGCCTGCCTGGCATTTGTGCGACATAAACTTGTTGATAGGTTTAAAACTGTTTTTGATGAAAATATTGAAATAATTTTGCGACTGAATGGTTTTATTGTTGGAGCATTTGGTGTTGATCTTATAATTACTGGAATTCAAAATATTACCGCCTAAGCACAAGCGAGTTTAGCGATTCTAGGATACAATTGAAGTAGTAAATTTTAGGGGTGTTTTGAAGGTCAAAAAACGACGCTTGTCAGGTTTGTCTTTTAGTAGCCGAAGGTCTAAGTTAATAGGCGTATTGGTAGGTGTGCTGGCTTTAGTGCCGCTAGCCGGTTTAGCAGTTTCCAAGATAACGTATGGTAGTAGTTTTTTACCCAATACTAAAATTGCCGGCATAGACGTGTCAGGTAACACTATCGACCAAGCGGTTAACACGCTTTCTACCACCTTGAATTCTAGTGAAGTAACGCTAGTTCTTGATGGCCAAACCCAAACCTACACAGCTCCCCAGATAGGAATTACAATTCAACAGCAAGACATTCAGGAGCTACTAACTACGCGTTCTCTAGTTAGGCAGCTATTTCCGTACGTAGGGTCGTCTAGATTAGACACAGCGGTGGGAATTGATCGTAAAGACGTTATGCGGGCAACTGAGCAGTTTACCGACGATACATTTATTGAACCAGTATCAGCCGACTTTGGGTTAAACGACAGTGGTGGTCTGGCGCCAACTCCGTCTGCTGAGGGTTTTGGCGTAAACGTTAGTGAACTGAGCTCTCGGCTGCGGGATTCATATAGTCAGTCAATGGAGTCAATTTCTGTCACGTTGCAGACAGGCCCACTGACACCACCGGTAACCGAGTCAGAAATTGAGTCAAAACAGGGAATAGTGCAGCTAATTATAGGCCAGTCTTACACTATCAATGATGTTGCCGCGTCTGTTGAACAAATTGTTGGCTGGCTCGATCTAGATGAGCAAAAAAATGTAGTTGTTGATCAGGCGGCAGTTGGTAAATTTGTAGATTTTGTTGCTGTGCAACTTGAAAAACCGCCAGTCAATGAAGTTACCAGCGTTTATGTGAGCGGTAAAACGCCGCAAATAACAACAGCTGGGGTTAACGGGACGCAAGTTACCAACAAGTCACAGATAGCTGCTCAGCTTGTCGAGGCGGTTCAAAAGTCGCAGGGTGCAAGCCTGTCGTTTGAGTTCAGTGAAGTGCCGTTTGATTCAACCGAAGTTACCGTAGATGACAGCATAAAACTAAATTCGTACACCTATAGTGTTGAGATTTGGGGTACGACCCAATCTGACTTTAACGACTTTAAGGCCAAGGCAGCAGCGACGCTGGCTGATGGGCGAGGCTGGGCGGGTGGTGGAAATAGCTTTACGCAAGTCAGCAGTGGCGGCAATTTTACGTTAGTGTTGGCCAGTCCAGAGCGAGTAGAGTCGGCGGCACCAATTTGCTCTGCGGTGTATTCGTGTCGTGTTGGACGTAACGTAATTATTAACGATAATCGCTGGCGAACAGCAACAGATAGCTGGAATAGCGCAGGCGGTAGTTTGAGGGATTATCAGCACATGGTGATTAATCATGAAGTTGGTCATTGGCTCGGCAACGGCCACAGTAATTGCCCAGGAACAGGACAGCCGGCTCCTGTTATGCAGCAACAATCGATCAATCTTCAGGGCTGCACCTTTAATCCATGGCCACTAGCGAGCGAACTATAACGCTTGTGTATAATGAGCAATAGCAATAGATAGGCCGCAATGGACTTAAGTTATTTCGATATAAATTCGACTAAGGAAAAATCCTTATTTATTTTCGATCGAAATCTGCGTCTGGTTGGTCTGCGATTTATATATGTTACAGCGCTTGGGCTTGGTGCTACGTTGGCTAGTTTTTTCGCACACGAGCCAGCCGACACCTACATTCGCTACGTATTGATTGGCGGAGCTGCACTAGTAGTAAACATGGGTATTTGGCTACTTGCGCACGTTAACAGCCAAAAACTTGAACTACAACGGGCCGTGCTGGTTGGGCAGTTATTGTTTGACGTCGTGTTGGCTGCTTTTATCACCTATGACCAGGGTGGTCTTGAAGCACGAACGACGGCTTTGTTTGCATTGCCAATTGTGTCGGCAGGCCTGCTTTCGAGTCGGAAAATGGTGTTTGCAACCTCAATCATTGCCTCGCTAGCCTATGCGTCAGTAGTGGTACTGAGTGAAATCAATTCACAATCGGTCGCTTTGGACGATTTTTTAGTCCCACTGTTATTTTATCCGGCGTTCTTCGTGATTCTTGGGGTAATTGTTGGCTATTTAATGAAGCTTGATCGCTTTGAAATTCAAGAAAAGTCATTCGATAATTTCTTGCACCTAATAATGCATCAGTTAATGCACCCGGTTTCGACAGCTCGTTCGGTGCTTGATGTCTTGGATGACTCGGGTGTTAAGCCTAAAGAGCTCAAGAAACATATTCAAATATTAAAAGACGAAAATCAGGACTTGTTGATGTCTTTGAATAATTTATTTGAAAGTCTATCGTCTGAAAAAAAGGTGTCACAAGATTTTGAGTCTGATGTGGTTACTGTTATCACGGCAGCAGCAGAACAAATAGCAGAACGCTTTGACAGAAAAGCAGATTTAAAAATTGAGTATGATAAAGATCAAACTGCCATGGTTAACGCCGAACAAAATCGGCTACAAATTGCTATGCGTAATATTTTTAAAACAGCGTTTTTACGCAGTGAAAAAAAGCAGTTGATTAGGGTTGGGCTGAAAATTACTAAAGAAAAAGTCATTGTTACTATTCAAGACGGCGGAGTCGAACTGTCGACTAAGGAGATAAAAAAGATTTTTTCTAAATTTAAGATTGATACTGACAAACCCGAAATACAAGGTTTTGGACTAGAAATGTTTGTAGCGAATAAAATAATCACATCGTATAAAGGAGTTTTGCGGATGAATAGTGGAAAGCAGGGTACACTAACAACAGTAATCTTAGAAAGAAGTGGGAAAAAATGAAACGAATTTTAATGATCGAAGACTTTCCGGTCCTTCACAAAATTTATGGCGATTATTTAGAACGGCATGGTGAATATAAGGTTGAAACCGTTACCGACGTCGACCAGGCGCTTGAGTTGCTACAAAACATAGAATTCGACTTTATATTGCTTGACCTGCTGCTGCCTAAAATAAACGGCATCCAATTTCTGGAACAATTTGATAAACCAGAGAAGACTAAGGTTATTGTTTTAAGTGACTTCAATAAGCCAGAAACTGTGTCAGAGGCAATCAACCTCGGAGTAGCCGACTTTCTTATCAAAGCTGAAAACACTCCGTCGCAATTACTCGAGAAACTTAACTCCTACCAATAATATGGCATTAGGAAAATTTATAAAAAGAATGCTCAGCGGTGAACCAGTATTTCAGCCTGACGACCAACAAGCTACTAGCAAGCCGACCGAGCGACCAAGCCGAATAGATGGTAAAGATGTGCCAGAGGTTTTTATTGATCAGCGGTACGACTGTAGTTTTAACGGAAATATAATGACCTGTGACGCCTTTATTCTTAACAATTCGAAACAAATTGTTTTCTTAGATGAAATCCATATGTTTGGTAAAAAAATGGAGTTACAACGACAATTAGAGCCCGGTGAACGACGAGAGTTTCAGATTTATAATGGCCCTAAAATCTACGGAAATTATATTCAAGACTGCAAAATTTTATACCGGGGAAGTGACGGCGACTACTTTGCCAGTTTGCACGACATTGACTGCAAGCCAGGAGCCGATGGAGCACAGCGCTTGAGCAGAATTCGCTTTTTGCCACCAATTAAGGATGTTTAACTAGTTGTATGGATAGTATTGCAGCGACAATAAGTGCAAGTACCGATGATTTTTCCGGATATATTATAATCTTGCTGTTTTTTTTCGTACTGTTTTTTATTGTGTTTTTGCTATTTTCACCAGTAATTTTATTTGCCGCACGAGTTCGCAGAAAAGCAACACAAATCGCAAACGAACGAGCTGGCACCATTATTAGTCAGTTCGAGCCGCCGCAAGGTATGACGGCTGCTGAAGTTGGGCTTTTGTACGACATGGAGGTAGACACAAAAGAAGTGATTGCGTCTGTGTTGGAACTTGAGCACATGGGCGCCCTACGCATAACTGGCATGAATTCTGTAAAGATACTTGATACGTCTAAGTTAGCTTTGGCTAAAGAGCATCAAAAAATCGCGGTCGAATTCTTCACCAAATCAAACAAAAACCAGCCTGATGTTATTCAAGATACTAATCAAATTAGTGCGTTTGTTAATGGAAAAGAATATTCGTTCACAATTCCTGTGAGTCATAATCTTACAAGCTTTACGGCTGCTGTTAGACATGAGTTAAGTCAAAAAGGCTTTGTGGTTGACGATTTTAGAAGACAACGGCGAAAACGCATAGCCAGGACTGTATTTATAATAAGTTTACTGCCTATGATTTTTGCGTTTTTGCCGACAAATTGGAACGGTGTTGAATATGGTCCACTTAGCTTGTATTCAATATTTACTGGGTTGATTGTAACGTTCGGGCTTGGGTTTCTTTTATTCCCAGTGTATTTATTAATAGCCTATATAGTAGTTAAGTTTTGGATCAAGCATGCTGGTAAATATTGGCTATATACGAAAAAGATTCGCCAAATTTGGCCAGAGATCGAAGGATTTAGAATCTTTTTAGAAACAGTCGATTTAGATAATATCCAGTTTGAAGCGCAAGGTGACGATGCTTTTATGACTAAATCGGCACCGTATGCAATTGTGTTTGGCTATGATACAAAATGGGAGAATCTTATAAAACGGCGAAGTTCTAGCAGCTCATGACTATGCTGTAGATTGTGCTGTTATTTGAGGCATGCGCCTAAAGAAGGATATGCGGGATTTTATACTGCTGATGTATACTTTAACTAATGAATTATCAAACTATCGCCTTCTTATGCACTGGCTCTGCTCCCGATAGCGACGAAATTTTAAGAGCAAACCTTTTGTACTTTGGTGGGCTGGCATTAGCGATCTTTATAACGGTAAAGCTTAATCGTTATGCTGGTAAGATTACACATAAATCAATACGCATATTGGCTAAATTTGTTTTGTGGTTCGTATTTATAGCAGCTGCAATAGCTGGATTTTTCGCACGTTCACTAGCAACTTGCGGTAATTAGATATTGAGTTAGCCATCTGTAATAGTCTGTAGTCGGTTCACGAACATCGATCTAATTTTTAATAAAAATAATAGTTTCAGCAATTTTTTTAAATTTTTATGAGTACTAAAATGTGATTATAGCTAGAACTGTGGCGATTGTTGATGCAAATTTTATTATAAATGTGCAGGTTGTTTCGGTGCTGGCAGGTGTTATTTTCGGACTATACCCAGCAATTAAAGCTAGTCGCAAAGACCCGGTTAAATCGTTGAGGTATGAGTAGAGTAGAACTGCGCTGCGCAGTGGGAGGGTTTAGCACGGCTGTAGATACAGAAAAAACTCAAAAATTTGGAACCAATACTATTAGTTGAGGGTCGGGTCACCCTTGGGGCCTCTTGGTTCCCATTTGCTGCCATTCCAGTTACTGAAGCCAAAAACTTTTCCAGCTCTATTGCCACGACTTGCATCTCTAGCTGACGTGCCTTGTTCTTTAACCGTTATATCGCTTGGGTCTACACCCCGATCTAAAGCCATGTGTTCTGCTACTTGCTGTGGGTCAGCATCTTCTGGCATAAGTACATCTTCTCTTACTACCGTACCGTCTGGAGTAATATCTATTGATTGCGGTATTGCTAGGTATGGGGGTAACTTACTGTGGTCTTCCATGGACTGACATTATAATAAAACATTGTTTTAGTCAATTTAGTAACGAAATAATTGTCAGATATTTTCATGCTTGGTCGTTACTCAATGAGGGTGGTGTGACATTGCTCTAGTTACCGTTCATTTACTGGTGTAAAAATAATCTGTTTCATTATTTAAGTATATTCAATATGCCTAATGTAGTTTTTGTAGGCGGGCTCAGATTTATAGATTGTAGTTTGTCGTTAGTGAACCATTGTGGCTCTGTCCAATCATCTTCGGCTTTTATTTTTATATCGTTTGCACTTTTTGGTACCACAATCTTGTAGTTATAAAAGGTCATGTTAACTAATACAGTTTCACCAGTTTCACGTAAGGTTTTTTGCGATTGAACGTGAAGTGTGTTTATAGGCGTAATTTTGCAACCTCTAATATTTATACCTGTCTCTTCAAGCATTTCACGCTGTAGTGCCCGATGTTTTGTTTCGCCTTGGTCTATTCCACCACCGGGGACTACAAATGACTCTTGGTACACGCCGCCTTTACGATTTTTGCCAAGCAATAATTTTCCATCGCTGGAAAATATAAAGCCACCAACAATATCCCTTTTAATAGATCTCATAATAAAAGTATAGCAATAAGTATCAAGCAGCAGTTCTCGGGTATTTCGGTATACATATCTATTTCTTGTCGGCAATGACAGCTTGCATAAACAAAGAATGGACGGAGGCTACTGATTTATTTAGGCTGGGGCGGTAGGACTTGGTCACAGATATTTTTACTTTGTAAAAATTCCGCATCACATCCTGCGATCCCGAAACTACATCTTTGAAAAACCAGTTTTCAAGAGTAGATTTCCTTGCGACATGCTGCCAGCATGTTTCACCCCTCCTCAACTCGGTTGGCTGCCAAGCCAATCCGGGCTTCCGGGTCTTGCGAAATGACATTTAGTCATTTCTCACCTAACTAGGTTCAAGTCCATCATGCCAAATCAATAAAAATGAGCCCAAAAATGGACTCGTTTTTATTGGCTGGGGCGGTAGGACTTGAACCTACAATCTTCGGTACCAGAAACCGCTGCCTTACCATTTGGCCACGCCCCATCGTAGAAATTGCTGCCAACTTTCGTATTCAAACAATTTTGAATACATACAGTTTACCGCAATTTCCCCTCTTTAGTTCCTCGAACAGGCATTTGTATATAAATTTTCAGTAGAATGTCTTGGTTTAAAGAACTAGGAAGGCAAATTTCCTTTCAAGATTTTAAACAGATACAACTCTAAATTCAATCAAATAACAGATAAATTTTCGAATAATGATAAGAGAACTATATCCTCAGAACCAACAAATGAGCGAAGGTTAATGCTAGCTGGTATCTAATCGTATATTCAAGATCTATAAATTTTACACAAACCTGAATAATATTGACAATTACCCAACATAGTAATATAATATGTAATATGATTGAAGAATTTTCAGCTCCTGTACAGGAAATTAGTGCAGAGGAAATTAGCGAACAAGCGCAGCGAAGACTCAATAAGAGTAATAAAGCTGTTAAGTTTTTTCGTAGGATATTCCCTGCCATCGAAGAAAGATCGCGCGAGAAAGCCGAGAGAGCGGTTATAGATGAGCATAAGAGATTCGAAGCTCTAAGGGCATGGGAAATAAAACGACAAAATGAAGAGCGTATAGAGTCTGAAAGACGGGAAGAATTAGGACCGATAGGCAGAGTTTTAGAAGACGCTCGTTTAGCAATTAAAGGCGCGAAATATAGATATGCTGGCTTGGATTTACCGCCACGTAATACTAGTGCGCTTGGAGTAGAAGGAAAACCGAATGTTACAGATTACATCGTAAAGTCTGTTTTTGCAGAACAAGCTAATCTTCATAAAGATGGCAAAGTCATGAGCTTAAAAGGCAACCGAATTGCACTTGCCACGATAGGTCAAGGTCTTGAAGATCTAGAAGCTTCAGACGGGGAGCCCTTAGTGTTTATGGTGGGGATACAAGAAAGCCACAGGAGTGTGTCTATTGTAGATGGGTTTGAGTTAAGTCCAGCAAACCTAACCATAATTAATGCTATGCAACCAAACGATTTTAGTGACATAGAGGCCTGTGTTGATAAATTCCGGTCTATGCCTGCAAGTCCGGTTAACGGTAGCGCTTATCATTTTAATGATTCGGACTGGGTTTAAGGATAATTCAAGAATAAGCTGAACTGTTGAAATACTTCTTCAAAGTAGTATTTCGGAAAATTTAATACAATACGCGCGCACTATTCTTTGCAATCTGTAACTCTGCTTGCTGGTCTACTGTATAGACGGCAAAGTAATTGTAACGCAGGTACCTTTGTCTTGTTCGCTGGTTACAGAGATGTTGCCACCGTGTTTTTCGATTATTAGTTTTATAGTGTAGAGGCCCAGACCGGTGTGGCTTTCTGTCATTGTCATAAAGTCTTCACCGATATGAAAACCTTCAAACAATCGTGATAACTCTTTTTGTGCAATTCCGCGGCCGGTGTCGGTAATAGAAATCGAGACCGCATTATTATCCTTAGCCGCTTGCAAGGTAATGCCCCCAGAAGCAGTGAAGTGAAGAGCATTAGAAAAAACATTGTCTATAATAATTTTAAGATATTCTTTTGAAATGTTTACAGTTGAGTCCTGACCTTCAAACTTGGCTGTAAAATCCAGACCTTTGTCAGCCGCTTGGACTTTATAAGTGGTACACAAATCCGTAAGGAATGAATTGATTTCAACTTCTTCTGATTCGATGTCACCAGTATTAACCTGGAACCTGGCAATAAGCAGAATATTTTCAGTCAGTTCGTACAGTTTTTCGGTTGCCTGAGTTGCATTTGCAATAGCTAAAGCTCGAGACTTCTGATTGTTATTTTTGGAATCTCCAAGCAGCTCCATGCAGGCTTTTAAGACAGTTATGGGTGTCCGTAGATAATGTGAAGAAAGAGCCATAAATTCTGATTTTGATTTGTCGACACCGCGCAGCTGCTCAATATCGGCCTGCAGTTTGTTTGCCATTATTTCTACTGAGCGTGATAAATCACCAATCTCATCGTTTCTAGCAAAAACTGGTATTTCTGTGTTGTTATCACTTTTACTTACTGATTCTGCAGCCTGTTGCAGTTTAGAGATTGGTTTAAGCAACAATAATTCTAGCAACAGGGAAACAGCAAGAATAGTAACGGCAATAACAGCAATGCCAACTGCAATAGTTGTGTTTACGGTACGCGATACGTCTGCAGAAATCGACGAAGAGTCTATTTGGTACACAATTGTGTAGCGATGCACGCCCGTGTCTTCTACATATGGACTAACTACCTGTTGGATGGTGTTGTCTTGGCTGTAGAGATAGGTGGTGTCGATAGTTTGAAGTGCTTGGTCTGAGACTGTTTGGTTGCTGGTGTCAGATGAGTTATTTTGTTGATACAGCAGGTTTCCGCTTACATCGTAAATGTTTACGTTAGTAATGGTGTCATTTAGGGCAACAAAATTTTCGATCTGCTGAGTGATTCTTACCCGGCCAGAATCTTTATATTGCAAAAACGCCTCGCCAATAGGCTCGGTTGCTAGCTCGGCAAACTGGTCTGCTTGCATTAGGAGGCCGTCTCGCAGTCTGCTAGCGAAGGACTGCGAAAACATAACCACTGCCCAGCCAACAATGGCAAAAAGCACTAAACTGACAAACCCTACAACCCGTAAACGTAAGCCGAGACGCATGGGCTATGTAATCCTCATCGTAATGCTACTCTGTAGCTTGTTTTTTATAAAATTCTGCATAGTGGATCCCCTCAAAAGCAGTGCCGTTTGCGTCAATTTCGTAAACATAATCACTGTCGTTGTAGCCAAGTAGTTCAACATCCGATACATACAGTGGCACCACTGCGACATCTTTCATTAGTTGGTCGGCTATTGATTGCAGTAATTCTAGGCGTTGATTGCTAAAGATGGTGGACGACTGATTAATTTGATCGGCAATACTTTGATTTGAATAGTTAGGTGAGTCTACAAACATGAACGACAGGGTGTCTACTGCGTCGTTAATGTCAGGCAAATATCCAGAGAAGAACATGTCGACTTCACCGCTGGCGAAGACTTTTGGGCCAATGGTTTGGCCGCTATCGTGCTCGTCGAGAGTAACATTGATGCCAAGTTCTTCTAGTTGGGTTTTAATGTTTTCTGCTGCGAGCCGCGCAGTAACAAAGTACGTCAACTCGAGGTCTAATCCGTCGGCGTAACCAGCTTCCACCAATAGCTCTTTAGCTTCTTCTGGGTTATGTGCAGGCCGTTCGATTAATGGATTGAAGCCGGGAATATCAACGGTGACTGGTTGGCTAGCTGGAGTACCAGTTTTATCGTAGGCATCTAGCAGTTCGTCGACATCAATTCCAAGGTATATAGCACGGCGAACAGATTCGTTCTGCAAGGGCCCATCCTTTGCTTGATTAAGACCAAGGTAGTTCACCGAAATGCTTTCGCGAACAATTGTTTCGTAGCCGTATTGATTCGGGTCTATACCTACATTAGTTAGCCCACTAAGTGTACTGATGTAATCAAATTGGTGTTGCTCAAGGGCTGATCGCAGTTCTTCTTCTTCTGTAGGAATTGCCGTTATGGTTAGTGTTTGAACTCCGCCAACTGGCCCATTATGGTAATTGTCAAATGCGGTTAAGCGCACAGTTTCTTCAGTTGGGATAGAATCTGTTAGGTATGGTCCAGTTCCTGCTAAAGCTGGGTTATCTCCTGAGTATTCAGAGTCAATTATATACACCAATGTCAGCTTACTGAGCAGTGTTGGGTCGGGAGCGGTTGTTTTAATAGTAACTGTTTGCGGGTCAGTAGCTTCAACTGATTCGATGGTCGAAATGTAGGTAGCGTCTTCTCCGTGATATTTTTTGAATTGCTCTACGCTATAAACAACGTCATCTGCAGTCAATATATTGCCGCTATGAAAGGCAATGTTGGGTTTTAGTTTGAATACCCACGTTGAAGTGTCGGGATTGGACCACGACTCTGCCAACAGAGGCACTACGGTTGTTCTATCCTCAAACCGCACTAGACCTTCAAAAATTTGCCGGTTAAGGATGATGTCGTTTTCGATACTAGAATTTTGTGGATATAAATTGAAGCCAGAAGAGATCATGCCAAGGGTTAATTGTTCGACTGGCTGGAATTGTAAGCTTGGCTGCGTTGCTGTTTGCGGCTGTACGTTCCGGACAACGACAAATGTCAGAAACACCAAAAAACTTATCACGGCCGCGAGCACCACCCACATAAGGTAATTTCCGTGTGGTTTTTTAGTTGAGTTTTTTGTTATTGGCTTAGGTTTATTTTGCTCTTGTTTTGGCTCTTCTTGGTTCACGCACCCATCCTTTAAGCATAAGTTATTTCTTTAACTGTAGTACTTGCGGTGCGGTGTGGTCAAATATGTTCTTTGGTTGGCTGTAATTTATATAGGTAAATTCATATAGTGTTGGGTTTTTACGATGTTTTTAGATAGCAATTCTTAAAAGAAATTTGCTAAAGAATATTATTAGCGCGCAAGCACAGGCCAGAATAACGAATAGGTGTATAAAAAAGAGTCCATTACTTTTCTTATGGATTCTGATTCTAGATAAAATATAAAAAGACAGCAGTATTATTGCATTTGAAAAAACAAACAGTACTAGTAGGTATATATAATCCAAAAGTAGGGCTTTAAAAATTTACATATTAGACTAATACTACATGAATGCTACATTTCTGGAACGGGCAACATTTCGTGAATTTCGATTGAAAATTTACCGTCTTCGTCACTTAAAAACGGGTGACTATCGGCATATTCCATGGCGTGCTCCATAGAGTCTGCTTGGATAATGCTGTACCCACTAAGATCGAGTCCATCTCCGTCTGTGCCGTCGTCGAATAAAGCGTGGCCATTTGCAAGTGGTGTGCCCATATCAATTAGATTTTCTTCGACACCGTTCATCCAGTCAGACCAGGCCTGCATAATGGATTTTGATTGTTCTGGGCTCATGTCTTCTGCGGCTGTAGCTGGGCCTTTGTAAATAAACATAAATTTTTTCATAACATACCTCTTGGTTAATTACACTAAGCTAAGCATAGTAACTAGAAGTTTTTTGTATATAATTTCACGAACTATTTGTTTTTTATGCACACTTTAGGCGGTCATATCTACAATATGCAAGTACATGCTTAAAGCGTATATTTATAGACATCAGGCACTCATACTACGGTCACTGAGTGAACCTATTTACACAAATCTTCGCTCCAAGATTTAGCGAAACCACAAAAAATCAAAATCCTATAAGCAATATATATTTATAACTTTTAAACTAATTATTTTGGAGGATCGGCTATGGGGCGTATCGAAGATTTATTGCCAAAAATTGAAATAGCAGCGGGAAAGACTACCCAGCAAATTGAGCCACAGGTGCGGAAATTTTACCAAAAAGATGGTGTTTGGTATGCGGTTGTGCAGTTTGTTGTTGGTGAAAATTTAACAAGCATGCACGTTGCGCTAGGAGCAAATTAGTCAAAACATATATTTGGGCTGTAGAATTAAGTTAATGAACAAGTATCTAGTTGGTTTATTAGTTGCAGCTTTGATGGTGATTGGCGGCCAAGCAGTAGTGGCGCAAAACACCCAAAACTTTGTGTTCGAATCGTTTGAAGCCGACTACTTTTTATCTAAAGACGACCAGAATGTGGGCAGGCTGGATATTACAGAAGAGTTAGTTGCTGTTTTTCCAGATTTTAATCAAAATCGTGGCATTGAACGGGCTATCCCTAAAAGCTATAAAAACGCACCAGTTAATATCGACATCACATCGGTTACTGATGGCAACGGCCAGCCGTGGAACTATACAACCTATACGTCTGGCGACTTTCTTATTGTGCGAATCGGCGATGCTAACGTTTTTGTGCACGGGCAACAGACCTATGTAATCGAATACTCGGTCGATAACGTTATTAGTTTTTTCGATGATCACGATGAGCTATTTTGGGACACTAACGGCACCGGATGGAGTCAATCATTTGGCAGTTTAGAGGCGAGGTTTCATATACCAGCATCAATTGCTGAATCTCTGCAGGACAGGCAAGAATGTTTTAGTGGAAGTTTTGGGTCTTCAGCGGCTGACTGCACGATCACCAGAGATGAGTCTTCGGCAGGAATAACTGTTACTGCAACTGCAAACAACCTGTTAGCGTACGAAAATGCTTCGGTTGTACTGGGCTTCGAAAAAGGTGAATTTTTTGCCGACCCGTGGATTAAGCGCAAAGCACTATTAAACGCGGCTGGTTTTGTTGGGGTTCCGATTCTAGCGCTGGGCTACAGCTACCGTCGTTGGAAAAAGCATGGTCGAGATGACAATAAGCGTGGTTACACAACCCCGCAATACGTACCACCAGCAGGACTCAATGTAGTTAGCAGTGAAGTGATTTTAAAAGAGAAGCTAACAACGGCTGGAATTTCAGCCGGCATATTGCAGCTCGCAACTCTTGGCTATATAAAAATCATCGACAAAGAAACAAAGCGGCGACTACGCAAAGACAAGCACGAACTAAGTCTAGAATTAACCAAAGACCCAAGTTCAGCACCACATGATTTACAAGAAATAGTATCGATATTATTCGAATCGGTAGAATTCGACCCCAAAAAAGTCTTAACATCATTATTTAAGGGCGACCTTAAGGGAGTGCGGGAAAGTGCTTTACAGGCGACCGCCGCGGGTAGCGCTACTATTGGCGAAGTTATCCAGCTCGATACACAAAAAAACAAACTGTATACCGGAGCGCAAAAACTTATAAAAAATACGCCAACACGGCTTGCTAAAGAAGGGTATTTTAAGGTTGCACCCGACAAAGCAAAAGCCAGCTGGGTAGGCCGGTCGATTTTGATGGCATTACTGAGCGTCCCGTTCTTTTTTATTTTGCCCGGCGTGGGGTTTGGATTTATAGCTGCTGGAGTACTTATGTTGTTTTGGACAAATGCCATGCCTGCTCGTACTTCAAAAGGCAGCGCCGCTTTTGACCACATTAAAGGGCTCGAAGAGTACATAAAACTTGCTGAGGCGGACAGGTTAGAGTTTCACCAAGGTGTTGAGGGCTCAAAATATGGCAGCGAACAAGTTTCCAGCAATGAGTTTAAACTGCGCATTTACGAAGAACTATTACCATACGCCATGTTGTTTGGTTTGACTGAAAGCTGGAGTGAGCAGTTTAAGGACCTGTATCAACAACCACCCGACTGGTACAACTCCAACGCCCGTACCTTTAATTCGCTGTTATTGGCTGACAGTTTAAATAATTTATCGAGTTCAGCTCAAAATGCGTTTACGCCACCAAGCAATAGTGGGGCCAGTGGTGGTAGTGGATTCAGCGGGGGCTTTTCTGGTGGCGGCGGAGGCGGCGGTGGCGGCGGCGGTTGGTAAGCTACTGCTGAGGGTTGATTAACGGCTGTAGTTGATCAGAAAACCGACGAATAAATCGCCCAATGTCGTAGGCGGTTGCTTCTTTAATTTTGCTATCGGGTGGTCGGACATTGGCGTCCTCGTACATACGGCCAAGTACCCAATGATTAAGTTCATGCCCTATAAGTCGTCGCAGTGTTTCTTCTGGGTCTATCTGCGTATTGGCTCCGGCAGTTAAATAAATTTGCGAATCAAATATAAATGGTCCGAAAAATTTTGTATTGGTGCTGCCGTTAGCAGTGCAGCCGATAGGAGGGCTAACGTATTGGTCGTCATTTTTGCAAAAATTATAAAATTCATGCGGGATGTTTAGCACCAGCGGTCGCTTGAATGTAGTCTGGGTTAAGTAGTTGTAGATGCACTCTAGCGAGTCTTGATCTAAGGGGTGTTGGTTTTCGCGTTCAAATAAATGTGCGTTTTTATATGGCCACAGCAATAGTTCTTCGAGCGCGATATGGTTAATCATTCCAGCCGCATCCGGGCTGTCACTTTTAAAGACAACTTCTAGTTCAATTGAATCAAGCTGGAACCGTTCTACTTCAAAAAAATCTTCTGGATTTAATCGTGTATGGATGCCTGAAAGTTCTTCTTTCGGTACGTCATCGTTTGTAGTGGCGTTTTCACGGGCGACTGGTTTGTTGTCGTCATAGGCGCGCTGACGAAGGAGTTCGATGTCGGACACGCTTGGAGCATTGTGTTCGTCGGTGCAATTGCTCGTTAAAAACACCGGTGAATCAACAGTTAGTTGCTCAACTGTTGATGATGTAGGTAGTAACTGGCTGGCAGTGAGCGCAAGCGCTGCCAAGCTGTAAGCTCCTTTTGACCGGAATCTTTCAAGAGCCGTCTCTGGGGGTGGGACTGTTTCAGGGGTGTGCATACAGAGTTATTTGAAATTATTAAACTGCAGCGGAATACTAAAATCGGTCTTTTTAATATGCGCCATGACAGTCTGCAGGTCGTTTTTGCTTGGGCTAGTTACACGCAGTTTGTCACCCTGAATTTGTGAGTTGAGTTTTTTTAGCCCCAGTTCACGCACGCTTTTGCTGATTTTTTTAGCAGTGTCGGATGGAATGCCTGACTTAAGTGGAAGCGTCCAGCGCCACGGGTTGCCGGCTTCGGGCTTAGTGGAGGTATCCAAAACGGATTGATCTATCCCGCGTTTAGCGAGTTTGCTGCGGACGATGTCGAGCACTAAGTTTAGCTGAAATTCCTCGTCGCCTTTAATAAGCAAACTATTTTTATCGCCATCAGCAAATTCAACTGATGCTGCAGTACCTTTTAAGTCATAACGAGTGCGGATTTCGCGAATTGACTGGTCGATAGCGTTGTTCATTTCGCTGACGTCAAACTCACTTACTATGTCGAACGAAAATTGTGGCATACATACAGTATACTAAAATTATGAACGCGCGACAGGTGATTGGTATTGGAGTTGTATTGGCTGCGAGTCTGCTTGGTGGACTATTTTTTATCAATCAACAAGCAACTGCGCCCGACCAACTAAATGCCGAATATTCATTTACAGTTGGTGAGCAAACATTTGATTTACTAGTAGCCGATGAACCGCACGAACAAATAACCGGCCTTAGCGGGCGCGAAGGACTTGACGACGATCGAGCAATGTTATTTGTGTTTGATGAGTCAGCCCAACACGGTATATGGATGAAAGACATGCTATTTAGTATTGATATTGTCTGGCTAAACAGCGAAAAACGAGTCGTCCACATAGAATCGAATATTAGTCCTGACACCTACCCAAGAATTTTTAAGCCCGAAGAAAATAGCAAATATGTTATTGAGTTTAACGCTGGTGCCGTAGCTAAGCTTGGACTCAGCGCTGGTGACACAGTAGAGTTTTAACAATGCAGCAAATCCGAAAAATTTTTAGCGCCACCAAAGAACTAAAACGTTATTACATTGCAATTGGTTGTTTTACAGTATTTTCTGCGCTACTAACTCTGCTTTTACCAGCAGTTACAGGTAAAGTTATTGATTTATTTGGGCAAGGCGAAGACTTTGATATTTCTAAAGCTGTTTTTTATGCAGCTGTTATTTTTTTGGCGGACATTCTTTATAACATTATTACTAATGTTAATGGCTATATTGGCGACCAAATGGGGTTTCATGTTCGGCGCATTTTGGGTAACAAATATTATGAAAAGCTAATGATTCTACCGCAGCAGTATTTTGATAACGAAATAACAGGCAAAGTCGTCAACAGGCTGGAGCGGTCAGTCGGTCAAATTAGTGATTTTTTGTCTGCGTTTAGTAACAATTTCTTACAATTTATTTTTAGCACCATTTTTGGGCTAGTAGTGATTGGATTTTACAGTTTGCCAGTTGCGTTATTCTTAGCAGCTTTGTACCCAATTTACATTTTTATGACAACGCGCAGCAGCGGCTTATGGATGGATTACCAAGACAAAATTAACAAAAATAATGATATGGCGTTTGGTCGCTTTAACGAGGCAATCAGCCAAATCAGAGCAGTTAAAAGTTTTAACCAAGAACAACGCGAACTAAATTACTATCAATCAAAACTAGCAAAAATAATCAGTTTAGTACGTCCCCAGTCAAAACATTGGCATATAAGCGATTTTAAGCGGAGATTAGTGCTGAATGTCATATTTTTTGCGGTGTTTTGCTTTATTTTTATTCAAGGAGCACGCGGAGCACTAACAGCTGGCGATGCCGTTGCTTTAATTTTATATTCCAATCAAATTCGTATTCCTATTTTCACTATTAGCTTCCTTGTCGACAGAACCCAACGGGTAATTAGTAACAGCAAAGACTATTTTGACGTTATTGAAAAAGCCGACGAGGAACGAAATGCTCAGGCTAAAAACCTGCACGTACACGACGGTAGAGTAGAGTTTAAAAACGTGACCTTTAGTTATGACGACAAAACTCAGGTTTTATCTGATTTAAATTTTACTATTGAACCGGGTGAAAAGATCGCTCTTGTCGGCGAAAGCGGTGGAGGCAAGACCACAATCACTAATTTGTTAATGGGGTTTTATCACCCCGACAACGGTCAAATTCTAGTCGACAAGCAGAACATTGCCGACATAAATCTGCCAAGTTTACGGCGAGCTGTAGGAGCAGTGTTTCAAACCGCCAGTTTATTTAGCGGCACGATTACTGAAAATATTTCTTATTCTAAATCGTCTTATAAAAAGAAAGACATAGTAGCTGCTGCCAAAGCTGCCAATGCACACCAATTTATTAACAAGTTCAAAAAAGACTACGACACCTTTATTGGTGAACGAGGCCTAAAACTGAGTGGTGGGCAGCAGCAACGAATAGCCATTGCTCGGGCAATTTTTAAAAACGCTCCAATCCTTGTTTTAGACGAGGCGACGAGCTCGCTCGACAGCAAGTCGGAAATACTGGTTCAAGCTGCACTCGATAAATTAATGGAAAATCGTACCACCATAATTATTGCGCACCGACTAAGCACCATAGCTAATGTCGATAAAATACTGGTGATTGACGGCGGACGGATTGCTGAGCAAGGTAGCCCTAAGCAGCTCGCAAAGTCTGGCGGGATTTATTCACAACTCCTTAAAATGCAAAAAGACGGTGCTGATATTGAGCAGCTTAAGAAGTACGACATGGTTGGCTAATCGGGATTCCTTGCTATAGACTCAAAGTAACGTTTAAGGAGTTGATTTAATGGCAAATAAAGGTACTTCGGGATTTCGGGATTTTTTAAGTAATGTAAGTGTGCGGTTTTTTGATGAGTGGAAGATTAAGAGTGCAGTATTTGGTTTAATTTTTATTTTTGGACTGCTTAGTTACACGACATTTTTGCCGCGAGAGGGGTTCCCGCCGATTCAGTTTCCGTTAACACTTGTAAACGGGGTGTATTTTGTCGACGACGCCGAAGCTGTTGACCGTGATGTGGTCCAGCCGGCATTGGCGGCAATTGAAGATGTTGAAGGTATAACTGAGACATTCTCTAACACTGGGCCAAATAATTTTACGTTTTTTGCCTTTTTTGATGAAGACGTCGATGCCGAGGCTGCCAATACGGAAGTACAGAGCCGGCTTGCCGACGCCAATGTCCCGGATGGAGTTGAGTTTGACGCAATATCATTAAACCCAGCGGCCTATTTGAACGAGTATGACTTGCTGCTTTCTGTTGGCTATGTACCGAACCAAACTGGTTCAGAAGTAAATGTAGACATCGAAGAAATCCAAGACAAGGCGGCAATTGTAGCTGAAGAATTTAAGCAAGACGAGCGAATTGCCAATGCCGAGGTTGTTGAGTTAGTGCAACAGGCTCCAGACCCTGCAACTGGCGAGATTGTGAGTCGACAAACAGGTTTTAACTTTTTTGGCACAAGTCCAAGCCCTGGTTCTAGCGATGTAATCTTTTATAAAGCTGTGACGGTTGGCATAAACAAGACTGACAGTATTGATATTCTAGAGCTGAACGACGTCGTTAAAGAGTTGTCTGAGCGGCTTGAGCGTGATGATCGATTGCGGACGGATTCATTAAACACTGGATATTATTTTGATATTTCTATAGGTGCTGACTTCGGAAGTTCGATAGCTACTCAAATTAATTCGCTACAAAGTAATTTATTTAGTGGTATTTTGGCGGTGTCGTTGATTAGCTGGCTGCTTATCACCTGGCGAGCTTCGTTAATAACGGCTGTATTTATGCTTGGGGTGATGCTGGTTACGATGATTGTACTCTTGGCAGTTGGCTATACGCTTAACACTATTACGTTGTTTGCCTTGGTGCTGTCGCTCGGTTTGTTTGTCGATGATGCAACAATAGTTATTGAGGCAATTGTGGCAGCCCGCGCGAAAGGCAGAAAACCGCGAGAGGCCATAAAAGAAGCAGTTAGCAAGGTAGCACCTGCCAGCTTTGCGGGCTCGCTGACAACTATTTTGGTCTTTTTGCCGCTCACATTTATTAGCGGAATTCTTGGAGAATTTATACGACTGATGCCAGTAACAGTGATTATTTCACTAACCGTGTCACTCCTACTATCGTTAACACTTATCCCGCTTTTGAGCCGATTTGGCTTAAAAAACATGCAGACCAAACCAAATGCAAAAACTCGTATGTTTGATTCTATTGCACAGGCGTTTGCGGGGTTGCCGCTGCTACTTAAAACCCGGCCGCGAATTGGTAAGCATGTGGCAGTGGGTATGGTGCTGTTGTCATTTGTTTTTGTGATGGGTACAGGGTACTTTGCCCAAAAAGTTGAGTTTAATATTTTTCCTGCCTCTGACGATTCCGATCAACTAAATATCAATTACGAATTTGCTCAAGGTACAAGTTTGCAGCAGGCCGAGTTGATAGCAGAGCGTGCTAATACCGTCATAACTGAGGAAGTTGGTGAAAACATGGTCCGGGCTTTGTATGGCGGTTTTAGTCCAAGCAACGAGCGCGGAGCAGACATTGTTGTTGAGTTGGTGCCATTTACGGACCGCGAAGTTACCTCGTTTGAGTTGATTGAGGTCTTAGAAGAATCACTGCAACAAGAAATTGGACAAGCTGCTGAAGTTACAATCAGCCAAATCGATAACGGCCCACCGGTAGAAGACCTACCGTTTAAAGTACAGATTATTGGCGAAGATCCAGCAAACACAGTGCCACTTGCTCAAGATATTCAGGATTTTTTAACTGACAGAACTATTGAGCGAGCGAACGGCACAACGTCGACTATTACCGAAACTGATCTTTCTGGCGTTCGTGGCGTAGCCCGGACCAACGGCGATCGTTACGTTGAAGTGAGTGCGGGTTTTGAGGATAGCGATGTGTCGGCTCTTGTAACTGCAGCTCAAACTGCTGTTGAGGAAGAGTTTACCGACAGTCGTCTGGCTGAATATGGTGACCAGATTACGCTTGGCTTTGATTTTGGACAAGAAAGCGATAGTGCCGAGAGTTTTGCAGCATTGGGTGTAGTGTTCCCGGTAGCAATTTTGGCGATATTGGTTTTACTGGCGATTCAGTTCCGTTCTATTTTGCAACCACTACTAATAATATTGGCGATTCCGTTTAGCATATTTGGTGTCTTCTTGGGATTGTATGTAACTGACAATTCACTGAGTTTCTTTAGCGCAATCGGCATGATCGGTTTGATTGGGATCGCAGTTAACAACACCATTCTATTAACTGACTATGCGAATCAAGAAAAGCAAGCCGGCAAAGGCAGAGTTGAAGCTATATCCTCAGCCCTACAGCAGCGTTTTAGACCGCTACTTGCTACAACCATCACAACTATTGTTGCCTTGTTGCCATTGGCGCTAAACGACCCGTTCTGGGAGCCACTGGCCTACACAATCATATTTGGTTTAGCGAGCTCCACAATCTTAGTTATATTGTCATTCCCGTATTACTACATAATGTCCGAAACGGCGTCTGCCTTTGCTAAACGGGGATACAATAGATTGCGGAAAAAGTAGTAAATTCCACGTAGCCGTCTATACGGTTATGGTCTATACTTTGTTTCAACTATGAGGGTAGCTTTGATACATCACGCACACGGATTATTGCTGCGTACGGCTTGGATGCTGGCGTTTGCATCGCTGTTTGTTTTTTCGGCAGCTGGCTATGCAGTGGCGCAGACGTTTTCTGACGATTCCACCACCCAACCAATTCGTCAAACAAACACAACAAACCTTAAAGTAAACGGGCTGGGAAGCGAAGCTCCTGCCAGTAGCGGCAATACGCTACAGGGAGCCGATGGCGTTCAGCAGTCTACGCAAAACAGTAGTGGGTTGCAAAATCCAGGTAGCGGGCAAAGTTCGTTGCAACCCAATGCTGGTCAATCAACATTTAATGGAGGAGATTAGTGAAAGATAATAAATGGGCAATATTTGGAGTAGTCGCGGTATTTGTTGGCGTGGCTGTGGCGGCTATTATTGTAAGCAAGCCAGAAACTGAACCAGACTTAAATGTCGATATTGCCGAAACCACAAACGATAACGAAACAAGCTTAGAGGTAACCGATGGTACCGACAGCACTAATCAACAGGAGGAACAAGTGAGATATTTAGAAGACTTTGACGCACAGGCAGAACCAGCCACAGAGCTGCAGATTATTGACTTAGTAGAAGGCGACGGCGAAGTAGTTGAAGAGAACGCTCGGGTTACAGTGCACTACACCGGCGCATACGCTGTTAACGGTGAAATATTCGAAACGTCAAAAGACCGCGGCCAGACAATAACCTTTGGCTTAAATGAAGTTATTCCAGGTTGGACACAAGGTGTTCCTGGCATGAAGGTTGGCGGAACACGACGATTGATCATTCCTGGTGAATTAGCATATGGTGCTGCACCTAACGGTTACGTGCCTGGCGAAGGTGCAAGACCACTCGGTACCTTGGTTTTCGACATTGAGCTCGAAGCAGTTGAGGGTTAACAGTCACTACACAGCCACTTGCTATACTTTAAGTAATCACTTAAACTTTAATCAAAGGAGAAATACATGAGCAATATAAAAAACATAACTATCTTCAGTACAACAACTTGCGTGTATTGCCCGATGGTTAAAAAGTGGCTGGACGGCAAAGGCTTAGAGTATGAATACATTGAACTCGACAAAGATCCGTCTCGACAACAAGAAATGATTGAAAAGTCTGGTCAAATGGCTGTGCCAGTGACCTTGTTCACAAAAGAAGATGGAACAGAGGAAGTGGTCGTTGGATTCAACCCAGGACAGCTAGCCTCAGCTATTTCATAGTCTTGCGGCTACGGCATCGACAATGACTTCGTTTGTGTACTATGGCTCAGATTGGTGTCCGGACTGTGTTCGTGTCAAACGGTGGTTGTCCGAAAACAATCTAACCGACTACACCGAACGAGATCCGGACGATGGGCAAGAAATTGTAGATGAAATGCTAGCCAAGACGAACGGCCATCATGAAATACCAACGCTGGACATTAATGGTAAAATTTTAGTTAATCCAAGCAACGAAGAGTTAAAAGAGGAATTTAAAACTATGAGTGCAGAACATTCAGAAGACAAAATATACGACGTAGTTGGTATCGGTGCCGGTCCGACTTCTTTAGCCGCTGCGATTTATACTACCCGCGAGGATCTTGAAACTGTTTTACTTGAAAAAGGTGTAGTTGGTGGACTAGCTGCAGTTACTGAAAGCGTCGAGAACTACCCAGGGTTTCCAGACGGTGTTGGTGGCATGGAGCTTGCTCAGAATCTAGAAAAACAAGCACTGCGGTTTGGTACAACTATTCAACTTGCTGAAGTTACCGCGATTGAAGACAAAGGCGACTACCGAGTGGTGAAGTCGACAGACGGTGACTATAAAGCTAAGACTGTTCTTATTGGGACTGGCAGTGATTACAAAAAGGCAGGAGTAAAAGGCGAAAAAGAGTTCTATGGCCGTGGCGTACATTATTGTGCAACCTGCGACGGGGCTCTGTACCGAGACCAAGTGATGGCAGTTATTGGCGGCGGTAACTCTGCAGCCCAAGAAAGTTTGTTTTTAACAAAATTTGCCAAACAAGTACATGTTTTTATTCGTAAAGACCATTGGCGAGCGTCTGATGTATTGATTCAAAAAGTACAAGAAAACGACAAGATTACGGTTCATTTTAATACTGAAATCGAAGAAATCCAGGGTGAAGGGGTTCGAATCCATTCAATTACGACTAAGAACAATCAAACAAACGAAACGCAAGAAATGAATGTTGGCGTGGTGTTTGTGTTTGTTGGCTTGAGCCCAAATACAGCCTTTTTGGGCGATTCAGTTGAGCTCGACGAAGCTGGATTTGTAAAAACCAACGAGGATTTACAGACAAATCTTAATGGTGTGTTCGCGGCTGGTGATGTGCGCAGCGGTGCAACTATGCAAATTGCTTCGGCGGTTGGCGAAGGCGCTACAGCAGCTCTAAAAATACGCGAATTTCTAGAGGCCAACGAATAGTTATACAATAGTCATACGTTTTTCTCACATAAGCTATACATTCAGCTCCCTACACTTAACTGCTAGTTAGTCGGGAGCTTTTTAAAAGCAAAAATTATTATGACTAATTAATAACTATAAAAAGGAGAATCCATGGATTCAATGAAAGGTTCTGCAATGGCATTAGCCATCGTAGGTTTAGTATTAGGGGGCGTAATAGGGTATACAGTCGGGGCGAGCGATGATGATTCGGAGACTACGCAAACGACGCAACAGTCACCAGTGTCTGATGAAGCATCAGACTTGCGACTGGCGCTTAATACAGAGCTAAAACAACACGTAACTCAGGCAGCAGTTGCGTTGCGATCAATCGCAATTAATGGAGCTGACTCAGAAACAACAGCAGCAGCGGTGTCCGAACTTGATAACAATAGTGTTGCTATAGCTGGTCTGGTAGGGAGTGTTTATCCAGAACAAGAAGAGGCATTTTTAAGTCTATGGCGCGAGCATATTGGTTTTTTCGTTAGCTATACGCAAGGTGTACTAGACGGAGACGAAGACGTTCAGCAACAGACCTTGGACGACCTGGCTGGATACGGCGAGCAGGCTACAGCTTTCTTTACCGAAACAGCTGGCTTGGATCTACCACCGGAAACAGTTAAATCATTGCTTGTCGGCCACAGAGACTTAGTTGTAGCTGCAGTTGATTCACTAGCTGCAGGCGACATTGAAGGCTACTTTGCCAACGAGGCTGCAGCCTATGACCAAATGGGCGAAATCGCTGACGCGCTGGCTGGTGCAATAGCAGAACAGCAAAACCTATAAATTTGAGTTTATAGATAAAATCCGACCCGCCACTGGTAGGTCGGATTTTTTAATAAGAAAGAACTATATACTTATGAATAAATTATTTTTCGGGCTTAGTCTTGTTATAGCCGGTTCGGCCATAATATTTTTTACGATAAATAATTCTGACAGAAGACAACAGGATGCTAGCACAGAACAATCTAGTGCTCTGAACGAATTAAGCCAGGCCACTCAAACATATTTAAGTGAAGCAGGCAATAATGGCGAGGTTGATGCAGTAGGTCAACCGAGCGTTGCTGTTAGCATTGGTGAGTTTTATTTTGAGCCAACGCTGCTGACTATAAGCAAAGGCACAACAGTCACATGGACGAATACTGGTGATGTTAGGCATAATATCGTTTCTTGGAGCAATAGCTTAACCCAAGGGCTTAATAGCGACCTATTAGCAAATAGCGAAAGCTTTAGCTATACGTTTGAAGAAAGCGGCGAGTACGTTTATTTTTGCGAACCACATCCATTTACAATGCGCGGCGTTGTTAGAGTAATTGAATAGCCGCGGGCGAACTATACAAACTTTTATGATCGTCAAAAAGTGTATAATTTGCCGGCTATAGCGAGCAGGCCTAAATCCAGAACGTAATTTGCTATACTATCCAAGAACTATTTATAGGAGGAAATGTGCCAGATTTTAATCAAATTCTTACACCAGGTGACGATGTAGCGAGCGGATCGATTAATACAGTTATCGAAATCCCTAAAGGCAGCATGCTAAAAATTGAATGGAACCGCAATTTAGCGTGTTTTGAGCTCGATCGAGTCGAACCGGGAATTTTTGCAAAACCAGTTAATTATGGTTTTATCCCGCAGACACTCGACGAAGACGGCGATGAGCTCGATACCTTAGTTGTAACGTCTGAACCAATTCCAACTGGCGTTTTTACCAAAGCAAAAGTAATTGGCGTACTTAATTTTGACGATGGTGGCGAGATGGATCATAAAGTTATTTGTGTACCGGAAGATGACCGACATTATGGCTCGATCAACACTGTTGACGAGCTTGGCAATGCTTGGAAGCAACAAATAGAGCACCATTTTAATCACTACAAAGACCTTAAAAAGCCTGGCACAACTGAAGTATTGGGCTTTGGTGATACTGAAGCTGCGATCGGCGTAATTAATGAGTGTATTGAACGCTGGAACAAGCAGGGATAATCATAAATGATAAAGCCTGATTGGCAGCAAACACCCATAGCTGGTTCACAATTATTCGTGTTTGAATATGCGGATGTGAACGGTAAGCAATGGGAGCGTGTAAGACGTCCACCCGGTGTGCGGTTATTGTGCCTGAACCGCGATAGCTCTAAGGTTATTTTACAGTCTGAGTACCGACGCGAAATGAAGTCTACGGACTGGCGATTGCCTGGAGGTAAAATGTTTGACTTCGCAAAGCCATGGATGGAATACCTAGAAGCTGGCAAGGATCTTATTGATATGGCACAAAAGAAATCAATGCAAGAGGCCCAAGAAGAGGCTGGGATTATTGTTAACGATAATCCTGAATTTCTAGAAAAAGTAATTATGACTGCTACATTTGAACGCGACCTGTACTATATGACTTCACATAACTGGGAGTTAACAAACCAGCATGCGCGAGAAGAAGGGGAGATAATTCACGAAATAAAGGAATTTAATTGGAGTGAAGTTGCCCAACTAATAAAGAACGGTGAGCTGAAGGAATCACAAACTATAGGGGTGTTGGCTAGAAATTTTATCTTGTAAGTGAGTGAATGCGCTGTTGGTGAATTTGTTAAGCAAGTAAATATATTAAATGAAGCCCTAGGGAGTGGTTGTGAGCCTGGGGAAAGTTATCAGTTACGACAGCGTGCATTAGATGCCTATAGCGTTGTACTTGAGGCCGGGGAATTAAAAGCTTGTACTGTTGTTGCAGTTATTGAAGACCTATTGGTTACGCAAGTAGAGACGGCCGATATTGTCCGATCGCCATTGACTTTGAGCGTTGCAGTTCAAAAAGAACATGGCATTTTTCTCTTGAGCTTGTTTGATAGTGGTGTCGAGCTTGAAGTCATGGAGTGATACACTAAAAAGCAGATGAGTAATTTTAGTAATATAGAAAAAGTTTTACAAGGAATTGAAAAATTCCAGTTATATAAAACTGCACAAAAAGATAATGCGAGCAAGACTGAGCTGACGCGCATGAGGCGAGTGGCGTATGGCGGCATCATAGACCATACGGAGGTATTGCGTCACTTGTCATTGGCGCTTGCTTTTTCTCCTAACCTTGGAATGCGATACGGACAACGTGCCGGAGTCAGGTATAGCGTCGGTAGGCGGTTTGATCGAATGTATTTTGATAAGCCGTATGGGCCAGTTGAAGTACGGTCTCCGCAAATTCGTCCCAGTGAGCGCTTGCTTATGCTGGACGTAAAGATGAAAGACATTTTGCCTGAAGGCAACAGTGATAGACCAATAGTAGTTGGGCTTCTTGAACCAGGCGTGAGAGTCGATTTGAAGCATCATCGAGAGGTCAAAACTGCCTTCGCTGCACAGGAGTGGGTTGGGCAAACAAGAATCGCAAAAGCTAGTCAGTTTATTGGAGCCGTAACACTTGCCAATGCTGATGAAAAAGAATGGATGCAGCACGGCTGGGTAGAGCCAACTCTACCGGTGCAATTTACAACTGAAGCTGTTGGGCTCGATGAGGGCGGACGTGCCGTTGCGGATGTTAGTTTAGTAGAAACAGGACATATATTTGAAGGCCGAGCGCGGTTAGTTATTGACGGACTAACCAGTGACGTCATTAGCGATGTAGTGCAAACTGCCTAAAGCATAAACAGTTTGCACGACAGTGGTGATTTCTATACTATTTCACTAGTAATAGATTTTTAGAAGGGTGATACATGGCATTAAAAGTAGCAATCAACGGATTTGGAAGAATCGGCCGGAACGCTTTTAAAGTAGCGTTTGAACGTAAAGATATTGAAATAGTTGCACTTAATGACTTAACCGACAACCCAACTTTGGCACACCTACTGAAGTACGATACAGCGTACGGGCGTTACGCACATGATGTGGAAGCCAGCGAAAACGGCATAGTAGTTGACGGCCATGAGATTAAAGTCTTAAACGAACCCGATCCAGAGAAACTCCCGTGGGGAGACATGAATGTTGACGTGGTAATCGAATCGACTGGTCGATTTGTTAAGACTGAAGACGCTAAAAAACATGTTACGGCTGGCGCTAAGCGAGTAGTAATATCTGCCCCGGCCAAGAGCGAAGGTTCATCGACATATGTGCTGGGAGTAAACGACGACAAACTTGTTGACGACGACAACCAAGTGTTTTCGAACGGATCATGCACTACTAACTGTATAGTTCCACCGGCAGCTGTCATGGAGGCTAACTTTGGGGTTGAAAAGGCTATGATGACAACCATACACAGCTACACTGCCGACCAACGACTGCAAGATGCACCACACGGTGATATGCGTCGTGCTCGTGCAGCAGCCCAGAATATTATTCCTACCAGTACTGGTGCAGCGATCGCCACTGGCGAAGTGCTAGAAAATTACAAAGGTATATTTGATGGAATGGCGTTTCGCGTGCCAACTATGGTTGGGTCTGTTAGTGACTTTACTTTCTTGTTAAAACGAGATGTAACGGTCGAAGAGGTTAACAGTGCCTTTAAAGAAGCCGCGGCAATGCCGATTTACCAAGGAATCTTAGCAGTAACAGAAGAGCCGCTTGTTTCAAGCGATTTTGTTGGAGACAGTCACAGTTCGACCGTAGACCTAAGTCACACCAAAGTTGTTGGCGGCAATATGGTTAAAGTCGTTGCGTGGTATGACAACGAATGGGGTTACAGTAACCGACTGGTTGAACTTGTAGCTGACATTGGAAAAGTACTAGCGTAGCAATATTTACAATCAAATGAATTTGCATCTACTATGCAATGTTCTGTATCGTTAATTATGTAAATCCAAAAAACAAAAATAAAAAAGGAGAAAAAATAATGGCAGAGAAGGAATTGCAAATGAGCTACCAAAAAGACTCAACAACAGCTATCGTACGAAGCATTTTCAAACAATTTGCACCTGTTAGAATTCGAGTGCAAGAACAACGATAATGAAACGAACTATCTACCTGACAAGTGATCACGGTGGGTTTGATCTAAAAGAAAAGCTTAAAAACTACTTAGTCGAGCAGGGTCATAAAGTTGAGGACGTTGGTCCGCAGGTTAAAGACCCTCAAGACGACTACCCAGACTACGCGCTAAAATTAGTGCGTATGTTGCGTTCTGACGATTACGGTTGGGGTATTGCTATTTGCCGCAGTGCACAAGGCATGTGCATGGCGCTAAATAGGAATCCTGGCATTCGAGCAGGGCTTGCGTGGAGTGTTGAAGAGGCTAAGAAAGTTCGTCAGCATGAGAACTCAAACGCTGTTTGTTTGTCGGGCGATTTTATATCTGAGGCAAATAATATAAAGATTGTAGAAGCCTGGCTCAACGCAGACTACAAAGGCCCAGAAGAGCCGCGCCATGCGAGGCGGCTTGATAAGCTAGAGAGCTACTTTCCGCTCTAAATAGCAGATCGTATTTTGCAGTTCGCAGCTCGTTAATAAAGTGGCCTATTTATATCTTGTGGTGCTTGCTTATTCGACTTACTCCTCGCTTCGGCACTTTCTTGCATTGCACTCCAGTACGAACTTCTCATTCTCAGCTCGGTACTAAGGTTAGTCCTGAGTTTAATTCAAGTGTTGCTGCTAGGCTTCTGCATTAAAGAATCTTCAATACTGTTATACTTTTTGTATGATTTTAGTACTCTCTACTCTCTATTCTCTATTCTACAGTCGTAGCAACGGAGTTGCTTGTGGCTGAAATTATTCCCACAGTACTTGCGACAGATATTCAAGAATACAATCGGTTGGTGGATGTATTATCGTTTGCTCCGATTTTGCATATCGATGTTATGGACGGCAAATTTGCAAAACCAAAGTCAATAAATCTTGTTCAAGCGCATTGGCCAGAATCTTCTAAGGTGCATATTCATTTAATGGTCGATAATCCAGCAGAACATATTGAAACCCTCGTAGCCAAACAACCAGACGTAATTATTTTACATGCTGAAAGTAGTAGTTTTTCAGAAAGCTTCACAGAACTACAGAGCATGGACATTGCTGTTCATGTGGCGCTATTACCAGAGACTCGTCCTGATGATGTTCCAGAACTGGCTATAGCCGATGGTTGTTTAATATTTGGCGGTAAACTTGGTAGTTACGGCGGCGAAGCTGATCTTAGTCAACTTGACAAGGTTGAAACACTGCGAGCCATGAACCCAGAGCTGACCCTTGGTTGGGACGGTGGTGCAAATGAGCATAATATAGCTAAATTAGTGTCTCGAAACATTGAGTTTATTAATGTTGGTAGCGCTGTTCAGAAAGCTAAAAATCCACAGTCAGCGTATGCTACACTTGTAGCATTAGCGGAATAAAATTTTGTGACAACAAAACAGCTTGAAAAAAAGGCGAATGCTATTCGTCAAGATATCATAAAAATGCTCGAGGAAGCCGGTAGTGGACACGTGGCGGGCCCATTAGGCATGGCCGATGTTTTTACGGCTCTTTATTTTGAGGTTTTAAACCACAATCCTAAAGACCCTGATTGGGCTGAGCGTGACGCAGTATTTCTGTCTAACGGTCACATTGCACCAGTTTTGTATACGACTTTGGCACACGCAGGTTATTTTCCTAAAAAAGAACTCGCAACACTGCGTAAATTTGGTAGTCGTTTGCAAGGGCACCCAGAACGCACCAAACTACCTGGCATTGAAAACACCAGCGGTCCGCTTGGAAATGGCCTTGGACAGGCTGTTGGCTTCGCCCTTGATCAAAAGCTCCGTGGTGAACACGGCCGGTATGTTTATTGCTTAACAGGTGACGGCGAGCTTAACGAAGGGGTGATTTGGGAAGGCATTATGCTGGCTGCAAAATACCACTTATATAACCTTACGGTAATAGTTGACCGTAACAACATTCAAATCGACGGACTAACCGAAGAAGTTATGCCACTTGAAGATTTAAAAGCCAAGTGGCAGGCGTTTGGTTGGCATGTACTAGAAGTCGATGGCCACAATATTGAAGACATTGTCGCGGCTTGCAATATGGCAAAAGCTATAGTCGAAAAGCCGGTTGTAGTGCTAGCCCATACCATTCCAGGTAAAGGGGTAGACTTTATGCAGTTTGATCATCATTGGCATGGGTATTTTGTTGACTCAGAAAAAGGGCCGAAGGCTCAAAGTGCTGCAAAAGAAGCTTTAAACCAACTACGGAGCATGAACGGTAAAATTGAAGGTGAACATAAATGAGCTACGCAAAACATTTAGACCCAGATATGTTTAAAAAATCCTGTAAGCAAGAGCCGATTCGCAGTGGATTTGGCCGAGGATTAGTCAAAGCTGGCCAACAAGACGAACGGGTTGTAGCGTTATGCGCAGATTTAACTGATTCAACAAAAATGAATGGTTTTCGCGATGCATTTCCTGATCGATTCGTAGAAATTGGTATTGCCGAACAAAACCTTGCCAGCGTTTCGGCTGGTCTGGCTATCGCTGGCAGGATTCCGTTTAGTTCTAGTTATGCAGCCTTTCACCCTGGCAGAAGCTTTGACCAAATTAGAACCAGTATTTGCATGGGTGAGTTGCCTGTACGGATTGTTGGTTCACATGCTGGTGTGTCTGTAGGGCCAGATGGCGCAACGCACCAAATGCTGGAAGACATTGCGCTCATGCGTGTGTTGCCGCATATGGTGGTGGTTTGTCCTGGCGACTCTGTCGAGGCAGAAAAAGCCACACTAGCACTGGCTGAAGACATTGAAAACCCGGCTTACATTCGCTTAGCCCGTGAAGCTACTCCAGTATTTACAACCAATGATTCACCATTTGATTTGCACAGAGCGCACGTACTACGAAAGGGCACAGATATTACCTTGGCAGGTACCGGCACTATGACCTATCAACTACTGGTTGCCGCAGACTTACTAGCTAAAAAAGGCATTGATGCAGAGGTAGTTCACGTACCTGTCGTAAAACCACTGGACGGAGCAACAATTTTAGCCAGTGTGAATAAAACTGGCAAACTGGTAACCGCTGAAGAAGCTCAGATTGCTGCTGGTTTTGGCAGCGCAGTTATTGAATTTTTAAGCGAGCACAATCCAGTGCCAGCAATGAGAATTGGAGTTAGAGACAGCTATGGACAGTCTGGCAAACCACAAGAATTGCTGGAGCACTTTGGTTTAACAGGCAAGCAAATGGCTAAGCAAATCACTGGCTTCCTAAACTAGTCCCGCAGATTCGAAAATTTTCTCCCGTAAAGTAGGAACGCATGCTAATGCAAAAAGACGTTGATTGAAATCGAGTTGCTCAAGTTGATGTTCTGAGACTAACGCTGGGTTATCACGAAGTGCCGCAAGCGCAGTAAATAAGGTGTTGGCATATATCTCGGTCTGATCGCCGCCTTCGCTTGTTAACGTTGCCGTATACGCTGGTTTTTCAGTTCGTGGATCAAGGGCTACTCCAATCGACGACTGGATTTGTCTGCCAGATCTAAAATGAGCCCTGTATCCAGCCTGGCGAGTAGCATTTCGGCCTTTGCGTATTTCACTTATGCCCAGCAGATCGATCGGATCGTCTGGGTATTGGGCTGCAAAGCGAGCAACTTCTTTGTCGGGTTTTATAAAAATAGTTTGCACATTATCACCATATCGTACCGTCAACTGTTGCAGTGTTCTTGTTTTAAGTTCACGACGAATATCTTTATCATAATTCTGAAGCACCCATAGAAGCTGATTAGCTACCTCTTGAATCTTGCTGCCACCTGCTTCGCGTATAAGCCAGTCGATCCGAGTAGAGGGATTTTGGTACTGGCTTGGCGCAACAGGCGCAATATAGGTACCAATTTGCTGATCAACCTCTTCTTGGCTGCTTGTAGTTATGGTTTTTCCGACCCTGCGGAATAAATCTAACAAAGCTAAAGGATTCAAGTGTTGTATGACTTCAGGAAGTGACTTTGCAATGTCGGTTTCTGTATAAACTCGGTGCGTTGTATTTAAGCCCCAGCGGACTTCTGGCTGGCGCAGTGTTTTACTTAGGTCTTTTAGTTCCGGTAATCCGATAGTTCGAAAAAAGCCAAGGTCCGGATCATTCATAAGGGGTTGAAAGTTGGTTTCAGTCGTATCTTGATTAAAAAATAGTCTCGCTGTTTCTTGGTGGAGTATTGAGCCCTCAGCGCTGAGGGCATCTGCTGCGTATTCAACTCCATTGGCTGACTCGTCCGAAACGGACTTAAGTACTCGCTTCGTCTCTTGCGCGCCATACACAACACTGTCATAGGACAAAAGGATCTCGTTTTGATGCTTGGCTTGCAAGGCATCCATAGCTTGCACGATATTAACTGGTGAATATTCCGCCTGTTGCTGTAGCTCACTCATAGTTGTGACTATAAAGTATATAAATTTTATATACCAGCATAAGCGATACACTCTTACGCGCTTTATGTGCTAGCATAAGCGTAAAGAACAAGGAAATACATCATGGCACAATGGGACAGTAAAAAAAGATGCGAACAGGCACGGACTGCATATGCAAAAGCAAAACGAGAAGGCTACGCACTCGGTGCTTTTAATATCGATAATCAAGAAACTTTAATTGCGGCCTGTAAGGCATTGGCTGCCAAAAATGCACCTGGCATGGTAGAAGTGAGCGCTGGTGAAGTTAAAGCCATGGGCCTTAAGAATATTCGCGACATGGTAGACAATTACCGCGAACAGTACGGAGTAGAGTTATATATTAATCTTGACCACTCGCCAGAAGTAGAAGCTGCAAAAGCCGCAATAGATGAAGGATATGAGTTTATTCATATCGATATATCACAGGCCAATAAAGATGCTAGTGAAGAAGAAATTATTGCTAAAACTAAAGAGGTCGTTGACTACGCAGCCACCGTAAGTGGCGCAATTGTTGAAAGTGAACCGCACTATTTTGGCGGCAGCAGCAACGTGCACGACGAAGACATTGACTATGAAGAAATCAGAAAGACATTCAGCACACCCCAAGGCACAAAAGAGTTTATAGAAGCAACAGGCATTGACACCTTTGCAGTAGCCATTGGAAACTTGCACGGTAAGTACCCAGTACCTAAAAAACTGGACATTGAACTTTTAAAACAAATTAAAGCCGCAATACCAGAAGATGCTTTTTTAAGTTTACATGGCGGTTCGGGTACACCTGGTCACTATTACCAAGCTGCTGTAAGCAACGGTATCAGCAAAGTTAATATAAATTCTGATATGCGTTATGCGTTTAGAACTACGTTAGAACAACAATTAAAAGACAACCCAGATCAGTATGCGGTTGTAAAGTTAATGGGCCCCGTTATTGAAGCGGTCCAAAAAGTTGTAGAAGAAAAAATAGAATTGTTTGGCACAACTAATAAAGCAGGTTAGTTGCTATAAATCACAATTGTAAAGTCAATTTTTAAGCTTACAACTGGTATCTACTGAGTGTTATAGGCGGCGGTTTTTGTGGTCTTAGGGGAGTGGATATCTTGATTGAATAGCAAATGCCATTCAAAACCTCTCGCTGCCAAAAAACCGCGGCCTCTTCCCCAAATTTCCTTGATCTTTGCATCCCAGCGGGGAGTCAGCAGCGCGCGAGGGCCCCCTCTCGGCGGTAGCTGACTCCCCGTGGGAAGTTTGGTCGTCCTCCAGGACAGTACGAGTGCGGCACGATGTGCGACGACATCAACGTATGCCCTGGAGGACGATCGTCTGGGCCAACCCGGGTAGAGGGGGTGGGTGGCCGAGCTGGTCCAGACGTTTAGCTGAACTCAGCACAGAAGAAGCATGGGGGGGAGATGCTAAATCTGTTCGCTGAGTCCAGCCGGGTGACGCCAAATCGTGCGGTTACGCATGATTCAGTCAAAAACAGCGCGTGCTGAGAGTGCAGCACGTGAGGGGTTGCTGTTTTCTGGCAGAATGCCAATCACCAAATTTAAGCTGCGGGATGAGACGGTCTCATCGTCCTGTGTTGACCCGAAATCCTAGCGTCAAACAGGTAGAATGCACAACCTCTGACCATCTTGATCATTTGTGGTTGGTATCTATTCCGCAGCAAAGGTGAACTACAACTCTGCGTGCCAAGAGTCGGAGCCATCAAACTAATGACGTCTCATTCTGCGGCAACAGAATAGTTCACCAGGTTAAGAAGATAATCTAGATGCAACCGACGACTCGTCAGCTCTACCTAGACCATCTTCTATGTATTGTTAAAGACCAAAGTAAAGATATTATTGTTAATTATTTAAAATTATGCAAGCATAAGAGTAATAAAAAACAGGGTGGATTGATAAAATGAAACAATTTGATGTTGTAAGTGTAGGTGCTGCAGTACAGGACGTGTTTTTATCAGGCAAGGTCTTAGCTCCACAAAAAGAAGGCAATAACTGGGTAGCTGAATTTCCTCTCGGCTCTAAACTAGATGTGGACGGGATTACATTTTCAACAGGAGGCGGAGCCACGAATGCGGCCGTAACCTTTGCGCGAAATGGCTTAAGCAGCTGTTTTATGGGGAAAATTGCGAGCGACCCAGCAGGCGCGGCAGTTAAAACAGGACTAGTTTCTGAAGGTGTTGATATTTCTCATTTAACCTACTCTAGAAAATATTCAACTGGTTATTCGGTTTTATTACTTGCGCCAAACGGCGAGCGAACAATTTTAACGTACCGCGGCGCTTCAACGCACTACCGAAAAGAAAACTTTAGACCGTCTGATTTAAATGCAAAATGGCTCTATATTAGTAGTTTAGCTGGCAATATGGAGGTCTTGGAATACTTGGTTAATACAGCACATAAAAAAGGAATTAAGATAGCGATTAACCCAGGTAAGGGTGAATTAAAGCATGTCGGTATCTTAAAAAAATTGCTACCTAAGCTTGATCTTATCAGTCTGAATAAAGAAGAATGGCAGATGCTAGTAAAAAGCGATAAACCAAGGGTTATATTGCGGTCCATCGCTGGCTACGTTAAGTACGTTATTTTAACTGACGGCCCTAATGGTTCGTATGCAACCGACGGCAAGAAATTTGTAAAAGCTGGCATGTACGAAGATGTAAAAGCTGTTGATAGAACAGGGGCAGGGGACGCTTTTTGCAGCGGCATGACGGCAGCTTTGATCAAAGGCCATTCAATAGAAGAAGCTATTACCCGCGGTTCAGCTAACTCAACATCTGTGATTCAGCATATTGGAGCTAAAAAAGGAATTCTTACAGATTCTGCGAATATCCACGACATGCCATTGGACGTATCAGCCCTTTAAGCATAAGCAAAAAAATGTTATTGTTTTGTTAGTAAAAGAGAAACAAACATGGCACGAAAATTATCACGACTTTTAGATGCGGAAGAACCACTATTTAGTCATGCTTTAAAGCAACTTGAGAAAACCAGTGGTGAAAAATCAGTTGATGTGCGGTTGATTGCCGAGATCGACGAGAAGGTGCGGATTGCCCTACGGACCTTAGGGCTTGACCCTGACGACACCACAGGACCGGAGCTTTACGCTGCTTTAATGAACCGCGTCGAGCAAGATAATGAACGTGTTACTAAAATCATTGGTGCCAAAGATCACAGCGATATTCGCGGAGTGGTAGATGCTGCAGTTAAAACCGCTGAAGAAACAGACACCCTTAAAACCTGCTGGGCGCTCAAACGATCGGTCGCCAAAGATATGTTACGAGAAATGCCACCGAAAAAAATGATGGAGCATTTAAATTACCGCAGTATTGACAGCATGTTTAAGCAAGAAAATTTCGACGAAATTTATAGCGCTCTTCGTTTTAGCGAAGGCGGTGATTGGCTTAATGATTACAACGAGCTATTTAAAAAGATTACCCCAAGTGATTTTGAAGAACGCGAAATTAATATTGTGATTATGGACCACGACAAGTGGGCAGGCATGGCAGAAAAGTTCACTAAGAAAAAATTGCATAATGTAACGCACACCAAAGAGCTTGGCACAATTATTGTAGTACCAATGAAACAAGAAAAAATGCGCGGCATAACTCTAAAAACTCTGCCGTTGCTCTACCACTACATTAACGAGATTCGTCTGTATTCAAGCTTTTTCAAATTAAGCCAGGTTAAACCTAATTTTGGCGAAGAAATTGTAGACACACTTATTGCCGACCCAAGTAATGCGGCAATAATGGCAGGCCAAAATATTCACTGGCGAGTAATTCAGCGCTATTTTGGTAAATTAAAAGACGAAAGTCACCCAGAAGCGTTTCAGCCACATCTTCACCCTGAGGACTTGCACTGGCGCAAAGCCGAAGAACTTTTATACAGCTTGGACCCAGAAATGGAATTTTGGCACGATATGGACTATGTGGCACGGTTTGAGGACGACAATAAACCAAATTCGTTCAATCTTACAGATGTTTCTTTTGGTTACTCAAATGGAATAGGCTATGGCGACCGTTATGTCTACCATATGCGCGAATCGCTTTGGAATGAAATATTCTCTCGCTACATGGGGGAAGATGTTCTAAAAAATCAGGTGCTCGTTCAACTCGACAATGACATGGTTGCACCAGAAACCTTAAAGCCCGACCATAGCCATGATGGAATACACGGGTAATGACTAAGAATACATATCAAATCTGTGTTTCGGGTGCTGCTGGTGGGAAAACTGTCGAGACAGGGCACACAATAGCCTTTGACGCTGGGGTTGCAATCGCTAAAGCTGGCCACCAAATTATGACCGGCGCTACCGTAGGATTGCCTGATAGAGCAGCACAAGGAGCTAAAAGTGTCGGCGGAATTAGCGTTGGGATTAGCCCAGCCGCCACGAAACTAGCCCACACCAAAAAATACCGGCTACCGACCGAAAGCTACGATGTCATTCTGTTCACCGGACTCCACTATATTGGTCGTGACGTATTACTTATTTCATCAAGTGACGCCGTAATATTTATCGGTGGACGGTTAGGGACGCTGCATGAATTTACAATAGCCATGGAACAACATAAACCATGTGGCGTGTTACTTGGTGCGGGCGGTACAACCGAGGAATTTGATGATGTTATGCGTGCGGCTGGCATGCGAGATTTTGCCGCTCACCGAGTTGTCTTTGATACCGACCCAGTCAGGTTGGTGAGGTCTGTAGAAGAGATGCTTAGAAAGCCCTAGTACGAACTCACCCTAACTGGAGACAGGGCTATGCTCAAGTGCCTTTAAAAAAGAACTGGTGCTTCTTGCGTTAAGTATTCGGTGTTGTTTTTTGCCATAGAATGTGTCAGAGTCTTGTTCTCGTTTTTCATAGTAAAACCTAAGAGCAGCACTCAATAAGAATTCAATAGGGGCTTCTGGGGCGGCTTGACCAGCGCGCCTAAGTTCAGCCCGACTGACGCGGAGTGAGTGTCTGGTTTGCTCTACTGCAGTTTGAGCAAGAGTCCCACTATATATTGCCGCTCCGAGCTCTCCAGCTGCGGAGCGCAGATAGAGAGTCCCTTCACTAATTTCGGCTAGGGCATGGCTGGCTGCTTCTGTAACTGCTTCTAGTTCATCGCTGCCGATAGGGTGTTCAAACATATGCTGTGGATTCCATTAATTTCAAAATTATATAATAAAGTATTGAAAAAACCAAAACACAGCGTAAATGGTAGACTAGTACAATGAATTTAGTATTAAAAACCGACTATAAACCAACTGGCGACCAACCCGAGGCTATATATGATTTGGTTTCGCGAATAGAAAAAGGCGATAAAGAGCAGACGCTCCTTGGTGTAACCGGTTCTGGTAAGACATTTACTATGGCAAATGTTATTGAACAAACACAAAAACCAACCTTAGTTTTAGCGCACAATAAAACCTTGGCTGCTCAGCTCTACGGTGAGTTTAAACGATTCTTTCCTAATAACGCCGTCCATTATTTTGTTAGTTACTTCGACTACTACCAACCCGAAGCTTATTTGCCTGGTAGAGACGTTTATATTGAAAAAGACAGCCAAATCAATGAAGAAATTGATCGGTTACGGCATGCTGCCACCTCTAGTCTATTAAGCCGCCGAGATGTGATTATTGTTGCTAGTGTCAGCTGTATTTATGGTATTGGTTCGGTCGAAAGTTATGGCGACATGTCTATTAAGCTTACGGTTGGTGAACAAAGAAAGCGCGATAAATTTTTACGGCAACTCACCGATATTCAATACACTCGTAACGACATAGATTTTGCGCGAGGTACATTCAGAGTGCGCGGTGATGTTATTGATGTGTACCCAGCCAGCGAAGAGTCGGCTTACAGGCTAGAATTTTTTGGTGACGAAATGGAAGCGATCACCAAGATAAATCCACTAACTGGCGAAGTAGAGGCAAAACTTGAAAGCTATACGGTGTATCCCAGTAGCCACTATGTGACACCGCACGATAAAATAAAATTGGCAATCGAAGACATTAAGGTCGAACTTTATGAACGTCTAGAGCATTTTAAAAAGAACAATAAACTGCTTGAAGCCCAGCGGCTTGAGCAGCGCACAAATTTTGATATTGAGATGTTAGAAGAAACAGGCTTCGTCAAAGGCATTGAGAACTACTCACGTTTTTTGACAAGTCGTGAACCCGGCGAGCAGCCAGCAACATTATTGGATTATTTCCCAGACGACTACTTGCTAATGATTGATGAATCACACATGACGATACCTCAGGTACGCGGCATGTATAACGGCGATCGGGCTCGTAAGGAAGTATTAGTTGAACATGGCTTTAGGCTGCCAAGCGCGCTCGACAACCGACCTTTAACATTTACCGAATTTGAACGACACATAAATCAAGCGATTTATGTTTCTGCTACTCCGAGCGATTACGAACTAAGTCGCAGCACGCACGTCGCCCAGCAGGTTATTCGCCCGACTGGTCTTATTGACCCAGAGATTGAAATACGTAAAACCGAAGGGCAGATTGATGATCTAATCGCCGAAGCGCGAGAGACAATTGAAAAAGGCCATCGTTTGCTGGTTACGACCCTCACCAAGCGTATGGCAGAGGATTTAACAGAATATTTAGAGGAGTCTGATTTTAAAGTGGCCTACTTGCACAGCGAAGTCGATACTTTAGAACGCAGTGATATATTACGAGATCTGCGCATGGGTACCTACGACATTGTAGTAGGAATAAACCTGCTGCGAGAAGGCTTGGACTTACCAGAGGTATCGTTAGTCTGTATTTTAGATGCTGATAAAGAAGGGTTCTTGCGAAGTGAAAGCGCGTTGGTCCAGACAATTGGCCGCGCGGCTCGCCACGTTGAGGGTCGAGTTATTATGTATGCCGACAACATTACACGGTCGATGAAAGCTGCAATCGACGAAACTGATCGACGACGTAAAATTCAAAAAAGCTACAATAAAAAACATGGAATAACACCAGAAGGAATCCAAAAAAATATCGACAAGGGTATGCGTGCCGATATCCCTGATAGCGATAAAAAGAAGCTTGATCCTAGAAAAATACCAAAGGGTGAGATACCTCATCTTATTCGTGACTTAACAAACCAAATGGACTTAGCTGCTAAAAACTTAGAATTCGAAAAAGCCGCTGAACTACGAGATTTAATTAGCGGTCTTGAGAAGCACTAAAACACAACCACAATAGTGGTATAATACTATTAACTAAAGGAGTAGGTAGATGGCTGAGGCTGAAAAAACCACGCAAACTAACACACAGGAAGCGCCGGTTGTCGTAGCGACAATGGACGCTAAAAAACTAAAAGGAGTCGACGCTAAAGGTACGGTTGTTCCGATGCCAGTGGCACGAGTGTATTCAAGCAGAGGCTTAGAATATTTGTTTATGGTATTGTCGCTGGTTGGCCTTACGCTGGGAGCGGTGTTGCTCGGAAATGACATCATCGCGTATTTATTTGACTCTAATTCTGTTATTGGAGGCTTGAGTGAATGGGCTGGACTCGAGGCGCTAACAATTGTTAGCGGGCTGTTCTTCTTTTATTTGTGGACCCGTTTGCGTGCAGCTGAAGAAATTTCGCCGTCACTTATAGCTGACGCATCTAGAAAACGAGCCTTGCAACGAGGCTTGATTGTTGGGTTTATATCATTGTTATTTGCAAGTTTTGCAGTGGTTTACATATTGCTGAGCATTGCCAGTGACGGTCAGGATTTTAAGGCAGAAAACTGGCAAGATATCGTTACATCAATCTACACGCTTGGTGTTATTGGCGCGAGCTTTAACTTCTTGTTCAATCAAGAAAGAAAGGGCGAATAATGACGGCAAAGAACTTTGCACAACTTGCCGCCGGGGCGGTTGTCTTACTCCTTATAGTCCACACCTTTACCGCACAGGCAGTTCGCCGTGAGTCTGCTGAAGACAAGCGAACGTCTGCAGCAGTGACAACCCTATCCAACGCGGTAGAGTCGGTATATGCAAGTGACTACGAACTCCCACAAACTGCGGACGAAATAGTGCTTGATGGCACCGATGAAAAGGCTGTTGAGGAGGCTAAGCTAGAGTACCAACGAATAAGCAGCTCGGCTTATCAGATCTGTGCCTTGTTTAACCGGCCTAGTCCAGAAGCCGACTTTGGCAATATCTTTAACCCACTAGCCGTACCAGATTTTAGCGATTATGAGTTCGCAACTAATTACTCTGTCGACCCTTATGAGCATGAAGCTGGCCGTGTATGTTTTGAATACCAAGCCTTTGGGGGTTCAAGCTATTACGACTACGGCGACAGCTACGATGATTTTAACTTTGAATATGACTTTGAAACGCCAAGCGCTGGCGATGATTACGGTGAGTTAGAAGATTTATTTAGTGACCCAGCTGTTTTAGAAGAACTTAATTCTCAGCTGCAGTAAGTTCATCTAGCACATACGATCAGCAATTTGTATACTAGTTAGTAAGCACCCCTAAACACTAGTCCGTATAATTTTTTGTATGGTTGGGTTTTTCATGAGGCAATTAAAGGAAAGAGCTTGAATTAAGCATGAGTCAGATATCAAACGACGATGTACGCTACGTAGCAGCTTTAAGTAAGCTAGACTTAACGGACGAAGAAGTCGAAACCTACAAAACGGAACTTTCAACTATTTTAGGCTATGTCGATAAATTGCAAGAAATCGATACCGACGGCGTTGAGCCAACAGCTCAAGTAACGGGGCTGGTAAATGTGTTCAGACCAGATGAGGTTGCGCTTGAACAAACTGCGCAATCCGAACTGCTTAAGAATGTTCCCGCAAAAGACGCAGATGGTCATATTCAGGTGCGGAGAGTTTTATAATTATGGATCAGTGGAAATCTATACAGGACTTACGCGACGATGTTGTTTCTAAAAAACAAACAGCCACCCAGCTGGTTGAACGCGCACTAGAGTATGCCCATAAAGACAGCACCGACAGTTTACTAGAAATACTGGACGACTACGCACGTGAACGGGCAAAAGACATAGACCAGCAGGTAGAGAAGGGAACTTTTAGCGGTAAATTAGCCGGTGTACCCTTTGTTGCTAAGGATAACTTTTTAACATTTGCTGGCAAAACACGTGCCGCTAGTAATATTTTGGCTAACTTTGAAGCGCCGTATCAATCCACGGCAATCAGCAAGCTTGAAGCTGAAGGTGCGATTCTTATTGCCAAGGCAAATATGGATGCCTTTGCTCACGGGTCATCTACTGAAAATAGCGATTTTAAAATAACTAAAAACCCCCACGATGAAAGTCGAGTTCCGGGTGGATCGTCAGGAGGCCCTGCAGCTTCTGTTGCAGCTGGTATTGTGCCGTTTGCGCTTGGTACCGACACTGGTGGTTCAATCCGTCAGCCAGCTAGCTATAGTGGTGTTTTTGGGCACAAGCCAACCTATGGCTTGGTGTCTCGCTACGGTGTTATTGCCATGGCTAGTTCTACTGACACTATTGGACCACTAACGAATAGCGTCGAAGACGGCGCACTGGTATTGGATATTATTGCCGGAAAAGACAGCAGTGACAGTACCACAATTGATCGTTCAGCTAAATCGTATACTCAATTTGAAACAAAACCACTAAAAGTTGGTGTTATAAAACAGCATTTAGCCGAAGGCGTTGACGAGGCTGTTAAGCAGTCTGTACAAGAAGCAGTCGATGCCCTAAAAGTCGTCGGTGCAGAAATTACCGAGGTTGACCTGCCGATCAATGACGCAGTGTTGGCCTGTTACTACACTATTGTACCGGCAGAAATTAGTTCCAATTTGTCGCGATATGATGGCATTCGCTTTGGCCATTCTAATCAGCAAGCAAGCGACCTTGATGCCGTATATCGTTCGTCGCGGAGTGTTGGTTTTGGCAAGGAAGCTAAACGCAGAATAATGATCGGCAATTATGTGTTGTCGAGCGGCTATTACGATGCCTATTACAAGAAAGCTCAGCAAGTTAGGACCTTGATTATTGAGCAATACAATACGGCGTTTAAAGATGTCGACGTACTTGTTGGCCCAGTCGCACCGGCTCCGGCCTTTAAAATTGGCGAAAATGAAGATCCTTTAGCAATGTATTTAGTAGATATTATGACCGTAGGCCCAAGTTTGGCTGGTTTGCCAGCGGCATCGGTGCCAATTAAAGCAGTCAACGGCCTGCCGGTTGGTCTTCATGTGATTGGCGCTCAGCGCAACGACGCAGTTGTGCTGAGTGTGGCGAAGCAGGTTGAACAGGGAGTTTCTGAATGATAATTACCGACGACATCCGCAAAAAGTACGTGCCGACTATTGGAATCGAATGCCATGTACAGCTAAAAACCAAAACCAAATTGTTTGCGCCAGTTAGTAACGAAGCGCGAGAAGCAGAACCCAACACCTTAGTAAGTCCACTGTGCTTTGGTTTACCAGGCACATTACCAGTACTTAATGAATTTGCAGTAGAGCTCGCTATTAAAGCTGGTCTGGCCATGAACGGTGAAATAGCCAGTTTTATGAAGTTTGATCGAAAACAATATTTTTATCCTGACCTACCCAAAGGCTACCAAATAACCCAGTTTGATAAACCAATTATTACCTCTGGTTGGTTGGATGTGCCGCAGTTGGATGGTAGCCAAAAACGGGTAGAGATAGAGCGTGCCCATATGGAGGAAGACGCTGGTAAGTCTACTCACCCCGAGGGAAGCGACTTTTCGTTAGTTGATTTGAACCGAGCCGGGACACCGTTACTCGAAATAGTTAGCAAGCCAGACATGCATTCAGCGGCGGAAGCCCGTGCCTATGCACACGAATTATTCCTTGCAATGAAATACGCTGATGTTAGTGAAGCGGATTTGTACCACGGTAATATGCGCTTTGACGTGAATGTGAGTATTGCTCCAGTTGGCTCAACCGAGCTCGGCACGCGTAGCGAAACTAAAAACCTCAACTCATTTAAAAGCATTGAGCGAGCAACGTTATATGAAATTGATCGACAAATCGAACTATTAGAAAAAGGTAAGCAAGTTGTTCAAGAAACACGTGGCTGGAACGACGCAAAACAAATAACCACCAGTCAACGAAGTAAGGAAAATGCTCACGACTATCGATATTTCCCCGAACCAGACCTTCCGCCAGTTGAGATTACTGGCGACCAAGTGCAGGCAGTTAAGAAAACATTGCCGCAGCTACCAGTCGATATTCGCACTAAGCTGCAAAAGCTTGGCATTGACAGCCAACAAATTGCGATTCTGCTTGAGGAAAAGCGTTTTGTAGACATAGTGCTGGCTGTCGATAAAAAGCACATTAAAAAGGCCGTGAACTGGATAACCAGCGACGTTCAGGCCGTGGTTAATGACGGTGAATTCGATTGGGCTACCTTTACTCTTACCTCTGACGACCTCAACCAGCTTGCGATAATGGTCGCCGATGGCAAATTAAGCTCAACTGGCGCTAAAGAAGTGTTACTGGAATTAATTACATCGACTACGCCCGCAGAGGCAATTGCAACCGACAAAAAACTCATTCAAGAATCTGACGAAGGGGCAATTGAAGCTATTGTAGATTCTGTTATTGCAGCCAATTCCAGTGCTGCCGAGGACGTCAAGAACGGTGAAATGAAAGCTATCGGCTTCTTAGTAGGCCAAGTAATGAAACAGTCCAAAGGGAAAGCCAATCCACAAATCGTAAACAAGTTATTAAAAGAAAAACTACAGTCTTAACTTTAGCTATACAGTGGTTCGTAGTATGATAAGGCTATGTCAGCAGAAGAAATTTTATTAATCATACTGAGTGTCGTCTTACTTGTATTGTTGGTGATGATGATCACAGTGACTATAGTTGTATTTAAAATTATCAAAAGAATCCAACATGTAGCTGAAAGTGCGGAAGAAACAGTCAGCAATCTAAGTCGTGCCAGCAAAATTATGAAAAATGCTGCTACGCCGAGCGCTATTACTACAATTCTAAGTTCGTTTTATAACAATTTTATTAAAAAGAGTACTAAGTCTAAGAAGAAAGGCAGTAAATAACTATGAGCAAAGAAACTAAAAAAGCAGGATTATTTGGAGCGATTTTTGGAGCAATAGCTGGTGTGGTAGCCGGTGTATTTGCCCTCGCACCGAAGAGTGCAAAAGAAAATCGTGATGACGTTAAGAAAAAAGCCGAAGAACTAAAGAAAGACGTTCAGACTAATTTAGAGAACATAGAAAAAGACCTAACAGCCCAATTCGAAAAGGTTGAAGCAGAATATAAAAAAGCTCGCGGCAAGTCACGCGAAGAATGGACCGAGTGGAAGAAAAAAGCCGAAGACATGATTGCCACCGTAGAAAAAACCATTAAAGGTGATGATGAAAAAGAAGCCGACAGTTTAGCTGACAAAGCAAAGAGCTTTATGAAAGAAGTTGAAGAGAAACTTTCAGAAAAGAAAAAATAGGTGAGCACGCAAAAACAAAAACCAGAGATTAAAACCAGTGATTACGAGCGTATTGGACGCTCAATGGAGTCTGTGGTACTACACGGCTATGCTAACCGCCGTCGTTTGTTTACCACAAATTTCTTGCGAGGATTATTTTTTGGCATGGGCAGTGCGCTAGGAGCGACTATCCTATTAGCACTACTCATTTTTATTTTGAGTTTGTTTAGTGAAGTACCCCTGATTGGGAGGTTCTTTGAGAACATTCAAACTACGGTAGAAGACGCACAGACAGTTCGTTAATTTCACAACCCAGAGAACAGGGTTTGCGTGATAAAATTAAGCAATATGTCGGCATCTGTTTCTTCAAAAAAATCTACTTCAACGACCATTAAGCCGGTCGATTTTGTTCATTTACATAATCATACACATCATTCATTACTTGATGGACTTCAAAAAATAAAACCGATGGTTCAGCGAGTTAAAGAACTGGGTATGAATTCGGTTGCTGTTACCGACCATGGTACTTTGTCTGGCACAATAGATTTTTATAAGGCCGCTCAAGATATTGGCGTTAAGCCGATTATTGGAATTGAAGCCTATGTAGCGAATCGTAAACACACTGACAAAGATCCACAAAAAGATCGCAGCCGGTACCACATGCTGCTGTTTGCAATGAACAATATTGGCTACAGAAACCTCATGAAACTGTCGAGTATTGCTAATCTTGATGGCTATTATTACAAGCCGAGAATTGATCGAGATCTTCTGAAAAAATATAACGAGGGTATTATTGCAACCAGTGGTTGTATCGGTGGTGAGATTGGCGAAATGTTCCGCTATGACCAAGACGATAAGGCCGAAGAAGCTGCCCGATGGTATTTAGAAGTATTTGGTGATCGATTTTATTTTGAAATCCAAGATCACGGCTTAGAGTGGGACGAGCAAAAAAAAGTTAACGACAAAGTAATGGCTTTAGCTGACAAGCTTAACGCCCCTCTCGTACTTACTGGCGACGCTCACTATCGGCTTAAAGAAGATCAAGACGCTCATGAAATTCTTTTATGTGTTCAAACGGGTTCTAATTTAGATGACCCAGATCGATTTAGCCTTAAAGACACTGATTTGCATCTAAAGGACCCGAAAGAAATTATTGAACGCTGGGGTGAATTACGACCCGACGCTATAACAAACACTGCCAAGCTCGCTGAGCGCTGTGATGTAACCATAAAACTTGGCGATATATTAATTCCAAAATTTGATGTACCGAAAGGTTTTAGCGAGAAATCATATCTCCACCAAAAGACGTACCAAGGTTTAGCGTGGCGGTATGCGGGTGTTGAAAAAACAAAAGCAGCAACCCTTAAGACTGCCGAAGCAAAAAAATTACTTGAACCGAAGATTCTAGAGCGAGCCGAATATGAACTTGGGATTATCGGTAATATGGGCTTTGACGGGTACTTTTTAATTGTCGCCGATTTTATATATTGGGGGAAAGACCAAGGTATAGTTTTTGGGCCGGGACGCGGTAGCGCTGCTGGATCGATTGTTGCCTACGGCATGGAAATTACTGATTTAGATCCAATAAAGTACGACTTACTGTTTGAGCGTTTTTTGAATCCTGATCGTATATCGATGCCAGATATCGATATCGACATTCAAGACAACCGCCGCGATGAGGTTATTCAATATTGTGTTGATAAATACGGTCAAGATCGGGTTGCTCATATTGTTACTTTTGGCAAGATGGCCGCGCGAAACGCTATTCGAGACGTCGCTCGTGTTTTAAATATTCCATATGCCGAAGCTGACCGAATTGCAAAAATGGTGCCACCGCCAATCCAAGGAAGACATATCCCACTGGAAGTCTCTATTAAAGATGACCCTTCACTAAAAGCCGAATATGAGACAAATCAACAGAGTAAACGGATTATCGATTTGGCTATACGGCTCGAAGGGACGATTCGGTCGCACGGTGTGCATGCAGCTGGTGTAGTCATCGCACCAGATGAAATAACAAACTACACTCCGCTTGAAATGGCGCAAAAAGGAGTTGTTACCACGCAGTATCCAATGAACCCAGTCGAAGAACTAGGTTTGCTGAAAATGGATTTTCTTGGGTTATCAAACCTGACTATTATTAATAACGCGCTTAGGATAATTCGCAAAGTCTATAACACCGACATAGACATAAGTACGCTAGAACTTGATGATATTAAGACATATGAATTGCTTGGAAATGGTATGACAACTGGGGTTTTTCAATTAGAGTCTGCCGGCATGAAGCGCTATCTCAAACAGCTTAAACCAACCGTCTTCGATGACATTATTGCTATGGCAGCATTGTATCGCCCCGGTCCGCTTACGGCTGGACTAACAGATTCGTTTGTAAAACGAAAAAATGGCAAAGAAAAAGTCTCGTTTCCGCATGAAAAAATGAAAGAAACACTCGGTAACACTTTTGGAGTACTAGTCTACCAAGAGCAAGTTATGGAGATATCTAAGAACGTCTGTGGCTTTACAGGCGGCGAAGCCGATACCTTGCGTAAAGCGATTGGTAAGAAAAAGCGTGATGTCATGGAGAAAATGAAGGTGAAGTTTATCGACGGTGGCGTTGATCATGGCGGTGTCGATAGATCGATCATGGTGAAGTTTTGGGACGACTTAATGGGTTTTGCCGACTACGCCTTTAATAAATCACACTCAGCCTGCTATGCCTTAATTGCGTACCAAACGGCCTACTTAAAGGCTCACTACCCAGCAGCATTTATGGCCGCTTTAATGACAAGCGATTTTGATGACACCGACCGCTTAAGTATTGAAATTTCTGAATGTAAAAAATTAGGGCTAGAGGTTGTTGCACCTGACGTCAATGAGTCATTCGTGGAATTTGCAGTAGTACCAAATAGTAAAAAAATTCGCTATGGCATGTCTGCTATTAAAAATGTCGGACGAGGCGCAGTTGAAGAAATTCTTAGAGCCCGCCAAGATGGAAAGTTTTCTTCTATAGAAGATTTTGCGTCACGAGTAAGCCCACGGATAGTAAATAAAAAAGCTTGGGAAAGCCTTATTAAAGCCGGTGCATTCGACGAACTAGAGCCAAGCCGAGGGAAGTTGCTTTTAAATATGGAAACAATTTTATCGTTTTCTCAGAAACTTCACAAAGAAGCACTCAGTGGGCAAGAGGATTTGTTCGGTGGCAGCCTTGCTCCAGAAATTAATCCAGTACTGCAACTCGATGCACCTGCCTCTGACGTGGCTGAATCAGAGAAATTACAATGGGAAAAAGAGCTGCTTGGGATCTATTTGTCGTCGCACCCACTCGACCCATTTGAAAAATACTTAGACGAACAAACCATGCCGCTTGGGCAACTGAATGAAGGTCACGACAACAAATCTGCTTCGGTTGGCGGAGTGCTTACCACCGTTCGCGAGATAACCACCAAAAAGGGTAGCAAAATGGCTTTTGTAGGACTTGAAGATAAAACAGGTTCAATTGAACTGGTTGTTTTTCCCGGTGCGTACGAGGGCAACGAAGAGATTTGGCAGCCCGACACAGTCATACATGCTCAAGGTAAATTTAATGCAAAAGATCGAAACGGCAACATCAGCGAACTTAAAGTACTGGTTGATGAGGTAATTGAGCTCGATAAAGCAACTGCTGATGCGTATACGGCAACAGGCAAGAAAAAGCGTTTACCTAAGGCTACGCCCATTAAAGACGATCAAATTGAAACCATGCCGGCAAAGAAAGTATTTATTAAACTAACTAACCCAGACAATTCGGACGAAGAGCTCAAGCAATTGCGCGGTCTGGTTGGCGACTACAAGGGACAGAACGAAATTATCGTAGTGATTGATAGAGATTCGCGTCAAGCGGTTCGTCTTCCATTCAAGGTTGACGCAGACTCAGATGACTTTTTGCAGCAGCTTGTCAGCTTGTTCGGTGCAGCAAACGTTATAGCCAAATAAAAAAAACCGCCAGTGGTTAGCTGGCGGTTTAAGTAATTAATTTTTATTTTATTCGGTTTCTTCTTCTCGGCGAGATAGCAAGAAGTAGAGAATACCAACAATACCTGCAAGAGCGAGCAACCACAGCACGTTAAAGTCGTCGTCTGTGTCAGACAAAACATCTTCTTCACCGTCGTTGTTGTCGGTGCTACCGTCTGGGTTGTCAGGGTTGCTGTTAGGGTCGTTAGGATCAGTACCAGCTGCTTCTTCGGCTGCGTCACTAAAGCCGTCACCGTCGGTGTCTACAGCTTCGTCAGTGACGATTTGGCCTGTACTACCGGTTCCGGCGCTGCTTGAAACAACGTGACCATTGCCGTCACTAGATGATCCAGAAGGAACTGCTACCCAGTTAAGGACAAAGTCGTCGAAGTTAACATTGCCTACGTTGTCGGTAGCAGTTAGGCGAATGACATACTCGCCAACAGTATCTGCAACCATGGTAGTGCTTAGGCTGTTAGCATTGCTAAAGTCTACGTTACCAGGGCCACTTACGACGCTCCATTGAACAGATCGTAGGCCACTGCCATTGTCGCTTGCTTGGCCAGTTCGTACGAATGGAACACATTCTTCAAGATCAGGCCCAGCGTTTACGCTTGGGGCTTGTTTGTCCCACACAACGTTATTTGCAAAGGCGCTTGATTCTTCATTTCCGGCAGTGTCGACGCCGGCAACTTTGAAGTCAAACACTTCTTCACCAACATAGAAAGGTGCTTCAGTTAGTGGATTCCATACAGCGAACCAGAATGAAATATCGTAATCATCCAATTCGATTTCATCTACTGAGTCGACTGCGCTAGCATCCACTGGTTCGGCGTCTTCGGAGGTGAGCATTTCTAGAATTTCATCAACTACAGCTTCACATTCTTCTGGGATTTCCTCGCTGTGCACTGCAGCTTCTTTAACAAAACTAAAGTCATCGCTAGTGCCTGATTCACGAGCGTAGATATTGATATGACTTAGCTCATGGTTGTCGGCAGTGAAACCGGCAATACAAATCGGTGAAGTCCAGATACTGTCGTCAAGTGGGGAGAATAGCTCTTCGTAGGTTTCTGGCGCGGTGTTGTCTACGAAAATTCGAACTGAGTCAGCATCTTCATTGGTTGCTTGATCTTCAGCTTCAATTTCGATGTCGTAGTAGCCATCTGCAAGTAGTGTGCTGTCAAAGCTAAACACCGTTTGGTCAGTAAAGCTTGTTTGGGTGTAGTCGCCACTGGCAGGAACCTGCCCTGGGCCTGCTACGACTGTGCCTGAGAGGTCTTTAAGCTCAGCTGAATAGGTAAACATATTGTCGTCGGTAATGCTGGCTACGACGTCGACAGTACCGTTTACGGCTTCGCCGTCGGCTGGGCTGCTAATTGTAACCACAGGAGCTTGAGTGTTGACAATAGTAACAATAATCGCGGTCGATTCAACATTGTTTCCACCGTCAGTTGCTCGTGCCAGGAATCGGTATGAACCGTCGGCAAGCGTGCCGCTTGGAGTAGCCGAGAATTCTTCGGTAAGTTCATTATCGAACGATCCATCGGTAGCAGTTGCTGCGGTCCAGTCTTGAATTACATTGGTTGCATCGTCGGCATCTTCGATTCTGAATTCAACCAGGCTAATACCAGATAAGTCATCGGTGGCTTCGCCATTCAAGGTTGGTTGGTCGTCGTTAATGTAGACTTCACCAGTGCCATCATCCCAGCTTGAAACTGGTTCTAGGCTATCGGTAGCAATCGTAACTGGGGTTACTGTATCGGACTTTGCGTTTCCAGCATTGTCGTGGGCACGGGCTACGATGTCGTACGTACCTACTGGAACGTCGTTCACGCCGTCATTAATTTGAATAGTAAAATCGTCAGTAGATGGGTACACGTTAAAGGTGCGAACTGGTGATCCTCCACCTGCTGTGCCTTCTGCAAAGAAGCGAATTGCAACTCGTTCAATACCGCTGTCTGGGTCTGTAGCTGTACCGCTTACAGTAAATTCGTTGTACACCGTAGTGCCAGCGATTGGGTCGTCAATGTTTACAACAGGGTCAAGAAGATCGCTCGCTGCGCCAGCTGTGCCAAAGTTTGGTCCTGTGGCTTCGTATTGATTGATGGTGTCATTAACGATTGTTCCGTCTTCGTGTACTACAGCTGATTGGCCTGGCTCAGTGTTTCCGGTAGCAGAATCAGTACCGGTAAATGTAACCTGATCTATTTCAGTAGCACCATTTAGAAGCGTAATTGTGTCACCACGAGCGTTATTTAGTTGAAGTAAGCTGTTTTCTAAGTCACAACTAACCGCTGCTGTTGAAGTGGTTCCTCGACATACAACGAAGTAGTCATTAGCTGGTATCGTTCCAGATAACGCAAAGCTGCCTCCGTCTTGTTCAGTCAATGTCCAGCCAGTGAGATCTATAGGTGTATCGAGATTGTTTTTTAATTCAATCCATTCACCATTACCGTCACTAATGGTTGCTGAGTTCGCCATAAACTCGCTTACGCGGACATCACCGGGTGCTGCCCAAACATCAGCTGGAATTAATGAAACCCAACTAAACGCCAGCAGAAAAGCAGCCGTTAATTGCGTAAATGTTATAAAACGTGTCTTTGTTTTTTGTAGCTGGTCAGCAAACTGTCCAGTCATACCTACCTCCTTAAATAATAGAATTACCGCCACCCTGTATATAGCCAACTACCCCAAATAGGTTCTTGGATTCCTTAAATAATTACACCAACTTGTATAAATTTCAATGCCAGTGTGAAATAAAATTCTCAACATTATTGGCCAGAGTAAAATGTTTGTCTCTTGTCAAAGTGTTCATGCTATATTTATTTCAATGAGCGCAATTGCAACACGAGGCTTTGGCTATAAGGCACATACATATTTTATTGCCAGCCGTCGCAACGACTATCGACCAAACGCACTAAGGAACCCCATACTACTTGTGTTGTATTGCGTCGTAGCAGCATTGCTTGTAATTACTAGTGTAGTTCGACAAGAAGTTCGTAGCTCTTCACAGCCCAGCGTTTCGTCTATTGAAAATCGTCTGGTTGGGTCAATTAATGTGACACGAGGCAGCTTAGACATGCAGCCTCTGTCGCTGAATACACAATTAAGTAAGGCGGCCGTAGCAAAGCAGTTGCACATGGCAGAGCAAGACTATTGGAGTCACACTTCGCCAGACGGCACTGAGCCATGGGACTTTGTGCGGTCCTACAACGTTACCTATGCCAAAGCGGCCGAAACATTGGCGCGTGGCTTTACCGAGCCAGAAGCAGTTGTGACCGGTTGGCTGAATAGTCCAAGCCACAGAGAGGCATTGCTTGAGCCAAGCTATAGCCAGATTGGACTGTCTATAACCGAAGGTGAGCAGGGTTATGATGCAGTGGCGTTATTTATTCAGCCGGTATCAACAATCGCTGCAACCAGCGGCGTTCTTAGTGACACAACCGAAAATTCTGCCCAAAAAGTATTGGCTTTTGATTCGCCGCAACTGTCACGTATTGCTACGGTGGTGCCGCAGTCGCTGATATATATTGTCGCCGGTCTTAGCGTCATAAATCTGGGCTTGCTGATCATGATGTTATTCACGCAACATAAAGTTCCAGTAGCACAACACATTCGCAAACCATTCCACGAACACCCTGAGGTTCATATGGTGCTTCATGTAGCAATTATTGGTCTACTGAGCAGTACGTTACTGTAAATTAAATAGTGCAATGCCAGCTGCAACAGACACGTTCAATGACTCTTTGTTTTTTGAGTGAGGAATTTCAATAATATGCTGACAGGCTGATAATTCTTGGTCATTAAGCCCCGTAACCTCACGGCCCAGTACTAACAGCCACGGCTTAGAAGTATTGTGGCGGTACGAAGTAAGTGGAATGGAGCGAGGGTCTTGTTCTAGGCCTAGCACGGTGTAGTCATCGCTCAGCGCATGCAGGCTGTCTACGATATCTGCCACAGGCACGAACGTTACGTGGTCGAGCGCTCCAAGTGCCGTCTTGGCGATTTTACGTGTCGTACTCTTTTGAATGTGAGGGAGGCGCGCATCATTGGTAATAGTAGGGTATGGAGTTTCCGGTCCTACAAATATTGTCTTTACATTAAACGCTGCTGCCGATCGAGCAATTGCCCCCACATTGAGAGCACTTCTGATATTACAAAGAAATAATGCGTTGTTTTTCATAATAAACTATTGCTTGGGGTGAACTGATGTGATAATGTAGCTCTCGTTATGCATAGTCTTATTCAAGCAGTTGAAGCTAAACACCGCAAGGCACAGATCCCACAAGTTAAGAGTGGCGATATTGTTCGTGTTCACCAAGAAATTGTTGAAAACGAAAAGAAACGAACCCAGGTTTTTGAAGGGCTAGTAATTCGAGTTAAACGAAAAAACTCTTTAACTAGTTCTGCAACAGTTCGAAGAATTGCAAGCGGCGTTGGCGTAGAAAAGACTTTTATGTTGAATTCCCCAAGTATTACTAAAATCGAGATTGTTCGTCGGTCTAAGGTTCGACGTAATTACTTAAGTTACATGCGTGAACGAACTGGTAAATCTGCTCGATTAGGCGCGATTGATTTTGACAAAGTTGCTGTTAACGAAGCGAGTAACGACCCGCTCGTTCCAGCAGATGAAATCACCAAAGAAGCTGAAGAAGTTCTATCGGACGAGACGCCAACCGAAGAACTAAAAACAGAAACCTCTGAAGAAAATCCAGAAGCAAAAGAAGACACTCCAAAAGCTGAAGCAACAGCTGACGCTGACAAAGATTCAAACTAGTATTTTTTATACACGCAAACGAGCCCATCTATTCTAGACTACATCTCCAGCTAGCATGGTAGTGCAAAAGCCTATATTCTTTTTACATGTTAATCGCAGGATTTGATGAAGTCGGACGAGGGGCGTGGGCTGGGCCGTTGTGTGTAGTTGGTGTTGTCTTAAAAGACGGTGAGCTTACAGATATTCGTGATTCAAAATTCTATAGTCAAACAAAGCGGATAAAGCTATTCGGTGATGTTGTTAAACAAGCAGCGCAAATTTCGATCAGCTGGCAAAGTAGTAAAAAAATCGACACACACGGATTGGGCTCGTGTTTATCAGCGGCATTTAATGAATGCGCACAGCAGCTCACTGCTGAAGTCTATATAGTTGATGGGGCTGTGAATTATTTAGATATTGATTGTAGTCTTAGCATGCCCAAAGCTGATGATAATTATCCGGCAGTTGCTGCTGCATCAATAATTGCAAAGGTTTTACGCGATTCGTACATGCATCAACTAGCTTTGCTTGATGATCGGTTTGGCTTTGAAAAGCATGTCGGTTATGGCACAAAAGATCATCGATTAAGTTTGGCTGAATATGGGCCAACGTCCTTTCACCGTCTAAGTTTTAAAGGAGTGCAGTGAGCACTCTCATAGGCCAAGAGGCTGAGGAATCAGCTGCTCAATGGTTGCAACACACAAAAAAATGGAAACTTGTTGAAACAAATTGGAAGCTTCCGAGCGTCGAAATTGACGTAATTATGAAATACAAAAAGTCACTTCACTTTATTGAAGTGAAGTATCGAAGCAGCCTTTACAGTGGTGACGGTTTTAGCGCAGTCACCATAGGCAAATTTAATAGGCTAAAACGTGGCGCGCAGCTGTACCTAGCTGAATATCCGTGGAAAGGCACGGTACAAATTGATGTCGTTGCAGTGACCGGTCAGCTCGGTGCTTTAAATTTTGAACTTATTGAGAATGTTACTGTTTAGTCAGCCAGTTTTTTACAGCTTCGGAGTCTCGTTTCTTCCAGGCTGACTTATATTCGATTTTTTCAATAACTTGTTCGATCGAGCGACCTATACCGTCGGTGTTTTTATCAGCAAAAAAGTCCTTGATTTCTTCAATTCTTGACTGGTCTTTAAAGAAGCCAAGAATCGCTACAAAATAACTGTAAATATGTCCTGCAGAATAATTGCTTTCTATCCAAACCCAGTTTTGTTTGTACCATTCCCAAAATGCCTGTTGGGCTTTGGTGTTGCGCATTAAACCGGCTGCCCAGCTAATAGTGTCTTGTAGTCGAACATGTTCCGACTGGATTGCATCGATAGTTTGATGAATTAGCTCCGGTTCCCTGAACTCAGTCAGCGCTCGAGCCCAACGATTTTTTTGCTCCTGCAGATCTTCTTGCAAATAATTATTCCAAAAAATCTTATATAAATCTTTATCACCATATTTAGCTTTGTGGCCATAAATTAATCCCCGAAGATTTGGCGCAGTGGTATCGCTGTTATATATAGATTCAACTTGTTTACGTGCATCAAATAGGTCAAATCGGGTTGCTAGGGCAAGCACTACTGGGCGTACCAATTGGTCGTTTTCAGATTCACCTTTTGCTTCTTCCCAGCCCAGCTCATTGTATTTTTGCTCAATAAGCTGCTCTACGAGTCCTTTTAACAGGTGCTCGTTTTCCTCGCCGAGTAACGTGCTTCGAACTGAGTGAATCGTGGAACCTATAACTGACCATACCTGTGACTTATCTTCGTTAGCATAATTTTTTAATAGTTCCAGCACCTCAGTTGTAGGTTTTATGCCAGCAACGGCAAGTTCAGCCGCATCGTCTAAAATCCCTAAACGGTCAACTAATGGCAAGCGGTCTATTTGTTGCGATAGGGTTTCTTGAAGCTTTGGGGAGTAGTTCGTCCGGTAAAAGCCAGAATGACCACTATTAATTTTTAGAAAATTATCATTATATGGCAACTGTGTGCTTGTTGAGTTAAACACCGCTGTGCCGGTCTTGTAGCTATCGTTACTAAGAAGCGGCACCGGCCAGGTAACATTTTGTTTTGGTCGAGTTGAATTAAGTAAGAAATGTTCTTGAGCAAGCACTATATTAGCATTTGATTTAGTTACAGAAACAGCAGGAAAGCCCATAACTTCTGTCCATGGTTTCATGAATTCAGCAACATCAATATCAGTCTCGGTACTTAAACAATTCCATAAGTCATCGGTAGTAGCGTTGCCATATGCAAACTCTTTTAGGTATTTAGAAATACCAGCTTGGAAGTTGGCAGCCCCAATATACTGATTAAGCATACGAATGATCGATGCTCCTTTGCGGTAGGAAATTGCATCAAAAATTTCGCTAATGTCTTTAGGGTTTTCAACTGGTACTCGTATTGGGTGAGAATTGGTTAGGGCGTCTTCGCTGAGAGCATAGCTAGAGTCTTCGGCTACGAAGAAAGCCCAAACATCCCAGTTTGGGAACAGAGCGTCGACAGCCAACGCTGCCGCCCAGCTAGCAAATCCTTCGTTCAACCACAGGTCGTCCCACCACTGCATAGTGACTAAATTGCCAAACCACTGGTGGGCTAGTTCGTGACAGACTACCTCGGCAATATATTGTTTGTTTGATAGAGCAGTATTGGCTGGGTCATTAATGATGGCCGTTTCGCGGTAGGTGACCAAGCCCCAGTTTTCCATTGCGCCCGCTGCAAATTCTGGAATTGCCACTAAGTCAGATTTTGGTAGTGGGTATTCGACGCCAAAATACTCTTCAAAAAAGTCTAGACAATCAGCGGCGACATCAAGCGCGAACTGGGTGTGATCAATGGTGCGCGGCATCGAATAGGTGTTAACCTCAACCCCGCGTTTAGTAGTTTTTGATAATTTGGCGAAGTCGCCGACTGCAAAAGCTAATAGGTATGTTGACATAACGGGACTAGTAGCGAAAACCGTCCTAGACCCATCAGTAGAGTCGACTGGCATGTTGGATAAGTACGTAAGGTCGGACGGGCCAGTAATCGAAACATCAAAGGTGGCCTTTGCGGCCGGTTCGTCTACGCAGACAAACGCTTCTCGGGCATGGTGAGATTCAAATTGAGTGCTTAGAATAGTTTTTTTCTGTCCGTCTTCTTCGTAATGAGCAGGGTAAATACCATGCATAGTTGGAGTAACTGTAGCCGTTGCTATTGTTTTTATGGTTACTGCAGAATCTTTCGCTAATGGCTGCTTGAGTTTTATAACCAGTAAGTCCTCGGCAGTGTTAAAAGAATGTTCTTGTACTTCAATGGTGGTTTTACCAGCGGTAACTGTAAGAGTTGTGATATCAAGATCTTTGGCATGAAGCTCCAGCACATCGGTTTCTTTTTGGGCTGTTGCATCGATGGTTGAGTGAGATTCAAAGCTTGCTAGGTCGTCCGCTAAAATGAAGTGGACTGCATAATGATTTGGTTTGAGATGTTGGGTGAGTCGTTTTGTCATAAGTGGTTAGTATGAAAGAACAACGGCCGTAACTCAAGGTTGTTAAAACAACCCCATAAAGTTATAATGGTTGTAATATCCGGCCGGCAGGTCGGAATTTTACGTTTTAAGAGACTAAAAAGAAGGTGAATAAAGTATGAAAATAGAAGTTAAACAGCTTATAGCAGCGGTAAAAGTAATCGCAACAGAAAAGAACCTACCAGAAGAAGTGGTTCAAGATGCAATTGAGCAAGCATTGGCTGCTGCATACCGAAAAGATTTTGGCGATCGCGAGCAGGATGTAAAAGTTCAACTTAACCAAACTAAAGGTGAAGCAAAAGTTTTTGTAACCAAAACGGTTGTCGACGACGTCGAAAATGAATTTAGTGAAATTAACTTAGCAGATGCAAAAAAGATTAACGACACAATTGAAGTTGGCGGCGAAGTCGTTATTGAAGACACTCCAAAAGATTTTGGTCGGGTTGCTGCACAAACTGCAAAGCAGGTGTTATTGCAACGAATCCGAGAATCAGAGCGTGAAATTGTTGTCGACGAGTATGAAGACAAGATTGGAACCGTAATCAACGGTAGCGTCGCTCGTGTTGAGTCACGCTTGGTTCGTGTCGACCTTGGCAAAGCTCAAGGTATCTTGCCAATGAGTGAGCAAATCCGCGGCGAACACTATGGTGTTGGTCAGCGTATTAAAGTGTTTTTAAAAGATGTAGAACGTGAAAATCGTGGTCCGCAATTAATTTTGTCACGAGCAAACACTGAATTTATTAAATTCTTGTTTAGCAACGAAGTGCCAGAAATGGAAAACGGGGCGGTAGAAATTAAGGCAATTGCGCGAGAAGCAGGTGTTCGGACAAAACTAGCAGTATTTTCAACTGTTCCAGGCGTAGATGCCGTTGGTACATTTGTTGGTGGTCACGGTATCCGCGTTCAAGCTGTTATGAGTGAAATTGGTGACCAAGAAAAAATTGACATCATTGAATGGGAAGACGACCACAAAAGCTTTATCGTGAACGCCCTCGCGCCAACTCAAGTAACCAGCGTAGAACTTGACGAAACAAAGAAAAAAGCAATTGTTAAAGTGCCGCAAGACCAGCTGAGTATTGCTATCGGCAAGGGTGGTCAAAATGTACGCTTAGCAAGTAAATTAAGTGGTTATGAAATTGATGTGTCGGCTGATAATGCTACCGCCACCGAGCCAGAACAAAGCCCAGAAGCTAACAGCACCGAAGCGAAAGAAGCACCTACACAAGAGGAAGCATCGAAACCAAAAAAGAAGCTCGCCAGCAAAGCTGAGTTAGAGGAAAACCTGCTAGAAGCACTTGAAAGCCAAGATACTTAAGAGTCGAAAAAAATAGCAAAAAATACTAGCACTCTATAGACACGAGTGCTAGTTGGGTATACAATAAGTAGCGTAAATGAGGGTATAATTTAACTATGTCACTATACGATTTTTCCCACCTTCACGATCGCCTGACTGACAATGCCAAAAAAGGCCTAAATAATGCCGACATGATCGCACGAGGATTTGGGAGTAGCTACATTGGTACGGAGCATTTGTTGCTTGGTGTCTTGAATCAAAAATCATCAATAGCTTCTAAAATACTTCTAAATGCTGGAGTAACTTATGATCGCGCTAAATTAGCGCTTAATTTAACGCCAAAAAGCCTACTAACGAACGCTGCGATTAAAGGTTTAAGCGCCACCGCTAAACTTACGCTTAAAATGAGCTGGAATATAGCTCAAGAATTCAACCAAGAGTTTTGCGGCACTGAGCATATACTCTACAGCCTTATTATGCAAAAGGACTCACGAGCGGCGAAACTGTTAGAAGACATGAACATCGATGTAAAAACGCTCCAAGGCGAGCTTGATGATTACCTGCAGTCGCAGTCATACGAATTTGGTGGTGCAACCCAGCGAAAAATACGCAAGAAAAGCAAGGGATCTACCCTGAACTTTTTTGGCACTGACTTAACGGCGCAAGCGGAGGCCGACGAGCTTGATCCCATGATTGGTCGTTCAAAACAGCTCAAGCGAATAACCACAATTTTAGCCCGCCGCACCAAAAACAATCCAGTACTAATCGGCGAGCCTGGCGTAGGTAAAACTGCCATTGTAGAGGGTTTGGCGCAAAAAATCGTTAGAGAAGACGTGCCAGAAAGTTTAATTGACACACGGATCATTATGTTGGATCTGGCCGGCATGATCGCTGGCACCAAATATAGAGGTGAGTTTGAAGAGCGTCTTAAACGAGTCATGAAAGAAATCACGCAAGAGAAAAATGTAATCCTGTTTATTGACGAGATGCACTTACTGGTGGGCGCTGGAGCAGCAGAGGGAGCCATTGATGCTGGCAACATTCTAAAACCAGCCTTAGCGCGCGGAAAAATCCGCGTTATAGGTGCGACAACCTTGAATGAATACAATAAATATATTGAAGGCGACACCGCATTAGAGCGGCGGTTCCAGCCGGTTATAGTCCCTGAAGCCTCATTGGATGAAACCGAGGATATATTACGAGGTCTTAAGAAACACTACGAGGAATTCCATGGTGTTGAAATTAAAGAGGACGTTATTGAAAGTTCAGCACGACTAGCCAAACGCTATGTTGCTGATAGGTTTATGCCCGACAAAGCAATTGATTTGATCGATGAAGCCGCCGCGCATGCCCGCATAGAGCGAGGCAGTATTCCCGCTAAACAACGCTCGTTGCAGCGGTCCTTAAAGCTATCTAATCGTCGCATGCAAGAAGCAGCAGAAGAAGGCGACTATGAGCGAGCTCATATTCATAAAACACGAGCTGCCCAGTTGGTGGAGAAAATTGACGCGCTTCGGGCAGAAAACAACCGTAAAAACCGGGTGATCATAACGAGTGATGATATTGCCGAAGTGATTTCTGATACCACGGGTATTCCATTGAAAAAACTGATTAAGAGTGAAGTAAAACACCTAATTAATTTAGAAAAACAACTAGCCAAACGCGTGGTTGGACAAAAAGAAGCAATTGGCCATGTTGCCAAAGCCATCCGTCGTAACCGATCGGGCATTTCTGACAAGCGACGCCCAATTGGATCGTTTGTGTTTATGGGGCCATCAGGTGTTGGTAAGACAGAGTTAGCCCGTGCACTAGCCGTAGAGCTTTTCGACAGCGAAGATGCTCTGATTAAAGTGGACATGAGCGAATTTAGCGAAAAACACACAGTGTCACGGTTGGTTGGAGCACCAGCTGGATATGTTGGCTATGGTGAGGGAGGGCAATTGACAGAAGCCGTTCGTCGCAAGCCATACAGTTTAATTTTGCTAGATGAAATCGAAAAAGCCCACACTGAAGTATTCAATATCCTCTTGCAGATCCTTGAAGATGGTCGTTTAACAGACGCAAAAGGTAAGTCGGTAGATTTTTCAAATACGCTTATTATCATGACTAGCAATGTTGGCGCCGTTCAACTTAAAAAAGAGGCTACGCTAGGCTTTCGGATTCAGAATAAAGACGAAGAAAAAGAGCTAGAAGAAGTACACGCCAAAACAACCGAAAAAGTCTTAGCTGATCTGAAAAGCTACATGCGTCCAGAGCTTATAAACCGTATAGACAAAATTGTCGTATTTAAAGCGTTAACCAAAAAACAAGCTCGCAAGATTCTCGACATTCAACTCGAAGAACTAGCTGAAAGACTCGGAGAGCAAAGCATAGGCTTAGCTGTGAGTGCGAAGGCTAAACGTAAGATTTTAGAAAAAGGCTACGACGCGGCTCACGGTGTGCGGCCACTGAGACGGGCAATTCAGGATATGATTGAGGATGCGTTAGCAACAAAAATCTTACTCGGCTCATTTAAGCCCGGCGAAGTCGTGTCAGTAGATGTTGCAAAAAAAGAACTAACCTTCACTGCCAGTAAAGAATAATCTGCGCTATACTAGCAGGTAATGGATCAAGTTAAAAAAGTACTAAAATATGGTGCGCTGTTTAGCTTCTTTGGATTTTTCCTATATGTAATGTTTAATCCCGTGCAAGTTAGATATGCGGTTTTTGATTGGTATCGACGCAATAACTTCGAGCCAACACAAGAAATTCAAGTCATTACAGATCGAATTCAGTTAACTGAAGCGGGTGAAAGCTTGTTTTATGCTACCCAACCGCAATTAATTACAGCCAGTGTTTTCTCGGACTTTTGTCCCTCAGCCGAAGAGTCAAATGTTTTAGGATGCTACAACCGTGACTTAACGTACATCCTAGATGTAAGTGAGCAAAGCTTAGAGCGGGTAGAAGACGTTACAGCAGTCCATGAATTACTACATGCAGTGTGGGCGCGACTTGATACAGAGGGCAAAGAAGAACTTGCAGATCGGCTAACTACTGTTTTTGAACAAACCAACGACGAACGATTGATTGAATTAATTCAAAGCTATCGGGCTTCTGACACCGGGGAGGACCCATTGTATATTGCGAACGAACTTCATTCCATTCTTGGGACAGAAGTAAGCGAACTTAATCCAGAGCTCGAGGAGCATTACGCACAGTTCTTGAATGACCGACAGGCAGTCGTAGACTTGTTTAATTCGTATAACGGCGAGTTTGAACGACGCGAGTCACGAATAGAAGAGTTACAGTCGAATATGGAGCAACTGCGAACCGATATTGATGAAGGAAATGCAACTATTGATGAGCTGAATCGTCAAAACGAAGACTTAGTTGCACGAATTAATAATTTGCGGGCTGCAGGCAAAGTTCAAGAGTCTAACGCGCTCGTACCCCAGCAAAACGCTTTAGTAGCTCGAATTCGGCTAGAGGTTAACAACGTCAATGAATTAATTGCCGAATTTAATAAAAGCGTAGAAGAAAACAACAACCTTGCCATTGAGCTGAACCAGCTAGTGGAATCGTTGGATTCTCGGGCTCAACAGTAATGGCTAAGTCAACCACTGCCTATGTCTGCGATTCGTGTGGCGACAGTTTTTCGCGGTGGTCTGGGAAGTGTTTGTCGTGCGGCGAATGGAATACGCTGAAGGAATTTAAAACCGCTCAAACTCATGCTAGCGGCGCAAAACGTTCGGTTGCAAAACTTGATCCCCAGAAAATTTCCAGTCATATTCAATCTTCTAAACAACGGCGCAAGGTTGGCATTGGTCCATTAGACGAAGTGCTTGGGGGTGGTTTGGTAAGTGGATCGGTGGTGTTGCTGGCTGGTGAACCGGGCATTGGTAAGTCAACCATTTTAATGCAGGTAAGTGGATTGCTGTCTAAGCAAGCCAAAGTCTTGTATATCAGCGCCGAAGAGTCAGCTGAGCAGGTTAGCCTGCGGGCAAAACGACTTGGCTACGATAACTCCGAGGTCTTGTTAGCATCCGAAACTAGCAGTGATGTAATAGCCGAAACGATTGCAGCCGGTACCTACGACGTTGTTATTGTTGATTCAATCCAAACTATTAGTGTCGATCGGTTACAGTCCAGCAGCGGAACTGCTAGCCAAATAACACAGTCGGCTCAACTGCTTACCCGAGTCGCTAAGCGAACCGATACAACCTTAATTATTGTTGGCCACGTCACTAAAGAAGGCACCATCGCCGGACCAAAACTTCTAGAACACCTAGTTGATGTTGTCTTAAACATTGAAGGCGATCGATTTGGCGGTTTTAAGGTGCTTCGAAGTGTAAAAAATAGATTCGGCTCAACTAACGAAATCGGCTTATTCGAAATGCAAAACGAAGGTTTAATACCGATCGAGAACCCCTCAGCAGCCCTGCTAAACGAGCGACAAGCAGGTGATGGCTCGGTCGTTCTGGCAACAATGGAAGGCACGCGTCCGCTGCTTGTGGAGGTTCAAGCATTAGTTAATACGACTAATTTTGGCTATCCCAAGCGTACCGCCAGTGGGATAGATTTAAATCGTCTTAATCTGTTGGTAGCTGTACTCAATAAACGCACTAAGCTCGATTTAAGCAATAAAGATGTGTTTGTAAATATTGTTGGCGGTTTAAAAATATCCGAACCGGCCGCAGACCTTGCTATTTGTATGGCAATTGCTTCAGCCAGCAAAGGTTTACAGCTAAAAAACGACGCCGTGGTATTTGGCGAAGTCGGCTTAAGCGGCGAAGTGCGGCGTGTTTCCAGTATTGAACGGCGGGTCAGCGAAGCAAAGAAACTTGGTTTTAAACGGGTGTTGGGTCCTAAAACAGGTAAAAAAATTACTAGTTATCATGAATTGTCTGATCTGCGCCAAGCATTAAATGAAAACTTAACATAAACAAAGGATACATATGATTACACTTATTGGGCTTGTTGTTGTTTTGCAACTAATAACCATTGTCGCAATTTCACAAAAGAATGGGCTATTTACGGCCAGCACCAGGCGCCGTGAGGCTTTATTGGACAGCTGTGTGCTTATTGACGGTAGAATTGCTGAACTTGTTAAGACAGGGTTTATTCCGGCCAATTTGGTAGTGCCGAAGTTTGTTGTTTTAGAACTGCAGTATTTAGCCGACGGTTCTAATAGTGAGAAACGTTCTCGAGCACGGCAAGCATTAGAATTAATATCGGACTTACAAGACAGCAAGCGAGCAAACATTTCAATTCTAGACAGCGACGTACCTAGTAAAGAAGTGGACATGAAACTAATCGAACTGGCAAAAAAACGGGGTAGCGGCATCGTAACCTTGGACTTTAATCTCATAAAAGTCGCTCAAATTGAAGAAGTTGAAGTATTTAATATTAATGAGCTAGTACAGGCGCTACGGCCCCATCATTTAGTTGGTGAGCAGTTAGAGCTAAAGATAAGTCAAAAAGGCGCGGAGAGGGGTCAAGGCGTTGGCTATACCGCGGATGGCACCATGATTGTAGTCAACAACGTCGGCCGGTCAATCGGCAAAGTTGTACACGTAGAGGTTATAAAAAACATTCAGACGGCGTCTGGTCGGTTGGTTTTTGCAAAAAAACTCAGCAAACCAGCTAGCAAAAAGAGCTCTAAATAAACTTAGTTTTGCGTGAATGCTAGCGTGAAGCTGGTTGCGAGCAAGTCTTGGGCGCCATTTTTTTCATAGGCTTCGACATACCACTCATAGTTTCCGGACAGTAACGATTCGGAATGAGTGTTGCCATTATTCACTATCTGGCTACCTGAAAGCGACGGGATGCTGGTATGGTTCCACACTACCTTATAGCTATCGGCGTCTGGGTGCGGGTCCCAGACAAAGTTAACAGTGCCACTATTGCTGCCGCCGTCTGGTGATATGGCTGCAAAATTACCATTTCCGTTATTGGCAGCGACGGTCACTTTTTCGTTATCACTACTTTGATATAATCCTTCGTCGGTCACAACTACTTCGATTGTGTGATTGCCTTCACTCAGATCGAATGATTTAGAGTACGAGCCACCGCTGGTAATACCAGTAGCACCGCCGGCAATTATCTGGCCATCAACCTTGTAGTCGAGGTTTGTTAGTGGGAACTTGCCTTTTGTAACCGTGACATCAACGGTGTAGGTATTTCCGCTATTGCTTACGTTATCGATACTTACCACAGGCTTCGCGTCACTACAGCTATGAACATCGTCATTGCTGGTTGGTTTACTAGCTATGCCAGAGCCGGAGCCACCATATCGTGCTTGCACTGGAGCATTCCAGCGCCGGTAGGACGGGTCAGATGCAGGTATTTCGGCGCTCACACCACCGACGCGAACTTCTTGTTTTGCAAGCTCAGGAGTACACTCAGTCGCTAATTTTCCAGATACTGTGTCAATTACAAATGGGTCGCCACTAACCGCTTCTGCTGGCTTATACCAGCTTGGGAATATATCGGTCACAGTGCCGTTGCTACTGCCCTCTAATGGTAGGCGGCCAGTTATTCTATCAAGCGTTACTGTCTTAATACCATCAGGCCGTTCAAAGTCTGGAGTTTTGTCTTTGTAGTCAGATAAGTCATGAGCAGCTGTCATAAAGTCATCCCAGATTCTGGCTGGCTGGACTGCAGATGAAGCACCGGTTCGCAGTGGAATATTTTCCGAATGACCCACCCAAACACCAGCGGCGATTCGAGTTGAGTAGCCGACTGTCCAAATGTCGCGAGCATCGTTTGTTGTCCCAGTTTTAACAGCTGTTTGTATGCCTGGCACAATAAGGTTGTTACCGCGGGTTGATCCAGGCGCTGCAAAGATACCAGCTCGGGCTGGGCCGTCTGCTAGCATGTCAGAAATAATATAGGCAATTTGGGGATCAACTACTTGCTCACCTTCGCTGTCTTGCCATTCCTCAAGGACCTCACCGATTGAGTTTGTTACTTTTAAGATGTAGGTTTGTTCTTTATAAACACCCTTGTTGGCATAGACTGAAAATCCATGAACGTGTTCGGCAGGAAGTACGTCTGCTGCTCCAAGTGCTAATGCCAGGCCGAAATTACTTTCGTCACCATTAATGCTGACACCTTGTTTTTCTACTTGATCAATTACATTGCCGATACCAGCTATATATAGTGCTTTAATTGCTGGTATGTTTCGCGATCCACCAAGATGAGCACGAGCAGTATTTGCCCCCTTAAAACCACCATCGAAGTTTTTCGGTTTGTAGTTGCCGCCAAAGTCGGTCGCTAAATCATAATAAATTGTGCCGGCACCTTGGTTGCTCTCCATAGCTTTTGCATATTCATACGGTTTAAAGCTAGAACCTGGTTGCTGACGAGACAAAGCGGCGTTGAACGTACCGAATTCAGGGTGAGTAAAGTCACGACTACCAACTTGTGCAATGACCTGGCCAGTTGCGGGGTCAGTAGCGGACAGGGCGGCGTTATTACCGCCAATGGCGTCCACTGCGGCAATATTGTCAGCAATAGCTTTTTCAGCTGCTTCTTGGAGTTTCATGTCGACAGTTGTAATCACCGTCAAGCCGCCCTTGGCGAGTGTGTCAGAACCGTAGCGGTCTTCTAGCTGACGCTGGGCTTCTAAGACAAAGTGTGGAGCTTTAATGTCGGTTAGCTCACGGCCTTTGCTGCCAACTTTTGCGAGAGTGTCGGTTTCTTTCGATGCTTGGGCCTCTTCGGCAGTGATGTAGCCTTGTTCTTGCATTAAATCAATAACAAAATCACGACGAGCTATTAGTTCTTCTGTATTTTCACCATATGGCGAGAAGAACGTCGGGCGCTGAATCATGGCTGCTAATACAGCAGCTTCATCAATTGTTAGTTCGCTGGAATCTTTAGCGAAGTAGTTATTGGCCGCCGATTGAATTCCGTAGGACGTACCGCCATAGGGAACCTCGTTTAAGTAAAAGCCAAGAATTTCATCTTTGGTGTAAATACGCTCCAGTTCAAGCGACAAAATAGCCTCTTTAATTTTTCGTTCGTAGGTTTTTTCACGCGAGAGGAGCGAGTTTTTAACAAATTGCTGAGTAATTGTCGACCCACCAACTTGGGTGTCGCTGGTAAAGTTTTGAATCGCCGAACGCACAATGCCAGAGATACTAATACCATTGTGGTCATAGAAGTTTTTATCTTCAATGGCGATAGTTGCTTGCTTGGCGTAGTCAGAAATTTCGTCGAACTCTACAACCGTTCGGTTTTCGTCACCGTATACCTCATAGAGCAATACTTGACCGGTTCGGTCGTAGAATTTGGTAGTTTGTTCTATTAGTCGACGACTAATTTCTTCTGGTGGAGGTAATTCGCGCGAGTAATAGGCGTATAAACCAACTAATAATATAAAGAAGCTCGCGATACCCAACATGCCAAACTTAAAAGCTGTTCTAAGTCCGTGCCTAGAGAACCAGAATTTAAATTGTCGTTTAGGGTGTAGGCGCCAAAAAAAGCGCTTTACTTTACCTTTCGGGGCGTCTTTGTAGAACTCTTTCTGCCATTTTGATTGTTTCTTTTTGTTAACACCTTTTTTAAGCCGGTCTTTTTTAGCTTTACCGTGGACTGACTTCAGTTTGCCGCTGGTGTCTTTAGCTTCTGGACTGGCGCTTGGTTTTCTAAATATATCCCGGACTTTTCGAAACATATAGGTTATATTCCGTTCGCCCTTTTTAGGTTTTCGAACACTAGTTTTTTTAGCCATATGTAATTAAACAACCTCTATCAATGTAACTGAGTCAGTATAGCAAAAATAAGCATAAAGGTGCAGTTTTTACTGTCTATTTTCAGAAGATATATTAAGATGGAGGTATGACAAATACTATGACCCTTTCAGAAGAGCTAGAGTGGCGCGGTTTTAAAAATCAGACTACGTTTAGTGATTCACAGCAACTTGATGAGCAAAAACGTACATTTTACTGGGGTGTAGACCCAAGTGCCGCATCGATGACTATTGGAAACTTGGCAGCCGGAATGATGGCTCGCTGCTTTATGCAGCACGGCTATGAAGCAATATTATTGGTTGGCGGAGCAACTGGTATGATCGGTGACCCCGATGGCAAAAAACAAGAACGGAACCTTCTCACCCTTGAAGATATCCGCCACAATAAAGAATCTATTGCCAAGCAGTATTCGACAATTTTTTCAGGTATGGATTTTAAACTCGTCGACAATTACGACTGGTTTAAAGACATAAACTATCTGGAATTTTTGCGCGATATTGGCAAACACGTATCAATGACCCAAATGCTCGACCGCGAATTTGTCCAAAGTCGTATCGGCGAAGGCGGCGCCGGGATTAGTTACGCTGAATTTAGCTACTCGCTTATTCAAGGCTATGATTTTTTGCATCTTTTTAAAGAACACGGCGCAACGCTGCAGCTCAGCGGGGCTGACCAATGGGGAAACAGTATTAGCGGCGTCAATTTAATTAGTCGGATCGAAGGCGGCGAAGCTCACGTTTGGACGGCGCCATTAGTCGTCAATAAAGGTACCGGAGTTAAATTTGGTAAGAGCGAGGCTGGAGCAGTATGGCTTGACCCAGGGCTGACATCAGTTTTTGATTTTTATCAATTTTGGCTTAATGCCGACGATCTTGGTGTTGGTGATTACATTAAAATCTATACGCTTATTCAGCCAAAAGAGTTTGAGAATCTAATAAACGAATTTGAGCAAAACCCACGTGACCGTGCTGCTCAAAAATATCTAGCCTATGAAGTAACAAAAATAGTTCATGGCCAAAAAAATGCCGAGGCTGCCAAGAATGCAACCGACAGTTTGTATTCTGGCAATCAACCAAGCGAAGATGGGTTTAAGCTACTACAACAACAACTTCCAGCCAGCAGTGAAGCAAATCTTGCTGACTTTTTAGTCGCTACTGAGCTTGCCAGTTCGAAATCAGAAGCCCGGCGATTCATAGAAGCTGGCGCAGTAAGCATAAATGGCCAAAAAGCTACAGAAGTATCTGAAATAGAGTCTAAATATTCGATTATTAAACGTGGCAAAAATAAGTTCGCACTGTTTGCGTAATGAAGTTACACACTGCAGTTAGCGAGCTGTCTGGCGTCGGCGAGGCAACAGCTAAAGCGTTAAAAAAACTTGGTATCGTCACCATCGGTGACTTGCTGTTTTATATCCCCAGAGACTACAAAGACTTTTCGAATCTAACCACAATTAAAACAATGAAACCGGGAGTAGTGTCGTTGCAAGGTCAATTTACCTCTGTTAAGGCTCGCTATGCACGTCGCGGACTACACATAACAACAGCAACGTTCACCGACAAATCGGGTGAATTTCCTATTACGTGGTTTAACCAGAGTTGGCGCAAAGACTCGTTGCCAATCAACAACAACGTTTTAGTAAGCGGTGAATTGAAATTATCAGGTAATAAATTTTCGATTATAAATCCAGCAGTTGAGTTGCTGTCCGATGTGCAGCTGCATACTGGTCGGATTGTTCCGGTGTATAAACAGTCGGCTAGTCTTAAAACTCCAAAACTTAGAAAACTCATTCATGCCGCACTGCAGACCGTTAATGCAGGAGCCTACGCCCCGCCTGCATTGCTTAACATTGATGCCATGCATCAGCTTGAGCAAATTCATTTTCCAAACAATCAAGAAAGCCTAACCAATGCAATTACTTCGTGGCAGTTTTTAGATTTGTATGATCAAGTTTTACTCGGCTATTTGCTTCGAAACAGGCTAAAACAACTACAAAGCTATAGGTGCGATATCGCGGACATCAAGTTGAAGCAGTTCGCCGACACCATTGGTTTTACATTGACAGATGCCCAGCGTAAGGCGGCGTGGGAGATTATTACTGACATTAAAACCGAGTCACCTATGAACCGGCTGCTGCAAGGAGATGTTGGCAGTGGTAAAACAGTAGTTGCATTATTTGCAGCTTATGCTGCGTTGGAGTCGGGCTATCAGGTGGCAATTGTCGCGCCAACAGAAATAGTTGCAAAACAGCATTTAGAATCGGCCCAAGAATTATTGAGTGATTTTAAGCCTAAACTACTCAGCTCATCGTTGAGCGTTCGGCAAAAAACACTGATCAAAAACAAGTTGGCAGACGGATCACAGCGAATCGTCGTAGGCACCCATGCACTGCTACAGCCAGATGTCTCGTTTAAGAAACTTGCATTGGTTGTGCTGGACGAGCAGCATCGATTTGGTGTTAAGCAACGCACCCAGCTGTCAAGGCAAGACGGCAGTGTCCCGCACGTGTTGAGCATGACAGCAACGCCAATTCCTCGGACGCTGGCGTTGACTGTATTTGCAGATTTAGACATATCGGTTTTAGATGAACTACCGCCGGGACGGAAGCCAGTCAAAACTACTGTTGGCGGGCCTCGATACAGGAAGCAAGCGTACACAACAATGTCAAACGAGCTCCAAAAAGGTCATCAAGTTTATGTGGTCTGCCCGCTCATATCAGAATCTGACGTTCTTGGTGTTACGTCAGTCGAACAAGAGGTAGCTAAGATTAAAAAACAGTTTCCTAACAACAGCGTTGCATCTTTGCATGGTCAATTGTCGACGGAAGACAAAGACGCAATAATTGATGATTTTAAAGCCAAGAACGTCGACATTTTAGTTGCCACAACGGTTGTAGAGGTCGGTGTGAATATTAAAAATGCCACCGTAATGTTGATTGAAGGTGCTGAGCGCTTTGGTCTTGCTCAATTGCATCAATTACGGGGTCGTGTTGGTAGAGCCAGCACGCAAGCGTATGCTATTGCGCTAACTACAAAGACTGGCCAAGCAGCTGACAGGCTTAAGTCGTTTGTGGGCACAACCAACGGCTTTGTCCTTGCCGAACAAGACTTGCAGCAGCGTGGCAGCGGTGATTTGTACGGATTGCGCCAGTCTGGATTTATTGATCTAGATATAGGCGTGTTAAGTAATACAAAATTAATCTCTAAAGCTCGTAGTCTCGCAAAAAAATTTACAGAAAGCTATACTGTAAAAGACTACGAATTATTACAATTCCGACTGGATCGAATACAACATAGAGCTAAACGAAATTAAGAGGATTATTAACAGTGTACGCAGGTTTTTATTTAGGCACGCGGTCTGCAACCTGGCTAGGGACGCATCAAAAGTTCAATCGGTCGGCGTATCGGGCGCTTCGACAACATTTTAACCATCACTTAAACCGCGTGGAAGCAGCTAAGGAATTTTCGAAATTTCCAACGTTAAAGAATATTCAGCATTTTGAGGGAGAATTTGGGCCAGACTCGATAAAATCAAAAACCCCCGGTCAAAACGAGCCGTGGCATTACCTAGACCCTTTTAATGGTAGCGACACCCAGTTAATCGAACTGATTGAAAATCACATAGAAAATCTAGCTATAGCTTTAAGAAAGCGCGACGAAGAAAAAGCTGCGTTTGAAGCCAGCTGGCTTGCCCACGCTGTAGTAGACGGCTTAACGCCGGCTCACCACTACCCCTACGAAGAAGAATTAGAACAAATCCGCGGCGAGGGTAAAGAAACCCGTAATTCGAAAAAGAAAAAAATGTTTATTAAGGGTTCTGGGATGCGTGACACCTTATGGCGCAACTGGTTGGTCATTGGTGCTCGCGGGGTACTAACAACCCATTTAATGTTCGAAATGAACATTACGGCTGCCTTAATTACTCATCGTATTCGCGGAGGGTCGCCAAGTGATGTTGAGCTAGAAGTCGCCCATAAACAGGGTTATGCCAAGTTTTTCAGAATGTATGCACAGCAAATAGCTCGATTAAATATGTACGGAGCGTTTATCGACCATGGCTGGAGTCGAACTTTACATAAGAAAGTTCGTCATCATTTAGCGCCAGCAATTACGCGAGCAGTTGCTTTAGCTTGGCTAACAGCGATAGAAAAATCAAAGGAACCAGCATGAGAATCGCCGGGGGCTATTTGGGCGGCAGACTTTTTGATGCTCCGGCAAGTTATAAAACACATCCTATGAGCCAACAAATCAGAAACGCTCTTTTTAATTCACTCGGGAACGTATCTGGCTTAACTGTGCTAGATGCCTATGCAGGTAGCGGCGCGGTATCATTTGAAGCAGCTAGTCGCGGTGCTCATAAAATTTATGCTATCGAAAGAGATCCGAAGGTTTTTAAGACGCTCAAGGACAACAGAGACAAATTAGATCTTGAAGAAACCGTAGAAGTTTCTCGTGCAAACTGTTCAATTTGGGTAAAGCAACAACACATAGAATTCGATTTAATTATTGCAGACCCGCCCTATGACCATATATCAGAAAAACAGCTTAATACGCTTGCTAAATACTTGAAGGGTGGTGGTTTGTTTGTGCTTTCTCATGGCACGGAAGACAAGTTAAAAATAAAAGGACTAAAAAAGGATTCATCAAATCGCTTTGGCAATGCAACTTTGAGTTTTTTCAAAAACTAAAAACTGATAATATATTGCGAGCGTAGGCGAGTAGTGGAGTTGGCTGACGTACAAGCTTTTAGAATTTGTTACTCGCAAGCGTGAAGGTGAAAAGTGCCAGTGGCACTTTGCAAGGAAACCTTCCGATAAAAACTAGTTTTTAATCGCGAAGTTTCGGGGTCGCCGAAGGTGACCAAGTCCGTTATAATTTATTCTTGAACCTTTAAAAATTTATATCGTGGGCGAGTGGTGGAATTGGTAGACACGCTAGTCTTAGGAACTAGTGCCGCAAGGCGTGAAGGTTCAAGTCCTTTCTCGCCCACCAAATTAAAGATGACCCAAATGGGTCTTTTTTAATTTGGTGAGGATAAGTATGTCTTGAACCTTCGTGAAGGTGAGCCATGCTGGCAGCATGGCGCAAGGAAATAAACTCTTTGGAGGCTATGCTTCCAAAGATGTTTTTTCGGGGTCGCGGAACGTGACCAAGTCCTATCTCGCCCACCATAAAAAATGAGCTTCTTCATGAGGTTCATTTTTTAATTCTGAGTCAGGACTTGAACCGAGAGGCGTACCAGTACCTGATGGTACCGGTACATTTTCTTTGCTTGGCCAACGAGCATTTGCGAAGCAAATGTTGCCGAGTAGCAAAACAATAATACGGTCCTTTCCTGCCTACCGGCAGGCAGGCTCGCCCACTAGAAATCATTAATATAGCAAAGTAAGTACTGCTGTATGGATGGTAGTCTGTATAATATAAAATCATGCAAGCTATAGAACATAGAGTAGTCTCTATTCATCAAGATACAGCACAATGTATGCAAACAGCAGCTGCTCAATTATTATCTTTTTTCGACCCAAAGATTACAGTAGATCAAGTTATTAAAGAAGTACCAGTTTATGAAGAAAACGGTGAGAAAATAGGCACATCGCCTGGTCACTTAGCTGCCTATTTTCCAGCACAAGGTTACGGAACAATTTCTTATATTTTCGATACTGAACTTTTCGACAGATCGTGGGGTAGTTTGTCAGCTAAGGAGGTAGTTGAAAATTTAAAACTACGGCAAAGACACATACCAGAAAATTCATGGTTGAGCAGATACCATAAAGTTTTGGTCGATGGCTGGGAGCTCTACGTAGCCAAGGGTGGTTCGTTCGAATTTCAGAATTTAAACACAAAACTACTCCATAGTCTTCTTGTAGATTCACCCATTTTTGTAACTCTAAACTCTACCTACTTGAATCAAGAATCCAAACAACTCTACGATCAAGAAACCGATAAATTTCAGCCGGATCCAATACGCGGAAGGTCATTAACCCACGGGGTTACTTGTACTGGCTATAAAGACGGAGATTTTCTTATCATTGATCCCGATCCGCCAGTAAATCAAGAACAGCGTAGGTGGGTGCAAAGCGATCATTTAATAGCCTCAATCATGGCGGCGCAGACTGAGTCAGACAATTTCTTAGTTAAGATTTCAAAATAAAAACGCCCCCGTTCCGCGGAAGAACAAGGGCTGTTTTTAGCTTAATTATTCAGTAGTAACGTACAAACGCGATCGGCTGTACAGGCTAATCATGCTTGAGCGGCGTTCCGCTAACGCTGCCACTCATTACTATTACCTCTTTCGTCTAAGCAAACAAGAATTCCTTATCGAGGTAAAAGTCTACTCAAGTCTATGGGCATAGAGTCTCGAATAGCTCCTGAATGATGGAAATGTACGTGCCTACTTAGTGAAAAGTATGACAAGTGACCCTCACATTGGTCATGCTTATAGTATTATTTTTCGAACAACTAAGTCAATATGTTTTATATTTATACACAATGTTTGCAGTACACTTGAGAAAATTAGATAACGATTTATGACAAACGAATGCCAGCAATACCAGCCGGGTAGAGTTAATATTAACCCAAAAGAGGCCAGAGTACGCAGGGAGTCTGCGATATTGGCCTCTATGTTTAGTTTAATAGTTTTTGCGTTCCTAGTATTAGTAGACGCAGAAACGTGGTTTTACGTAGCACTTTTTCCTTCGGTTTGGCTTGCGGTCATAGGGTATCTGCAAGCAACAAACCGATTTTGCGTCCGATTTGGTGTTCGCGGTAAACAAAATGCCGATAACCACCACAGCCCTTTATTGACGACCGTTAGCGACGAAGCCAAATATAAAGATAGAAAAAAATCTTACTTACTTATGCTGTGTGCAACCATTACGGCTGCTGTTATTACCGCCTTAGCAGCAATAGTTGCATGACTTTAACTTTAGTTTGGTAAAGTAATGGAATGAATGTATTCGACCCAAGTGTTTGGGATGATCCTAAAACCGCAACGCTGCTTAGTGCGATAGCCGCAGCAGAAAACCTGGCTCAAGCTAAAATTATTTTGGCAGACTTGCTAACCACAAAAGAAATTTCCGAACTTTCTAATAGAATTTATATTGCTAAACTATTGCTCAATAAAGTTAACTATTTAGATATTCAAAAAGAAACTGGTTGCAGTGCGGCAACGGTAGCCGAAGTTAGCAAAAAACTAAAAACTGGCAGTGGTGGGTACAAATTGATACTTAGTAAGTTGAATCAAGATGATCTTAATTTCTAATTTAAGATAGGTTCAGGGTAAGCTACCGCTCACCAAACCAATGTTCCATTTGTACAGACAAACGGAACACAAAACTGCTGGGCGGAGCCACTTTTCTTTATTTTCTGTTAGTAATTAAAATTGTTCTCGTTCAGAGTGCATTCTATTAAAGAGCTCCCAGCTCTTTAATGAAGCACACCTCACTCGGTAAGGTTCACACAATTTGAATCACAACATCTAATCAGGAAAACTGTCTTTTAAGCCCAGACCCAGCGAGCGAAGCTCGCCAATCCCTTTTGAACAGATCCTGAATAGGAATGCTTGGCTTAACAACAATTAAGCCGAGGACGTGTCTGAAACTCTTATAGATAACTTTCAGACTGGCTTTAGCCATTCCGCAGGCTGTTGTTAAACAAGCAGTGAGTATATCAAGAGACGTGAACAGGGTGATCTTTTGGCTCCACCGTTTTGATCACTCAAAATGGTGGTAATTGATGCAAGCGGCAGCTTGCTAAAGCAGCTTTTATAAAAAACAGAAGAGAACCAATCAAACTTGCTATACTTCATGCTATGAGCAACCAATTATCAAAAGACCCTTACCGCGGAACGCGTGACTTTGCACCGCGAGATATGTTTTTACAAACATATATTTTTAATACCTGGCGCAATGTTTGTCAGAGTTTTGGCTACGAAGAATACATGACCCCTACGATTGAGCCGATTGATTTGTATACGGCAAAAACCAGTCAAGAAATTGTTAGTCAGCAGACGTACAGTTTTGAAGATCGCGGCGGTCGTAATATAACAATTCGCCCAGAAATGACACCGAGTGTAGCCCGTTTGGTTGCACAGCAACGACAAGAGTCTGGATATCCGTTGCGCTTATTTTCGATCCCTAACTGCATGCGCTACGAACGACCACAGAAAGGCCGATTACGTGAATTTTGGCAGTTAAACGCGGATATATTTGGCGATGACACGCTGAACGCAGAATACGAAATGCTAAAACTAGCCGACGACATTATGAAGGCATTCGGCGCGGATGAGTCGATGTATGAGATACGAATCAATTCAAAAAAGACTTTACGTGCCAATATTGAGATGTCAGTCCCAAAAACTAATACAGAAGACATCGTGCGGTTGATTGACTCCAAGGACAAGATGTCTACTGAAGAATTTGAGCAGAAGCTTAAAGATTCAGTTGAGAATGTAGCGTCAATTGAGTGTTATTTATCAGATGACTACAGTAATTTAGGTAAGGATTCTAGTGTCAAGCAAACTATCGATCTACTCGAAAAATCTGGTACGAGAGCAGTTTTCGACCCAAGCTTAGCTCGTGGCTTTGATTATTACACCGACATTGTGTTTGAAGTATTTGATAAACACCCAGAAAATAATCGCAGCATGTTTGGTGGTGGTCGCTACGATAATTTGGTTGGCATGTTTGGTGTAGACCCTTTGCCAACAGTAGGCTTTGGGATGGGCGACGCAACCTTGGCGGAATTTCTACGCTTACATGAGTTAACGCCCGACTACATGCCTGCTACCGAACTTATTGTCGCAACGCTAGAAGGAACCGACCCGAGTGAAGTTCAAGAGCTTGCCAGTGACCTGCGAGAAGACGGAGTGAATGTAGCGGTTGATGTGCTTAATAAAAAAGCCGATAAAAAGATCAAGTCAGCAATTAAACTTGGCGTGCCGTTTATGGTGTTTATTGGTGACAAGGAAATTGAATCCGGCGAGGTGGTTGTTAAGAATTTACGTGAAGAAACAGAACATACAATGCCTGCCGAGAACATTCCAGCTTTTATTGCTGATTATTTCGAGATAGATGAGTAAAACAAGTACTTTAAAGGCTGCTGCCGGTTTAGTAGAAAATGACGATAATATCCTGCTTGTGCAGCTGCCTCAGTGGTACGCCAATGAAGCCGAAAAATGGGTGCTCCCTGGCGGCATGGTTGACAGTGGTGAGACACCCCAGCAAGCAGTGCTGCGCGAAATTGCCGAGGAGACAAATATCGAGGTAGAGGTTACAGAGCAATTATTTATAGACAAAAGCTCGTCTGCAGAAATGCATTTTTTTAAATGCAGATATGTTGCTGGTGAGATAATCCACCAAGCAGATGAACTAGATTCAGCTCAGTGGATTCCAATTATTGACCTTGTGCACACTGATTTAGGCTATAATAATTACTCTCTGTTAAAACGGTGGGGTTATATTCGCTAATCTGTTATAGTTGTGGCGAGTTAATAATTCTAACTTTCTAAATAGTGCCAAAGGAGTATGGAGTTTCATGGAAGTACAAAAGCAAGAACTTAAAGACAGTCTAGTTAAACTTACAATTGCAGTTGAAGAATCAACAATCGCAGATGCCAAAAAAGAAGTAATAGAAGACGCCCGTAAAGATGTAAAAGCCGCAGGGTTTAGACAAGGGCAAGCACCAGACAAAATTGTAGAGAAGCAGATTGGTGATGATTATTTGCAAAATCAGGTCATTGACTATGTCGTAAACTCTGCCTACGTCAAAGCTATTAAAGATGAAAAAGTAGCAGTTATTGGTCAGCCAGCCATTAAGTTGACAAAGTTTGTGCCTTATACAGAACTTGAATTTGAAGCTGAAGTAGAAGTAACTCCAGAATTTAAACTACCTGACTATAAGAAGCTTTCTGTTAAGCGAACGGTAGAGGACGTAACAGATAAAGAAGTAGAAGAAGTTTTAGATAATTTGGCAACTCGCGGAGCTGAAAGCAAAGAAGTAAAACGAGCAGCCAAAGACGCTGACAAAGTTTGGATCGATTTTAAAGGTGTCGATAAAGACGGCAAAGAGGTTAGTGGCGCCAGCGGTGAAGACTACCCATTGGTTATTGGCAGTAATACATTCATTAAAGGTTTTGAGCCAGAAGTTGTAGGCTTAAAAGCTGGAGACGAAAAAACGTTTGATGTTATTTTCCCTAAGGACTACCACGTAAAAGCTCTACAAAATAAACCAGTTACCTTTACTATTACTGTCAAAAAAATAGAAGAAGTTGTTAAACCAAAGATTGACGACGCCTTTGCAGGTACGGTTGGTCCGTTTACTAAACTCGCAGATCTAAAGGCCGACATAAAAAAACAACTCGAAGCTGAAAAGAATAACAAAGCTGACAGTACGTACCGTGAAGAATTAGTTGGGGCATTGGTAGAAAAATCTAAGTTTGATATTCCACCGAAACTTAAAGAGAACGTCAAGAATCAGCTGCGCCAAGAACTTATGCAGAATTTACAGTACCGCGGCATGACGCTAGAGCAATTTAGAGACGCAGAAGGTTATGACGAGAAATCTTTTGAAACTGATTACTTAGACGACCGAGCCGTAAAGCGGGCTAAAGCAAGTATCGTGCTTACTGAAGTAGCAGAAGCCGAAGATTTAAAAGTTACTACGCCCGAAATTGATCAACGAATTGCATTATTAAAACAACGCTACACAGACGAAAAAATGCAGGCAGAGCTCGACAAGCCTGACGCCCGCCGTGAAGTAGCGGCACAAATGTTGACTGAAAAAACAATCGACCTGATTGTTGAATCAAATACTAAACATGAAACAGAATCCAAATAGCTCAGAAGGGTTAAGCCCCCCAAATGACCGTGAAGTTCCACGCCCATTTAAAAGATTTGAAGGGCTAGCTCCACAGAAAGCACACAAGGTAACGTTTTTACTAGGCTCGCATATTGATGACGAATCTCTACCTGAAAGCGTAAATCCTTTCTTTACAGAGGATTTAGATTTGATCTTCTTAGAAGGCATGGCTTGGCAGCCGCAGCAGTTGGAGTATACGCAAAAGATTTCCGATGGCAGCTTTGAAGCTCAAACAACTTTATTGGGCCTGTACGCATATGGAAGGAACCATCCCGGGTATCGATACGCAACGCGTCGGTTTGATCTTATTCGTGGTACAGGTGCTAAAGTCGTGCAAATTGATTATGAATTGTCTCATCCAAACCTTCCGAATTATTTGCATATTGTGCACAATCAAGACGGCCACGCCGTCCCAATAAGAGAAAATTTGCTGCCATTCAGAAGAGCTCCTGTGTCAGCTTTTAAGAAACAATGTCAAAAGTACGTAAATGGAGTGTTTATACCTACATTTATACAACGTGAACAACTTTGGGCAGAGAGGATTCTGACTTCTCTAGGGGAGGATGAGCTGGATGACGGCCCAAAAACAGCCGTAGTCGTCCTTGGCTCAATGCATGCTCAATTCGCAGAGGTAATGTCGTCTTTAATTACACTACAAAATCCTACAGCACAGGTTAATGCCCATCGCACAGATACACTACCAAGCACATATATAGAAAGGGCTTACAGCGAGTACGTCTCTAACTCTAAAGTTCAAAAACGTACGGCTTTATTGCTCGTAGCATCTAAAGTGATGGGCGTTGATCACGATACAATTGAAGAATTTATGGAAAACGAAGGCGAATTCGATGATCAAGAACTCGTAGACATTGTTCAGAGACTATTATGAGCATTAGCACTCTTGTATTATGAGTGCTAAATTCGTACACTTAATAGTATGAATATACAATCACAATCCACCAGTGGTCCGCAGTCAAATATGCTAGTTCCAACCGTCATTGAGCAAACATCAATGGGTGAACGAGCCTACGATATTTACTCTCGCTTGCTTAAGGAGCGAATAATTTTTTTGGGCACCGAAGTTAACCATCACTCTGCTAATCTAATTGTCGCTCAATTGCTGCACTTAGCCTACGAAGACCCCGAAAAAGACATAAAACTGTATATAAACAGCCCCGGTGGTAGTGTGTACGACGGGCTTGGAATCATTGATACCATGAACTTTATTAAGCCAGACGTGCAAACTATAGCCATAGGTTTAAGTGCCAGTATGGGTGCGGCGTTGTTGGCTGCTGGCACAAAAGGTAAGCGGTTTGCATTGCCTAATTCGCGGGTGATGATTCACCAACCAAGTAGCGGCTACCGTGGCACTGCCAGTGATATTGAAATAGACGCTAAAGAAACGCTCGATATTAAAAAACTATTAGAACAAATGTTTGCCGACTGGACAGGGAAAACAGCTAAACAAGTTAATAGAGACATGGACCGCGACCGCTGGTTAACCGCTAAAGATGCTAAAGACTATGGTATTGTTGATCACGTTGTTAAAAGCCTGAAAGAAACAAACTAACAGGCAAGAACATAAACAAACAATAAGGAAATATAGTGTCTGACCTATTCGTAGTAAGCCCAAAGAAATTACAGACTAAACCGGTGTTGAGCCAATTGTTGCAACTTGAAAAACAGTTTTTTGCTAAAACACTAAATGTAGGCATTCATGATCACCGTGTTGACGGTGCGATTTTTGGTGAACAAACAAAACATATCGCCGATAATGACAAACAGCTAGCAGCATACAAAGATCTATTTGCGGACTGCATTGCGACCGGCCGCTTGATTGCTGTGGCGGCTGGTAATAAAAAGTCACCAGAACTTGTAGCTTTTGGTGTTGTTGAAAAATACACCCCGCGACTCCGTAGCCCGCAAGAGCAACTTGCTTCATTATTAATCGGTGAGTGCTTTGTGATGACAAAGTTTTACTGCATTGAAACTGAAACCAGTCAGGATGTAGTGCAGATTGGTGGCCAGTTACTTTCTGCTGCCAAGGAACAGATGGGTAAAGAAAAAATGTACATTAAATTTTTAAGACGTGGTAAACGGCAAAACCCTGTGCAGCGGGTGCTTATTGCACCACTTAAGCCGTTGACAAAAAAGCCAACTGCATATGACTTATTGGCTGCTGCATATGGTGGGCGCAAAGCCTGGCGCAGAACCGCTGAATTTCCAGTTGCGCACGAAAATTTAACCTGCGAGATTTCAAGCCGAGTTAAAGTTAGTTAACACATAAGTTGACACAACAGGTCGGACGTATATAATTAAGCGCAAGAAGCAGTCGAGCTTTTTATTTTATTTGGCCAAAAAAATAAAAAGCATCAGGTGTCTTCACCTTGACGAACAGCAAGTAGGCCTACCTTGCTGCACGCGACAAATACTAATTTTTAAACAGATGGGACTAGCTTTTTATGTCTTCTAGCGCTGCTGTAACGCGTAAATATTTAACAAAATCAAAAAAGACCGTAGAAATACCAAATTTATTAGAACATCAAGTTAAATCGTGGCAGTGGTTTGTTGAAGAAGCTCTAGGTGAGATCTTTGCTGAAATTAATCCAGTTCAAGACTACACCGGCGAAAAGCTAGAGCTACGATTTAAAGACTACAAATTTGAAGACCCAAAAATTAGCGAATTTGAAGCACGAGAAAACAACACTAGTTTTGAAGCTCCCCTAAAGGCCACTGTTGAGCTTACAAACAAAGTTACAGGCGAAGTGAAAGAAGCCGAGATTTACCTTGGCGATTACCCATGGATGACCGAACGCGGAACATTTGTGATTAACGGCGCAGAACGAGTAGTAGTAAGCCAACTTATTCGCTCACCAGGTGTTTTCTTTACTGGTGAAATGGTAGGAGCTAAGCGACACTACGGAGCTAAGGTTATTCCCGGTCGTGGTGCATGGTTAGAATTTGAAACAGCTAAGAACGGTGCAATCTACGTAAAGATCGACCGACGTCGAAAAATTCCTATCACAACATTACTACGTGCTCTTGGTGTTGGTACTGACCGTGCAATTGAGTCACAGTTTAACCATGTTGACACCGGTGAATTAAGCCACATTGCAGCTACCTTAGAAAAAGACCCATCAAGCACAACAGCAGAAGCTTTGATTGAAGTGTATCGCCGTCTACGACCAGGCGACCTGGCAACTGTTGATAACGCTAAGAGCTTGCTCGAAAGCATGTTCTTTAATTTCAAACGATTTGATTTTAGTCGTGTAGGTCGCTACAAGCTTAATCGTCGCTTAGACTTAGATGTGCCAAATACCATCGAAAACCGTGTTATGCGTATGGAAGACCTAACAGCGATAATTTCTGAAATTATTCGACTTAATAATACGCAAGAATTGCCAGACGATATTGACTCGCTAAGTAATCGCCGCGTGAAGTTGGTTGGCGAATTGGTTCAACGTCAGTTCAGAATCGGCTTACTGCGCATGGATCGAAACGCTAAAGACCGTATGTCTATGAGCGAAATCGAAACAGTTACACCAGGACAACTTGTAAATGCCCGACCAATCGTTGCGGCAGTCCGCGAATTCTACGCAAGCTCACAGCTATCGCAGTTCATGGACCAAGTAAACCCGTTGAGCGAACTTGCTCACAAACGACGCCTTAGCTCTATGGGGCCTGGCGGATTGAGCCGTGAACGTGCTGGTTTTGAGGTTCGTGACGCACACGCCACTCACTATGGCCGTATTTGTACCGTTGAAACACCAGAAGGTGCCAACATTGGATTGGTATTGAACTTAGCTCAATTTGCTCGTGTAAACGACTATGGCTTTTTAGAAACACCGTATATTAAGGTCCAAAATGCAGTTACTCCTAAAAATAGTGTTGGTCGCATTGCTAGCCGCGACATTAAAGACGCCAACGACAAAGTTGTTGTTAAAGAAGGTGCAAAAATCACTAAAGCTGATGCTGATAAATTAGCAAAACTTGATAGCGCCACTGTCCCAGTTAAAGCTAAGGTTACCGATGAAATTGTGTACCTAGACGCTTTTGATGAAAAAGACGCAGCGATTGCCGGCGCCGGAAACGAAGTCGATGAAGACGGTTACTTTGTAAAGGACCGTGTTAGTGCTCGTGTAGAACTACAAGCAGAGGTTATCGATGCCGACGATGTAACGCACATGGACGCCAGTCCACAGCAAATTGTAGGATCAAGTGCTGGTCTTATTCCTTTCTTAGAGCGAAACTTCGTGTATCGATCTTTGATGGGTGCAAACCAACAACGTCAAGCTGTTCCATTAGTTAAACCGGAATCACCAGTAGTAGGAACCGGCCTTGAAAGAGACGTTGCTCTTAACTCTGGTCAGCTTGTTGCCGCACTTGAAGACGGTGAAGTTGTATCTGCTACAGCTGACGAAGTGACTGTTAAATACAAAAAAGCAGGTACTAAAAAGTACACGCCACGACACTTTGTCCGTAGTAACGACGGAACCAGCATGAATGACAAAGTTGTTGTCACAAAGGGCGATAAGCTTAAAAAAGGTGACAGCATCATTGAAGGTATGAGCATACAAGGCGGAGAACTAGCTCTTGGCCAGAACGTGCTTGTTGGCTTCATGCCATGGGGTGGATACAACTTTGAGGACGCGATTATTGTGTCTGAACGGTTGGTAAAAGACGACACCCTAACCTCAATTCATATTGTTGACTACATGGTTGAAGTCCGAGAAACAAAGCTTGGCCCAGAAGTGGTTACTGCCGACATTCCAAATGTATCTGAAGAAGCGCTTCGTCACCTTGACGAAGAAGGTATTGTTCGAATCGGTGCGGAAGTCCGTCCTGGTGACGTACTTGTAGGTAAAATCACGCCAAAAGGCGAACAAGAACTTTCCAGTGAAGAGCGCCTGCTACGAGCAATCTTTGGTGAAAAAGCTAAAGACGTTCGAGACACGAGCCTTCGAATGCCAAACGGTAAACACGGTAAAGTTGTTGGCGTAAAGATCTTTTCTAAAGAACTTGGCCACGAAATGAAGGCTGGAGCCTTGATGCAAGTGCAGGTCTTTGTTGCTCAAATGCGAAAGATTAGTGTAGGTGACAAGCTTGGTGGACGTTACGGAAACAAGGGTGTTATCGCTCGAATTCTCCCAGTAGAAGACATGCCATTCCTTGAAGACGGAACGCCACTGGACGTTGTCTTGAACCCACTTGGTGTACCAAGTCGTATGAACATTGGTCAGCTGTTTGAAAACCACCTAGGTATGGCTGCTCAGGCCTTAGGCTGGAAGATTGCCAGCCCACCGTTCCAAGGTGTTGAAACTGAAAAAGTAAAAGACCTGCTTAAAGAAGCTGGCCTACCAGAAGACGGTAAGTTCCAGTTGTACGACGGCCGCACCGGCGAACCTATGAAAGAAACTACTACTGTCGGGCCAATGTACATGATTAAGCTGAACCACATGATCGCTGACAAGATTCACGCTCGTGCAACCGGACCATACACAATGGTTACCCAGCAACCACTCGGTGGTAAGGCGCAAAATGGTGGTCAACGATTCGGAGAAATGGAAGTTTGGGCGCTTGAAGCGTATGGAGCTGCGCACAGCTTACAGGAAATGCTAACTATTAAGTCAGACGATGTTTACGGCCGATCAAAAGCCTACGAAGCGATTGTGAAGCAAGAAACTATCCAAGGTCCGAAGATCCCAGAAAGCTTTAACGTTCTTGTTAAAGAGCTACAAGGTCTTAGTCTTGAAGTTGACTTGATAAAAGACGAGCAAAGTATCGATGCTGATGATGTCATTGAGGAAGTCCTTGAAGAACAAGCAAAGGACGGCGACGTAGCCAACGCTGCTCAAGACATGGCTGATGGCGATGCTCAAGTTGATATAACTGACGACGCTGCTGCAGACGAATTCAAAGCTGCTGACGAAGATGCTCACGACGAATCGGCGGATAGCGAGTCAGATGCTGACGATAATGAAGTTAAGGAGGACGAATAATGTACGCTCAAGGATACAGTAAGGACATGACAGACTTTGACGCTGTTCGTCTAACAATCGCATCATCTGAGAGAATTCTTGAATGGTCGCACGGTGAAGTGTTAAAACCAGAAACCATTAACTACCGAACCCAAAAACCAGAACGAGACGGGTTGTTCTGTGAAAGAATTTTTGGTCCAGTTAAAGACATTAACCCCAACGATCCAAAATACCGCGGTATTCGTAACCGAGAAGTTGCACGCGATCACAAAGGTGAAATTGTCACTAAGAGTATTGTTCGTCGTGAACGAATGGGCCACATTAGCCTAGCGGCTCCTGTGACACACATTTGGTTCTTGCGCGGTACGCCAAGTGCAGTTGGTTTGATTCTAAACATGACTGTCAAAAATCTTGAAAAAGTTGTGTACTTCGCTAGCTACATCGTTACAAAAGTCGACGGTGAAGCCCGTGACCAAATGATTGCCGACCTTGATGCCGAAGCAGAAGCAGCGCAAGCAGCAATTAAAGCTCGTTTTGAACAAGCGTCTAAAGAAGAAAACGCCGATGTTAAAGAACTTGCTAAGCAGCAAAGCAAAGAACTCGAAGATACAGCCGCCGAATACGACACCAAGCGAGCTCAATTACTAAGCTTAGTTAAAAAAGCCCTTATTACTGAAGGCGCTTACCGTGAAATGCCTCGCGAGTACCGCGACTTGGTAACAGTAAAAATGGGTGGAAAAGCCATCAAAGCTTTGTTGGACGAAATCAAACTAGAAGATTTGATTGCTGATTTGACCGAACAAGCTGACGGCGCCAAAGGACAACGTCGAAAACGACTTGTTAAACGTCTAAAAATGCTCGAAGGTATGCAACGAGCTAATATTCAGCCGAAGTCTATGATTATGACTGCATTGCCAGTAATCCCACCAGACCTCCGCCCAATGGTGCAGCTTACCGGTGGTCGTTTTGCTACAAGTGACTTAAATGACTTGTACCGACGAGTAATTAACCGAAACAATCGTCTTAAAAAGTTGGTTGATCTTAAAGCCCCAGAAGTTATTCAGCGAAACGAACAACGAATGCTTCAAGAAGCTGTCGATGCATTAATTGACAACAACGCTTCACGTAGCGGACGAGCTGTAGCAGCAACTGGCGGTCGCAGAAAACTAAAATCACTCAGCGATATGCTTAAAGGTAAGCAAGGTCGATTCCGACAAAACCTCCTTGGTAAGCGAGTTGACTACTCAGGTCGTTCAGTAATCGTAGCCGGTCCTGAATTAAACATCGAACAATGTGGTCTGCCAAAAATGATGGCCCTCGAATTGTTTAAACCATTTGTGATTGGCCGATTAATCGAGCTTGATTACGCACACAACATCAAATCAGCTACACGCATGATTGAATCTGGTGATGCAGAGGTATGGGACGCGTTGGACGAGGTGATTAAAGGCAAGTACGTACTACTTAACCGTGCTCCAACTCTTCACCGACTCGGTATTCAAGCTTTCCAACCGGTATTGATTGAAGGTAAAGCTATTCAGCTTCACCCGCTTGTTTGTGCTGGATTCAACGCAGACTTCGATGGTGACCAAATGGCAGTTCACTTACCATTAAGTGACGCAGCGCAGGCTGAAGCCCGCGAACTAATGACAGCTCGCAAAAACCTGCTTAAACCGTCTGACGGTTCGCCAATTCTGCACATCCAGCAGGATATTGTATTGGGTTGTTACTACTTAACGTACGAAAAATACAAGCTAGAAGGTAAGCGACCGGTGTTTTCTGACATCGACGAAGCACTCTATGCGTACGACCAAGGTCACATCAAACTTCAATCTCCAGTTTCTATTTTTGCCAAAGGTGCACGACGTGACACGACGTTAGGTCGGGTATTGTTTAACGAAATCTTGCCAGAAGACTTTCCGTTCCAAGACGTTACTGGTACCAAAAAATCACTTGCTAAGATTATGGCTAAGATATTTGCCAAATACGGCAGCGACGTAACAGCTGAAGTTGCTGACGAACTTAAAGATTTAGGTTTCGAATATGCAACAGCATCTGGTCTTTCTACTGGTGTGTTTGACTACCCAGACATTGCTGAGCTTGACGACATTATGGAAGAAGGCGATAAGCGAGCAGCAGAAATTTCTGACCAATACGAAGAAGGTCTTATTACAGAAGAAGAACGCTACCGCCTAACCGTAGACAGCTGGCGCGACGTAGACGACAAAGTCATGCAGACACTTGAATCTACTTTTGAAGAAACTGACTCATCAGTTTCATTAGCGGCGATTTCAGGTGCTCGTGGTAACGTTGGTCAGCTAAAACAGGTGACTGGTTCACTTGGTATGGTTGCTGACACAACCGGTAGAATTATTGAACTACCAATTAAGAACAACTACAAGCGCGGACTTTCAAGCCTTGAGAACTTTATCTCAACTCGTGGTACTCGACGTACTATGATCGACACCGCGCTAAAAACAGCCGACTCAGGGTACCTTACCCGACGTATGGTTGACGTTGTTCAAGATGTGTTTATAAACGACACCGATGTCGAAGACCCAGGGTACACCATTACTCGTGAAGAAACTGAAGGTATTGGCCTAGAGTTTGCCGACCGTGTAACAGGACGTATTTTAGCCGCAGACCTAAAAGCTGGCAGCAAAGTACTCGCAAAAGCTGGAGACCTTATTACTCCAGACATTGCAGAAGAAATCGACGAACACGATGTTCAAGAAGCGACTATAAGAAGCATTCTAACCGATACATCAGTTCGTGGGATTAGCCCATCTAGCTACGGTGTAGACATGAGTAAAAGTGAGTTAGTTAAACCATTTACTCCAGTTGGTGTTATTGCAGCCCAGAGTATTGGTGAACCTGGTACGCAGCTAACACTGCGAACCTTCCACGCCGGTGGTGTGGCTGGTGAAGACATCACGCAAGGTCTTCCTCGTGTAGACGAACTTCTAGAAGCTCGTAATCCAAAAGGACAAGCTTTCTTAACTGAAATCGACGGAAAAGTAAGCATTCGTGAAGCTGGCAATCATTACGTGGTTCAGGTTGCTTCCGACGCTGACAAAGCTGTTGCTCATGAGCTTGGCGATCGAAAAGTACAGATCAAGTCAGGCAGCAAGGTTAAAGCTGGCGACGTATTAGCAGACAAAGATGGTAAAAAACCACTCGCCGCTAAGATCGACGGCGTGGCAGAAGTCTACGCTGATCAAATAGTTGTCATTGGCGACACTGGTAAGGTCCGATTGTACGAAATACCTGGCTTTAAAGCCCTAACTGTTAGCGATGGCGACAGTGTAGAAAAAGGTGATCGTCTTACAACTGGTTCTATCAACGTGCGTGAATTGATGAAGCTCAAGGGAGTACTCGAAACTCAACGCTACATCATTACAGAAATTCGTCGAATTTTTGCTAGCCAAGGCCACAACATTGCCGACAAGCACCTTGAAATTGTGGTTAACCAAATGTTTAGCCGTGTTCAAGTTGACGACCCAGGTGACAGTAGTTTTGTAATTGGTGACATCGTGTCTAAAGCTGCGATTATTGACGAGAATAAGACCCTTGCTGACGCCGGTAAAGAACCAGCACAGTACAGTCAGCTACTACTTGGAATCACCAAGGTTTCTACATGGTCTGACTCATTCCTATCTGCCGCCAGTTTCCAAGATACAACTCGCGTATTGATACAGGCTGCTGTTAACGGACGAGTCGACAACCTGTACGGTCTTAAAGAAAACGTTATTATTGGTCGAAAGATTCCTGTTGGTACAGGGGCTCGAGTCAATAATGATCAGGCCGATGAAGTAACAGAGGTTGCAGAATAATGTCTTATCTGTTAAAGTTCACATTTGAAGAAAGAGCAGGAGCGTAATGCCTACAATTAACCAATTGGTTCGTAAGGGCCGATCAACCACAAAAAAGAAGAGTAAGTCAGCTGACTTGCACTTTGTTCAGGATTCACTGCACAATCGTAAATACAAAAAAGACACACCACTACGCCGTGGCGTTTGTATTAAGGTGACTACCCGAACCCCGCGTAAACCAAACTCAGCGCTACGTAAAGTGGCTCGTGTTCGTCTAACAAACGGTCAAGAAGTTTGGGCGTACATTGGCGGCGAAGGTCACAACCTACAAGAACACGCTGTTGTTCTCGTGCGTGGCGGGCGTGTACCGGACCTTCCGGGCGTGCGTTATCACATTGTTCGCGGAACACTCGACCTTCAGGGCGTGTCCGACCGTAAACAACGACGCAGTAAGTACGGCGCTAAAAAAGACTAACTATAATAAGGCAATAGTGAAGACGGCCCGCTACATAACGGGAGCCGACCACAACTAAAGGAGTAATTATGCCACGTAAGAAGACTAAATCATTAATCAGAGACATTCCGGGCGACCGTAAGTACGGCTCTGTTTTGGTTCAAAAAATCATTAACAAGACTATGCAAGACGGCAAGAAACAAAAAGCTGAAGCTGCAGTTTACCAAGCTATGGAATTGGCTGCTACTAAGCTTAAGTCAAAAGACCCGCTTAAGACCATCGAACAAGCAATCGATAATATTCGTCCAAGTGTAGAAGTCCGATCACGACGCGTTGGTGGAGCAAACTATCAAATTCCATTCCCTGTACAAGGTAATCGTCAGACTCACTTAACACTAATGTGGTTTATCGAAGCTGCTCGTTCTCGACGTAAAAGTGCAGGAAAGCCATTTGCAGAAGTAATGGCTGCCGAAATTGTTGATGCGGTTAACGAAACTGGTTCAGCTGTTAAGAAAAAAGAAGACGTACACCGAATGGCCGAAGCCAACCGTGCGTTCGCACACTTCGCCCGCTACTAATTGTTGAATGAATCTTAAACACCTTTACGATTTAGAATTAGATCGCATGAGCGGCATGTCGGCTGAACAAGCTTCTGAGTATTCTCAGGACACAAGCGACCCGCTCGTGCATGGAATTAGGCGCGATGCGTTATCAGCGAAGATCGCGCAGATGGAGATTGCTGGATTTTGTTATCTTGCACCAGATAACAATTAGAGGTATTCTAGGTGTAACGAGCCGCGAACAGCGGCTATTTTAAAGTTAAATAATTTCACTTGTAGTGAATGGGAGCAACGTACCACATGGCAGACAAGACATATGAACTAAAAGACTACCGAAACATCGGTATTATTGCGCATATTGACGCAGGTAAAACAACAACTACCGAAGGTATTTTGTATCGCACCGGTATGAAGCACAAAATTGGTGCGGTTCACGACGGCGAAGCCACAATGGACTGGATGGAACAAGAGCAAGAACGTGGTATTACCATTACATCTGCTGCTACAACGTGTTACTGGAAAGATCACCAAATTAACATTATCGACACCCCCGGCCACATTGACTTTACCGTCGAGGTAGAGCGGTCTTTGCGTGTATTAGATGGTGCAGTTACTGTATTTGACGGAAAAATGGGTGTTGAATCCCAAACCGAAACTGTATGGCGCCAAGCCAACAAGTACGGTGTTCCACGTATTTGCTTTGTAAACAAAATTAACCAAACCGGTGGTGACTTCTATAAATCACTGGACAGTATTCACGCTCGCTTAACTCGCCGCGCTCACCCAATTCACCTACCGATTGGCTTCGAAAAAGAAATTAACGGCATTATCGACCTCGTTAGCATGAAAGCCTACACCTACAAGGACTTTACTGACAAAGAACTTATAGAGGGCGATGTACCGGCAGATATGCTTGAAAAAGCTAAAAATTATCGAAGTCTTTTAATTGAGTCAGCTGTTGAATTTGACGACGACTTAATGATGAAGTTCCTCGAAAACGGCGAAGAAGCTCTAAGCGAAGAAGAAATTAAGTCAGCAGTTAGAAAAGCTGTTTTGTCTGGTGAATTCTTTGCTGTAACTGGCGGCGACGGACGCGGCGTGATCGTAGAAAAAGTTCTTGACCTTGTTGTTGATTACCTCCCAAGTCCACTTGACCGAGGTTCAACATTCGGTAAAAACCCGAAAACCGAAGAGACTATGGAACGTAAACCCGACACCAGTGAGCCACTATCTGCTTTGGCTTTTAAGATCGCAACCGACCCATTTGTCGGTAAGCTTGCCTTCTTTAGAGTTTATTCAGGCACACTGGATGCTGGATCGTACGTACTAAATGTATCTACAGGCAATAAAGAACGAATTGGTCGCTTGCTCCGTATGCACGCGAACGACCGGGAAGAAGTTAAGTCAGTAAAAGCTGGTGATATTGCAGCTGCTGTTGGTCTTAAAGATACCACTACCGGTGATTCACTGAGTGATGTCGGTAGTCCAATTATGCTTGAAAAGATTGATTTCCCTGACCCTCCAGTAGCAATTGCAATTGAACCTAAAACTAAAGCCGACCAAGAAAAAATGGGTGTCGCCCTTCAGCGTTTGGCTGAAGAAGACCCGACATTCCGCGTTAAGGTTGACCACGAAACTGGCCAGACAATTATTAGCGGTATGGGCGAACTTCACTTAGAAATTATCGTTGATCGTATGAAACGAGAATTTAAGGTTGAAGCCAACATTGGTCAACCACAGGTTGCATACCGTGAAACTATTAAGAAATCTGGTGTTGAAATACAAGGTAAGTTCATTCGACAGTCTGGTGGTCGTGGTCAGTATGGTGACGTATGGTTGCGTCTTGAGCCACAAGAACCAGGTGCTGGATTCGAATTTGTTGACGAAATTAAGGGCGGCGTTGTTCCTCGAGAATACATTAAGCCTGTTCAGCAAGGAATCGAAGAAGCTATGGCTAATGGTGTTATTGCTGGCTACCCAGTTGTTGACATTAAGGCCAGCCTGTATGACGGAAGCTACCACGACGTTGACTCGTCTGAAGCAGCCTTTAAAATCGCTGGATCAATGGCATTACAAGCTGGTGTTAAGAAGTCAAACCCAGTACTACTCGAACCTGTCATGAAAGTTGTTGTAATCTGTCCAGAAGAATTCATGGGTGACGTCGTTGGTGACTTAAACTCTCGTCGTGGCCGAATCGAATCAATGGAAGACTTGCCAGCAAATGCTAAAGAAATTACTTCGTTTGTGCCTTTGGCTGAAATGTTTGGCTACACAAACGACCTTCGTTCAAAAACCCAAGGACGTGCAGCTAGCTCAATGGAACTTGACCACTACGGTGAAGTACCTCCACACGTAGCCGAAGCAGTGATTGCTAAGCAGCAAGGTTAAGAGTAGGCCCCAACCAGGAGCTTTATGAAACTCACGGAAACAGCAGCAGCAACGTTAGCTTCTGCTGTTATGGTGAGTGGTTGCGCTGCAGATGTAGCCCGACTCCCTGAACAGGGATATGTGAGCTCAGTAGAAGAAGGTACGGCGAATCGGTACAGGATTCTGCCTCCAAATATTGCGATGTACAGCCTTACCGATAATCCGATATACCTGCAAAGACGAAGAGTATATCATTCCACTCATGATGTAGTGACAGTCCTTATTGATGCCTGCGAAGATCAAAGCGACAAAGAACGAGGATATACAATTGACGAAACTGGCAGAGAGGTGAGTTGCACAGGTTCTTTTATTTTAGACTTGGCTTCACAAGAGCAAATACCTTTAGAGATTGGTGAATTTATTAGCAAATCTCAGTTAGAAGAACATCTTTTTGAAAGCACAATATCCTAGTCGATTAGCTTTACATCCCACCACAGTTACGATAAGCTATACAGTATCTCGCGTGAGGGCGTTGCTGCTATGCAACATGGACCGCGTAAATATTAAGTATTAACAATAAAACTCATAACCAAAAAAGCTCATAAATAAACGAGCTTTTTATTATGAAAAGGAGAAATTGAATGGCTGATTTTGATCGTTCAAAGCCGCACGTAAACGTTGGTACTATGGGCCACGTTGACCACGGTAAAACTACACTAACTGCAGCGATTACTTACACGCTGTCTAAAAAGCTTCCAAGCGACGTAAACAAGTCAATTGCTTACGACGAAATTGACAAAGCTCCAGAAGAAAAAGCACGTGGTATTACCATTGCTACTTCTCACCAAGAGTACGAATCAGAAAATCGTCACTACGCACACGTTGACATGCCTGGTCACGCTGACTACGTAAAAAACATGATCACTGGTGCTGCACAGGTTGACGGTGCTGTCTTGGTTGTATCCGCAGCTGATGGCCCAATGCCACAAACTCGTGAACACGTTCTATTGGCTCGCCAAGTTGGTGTACCAAAGATTGTTGTTTTCTTGAACAAGATGGACATGGCTGACCCTGAACTAGTAGAACTAGTTGAAATGGACGTTCGTGAACTTCTTAGCAAGTACGACTTTGATGGCGACAACGCACCAATCATTAAAGGTTCTGCACTAAAAGCTCTTGAAGACGACGAAGAACACATGAACTCTGTAATGGAACTTGTTAAGGCTATGGACGAATACATCGAAGAGCCAAAACGAGAACTAGACAAAGACTTCCTAATGCCAATCGAAGACGTTTTCTCAATCAAAGGACGTGGAACGGTTGCAACTGGTCGTGTAGAAACTGGTGTAGTTAAAGTTGGTGAAGAAATTGAGATCATTGGTCTTAAAGACACTACAAAAACTACAGTAACTGGTGTTGAAATGTTCAACAAAAACCTTGACCAAGGTCAAGCTGGTGACAACGTTGGTGTGTTGCTACGTGGTGTTGAACGTGAAGACATTGAACGTGGACAAGTTTTGGCAAAGCCAGGAACAATTACTCCGCACACAGAATTTGACGCTGAAGTTTACATCCTAACTAAAGACGAAGGTGGACGACACACTCCATTCTTCAAAGGATACAAGCCACAGTTCTACTTCCGTACTACGGACGTAACTGGTGAAGTTGAACTTCCAGCTGACGTTGAAATGGTTATGCCTGGTGACACAATCACTTTCAAAGTGAAGCTTATCCAGCCAATCGCTATGGACCAAGGGCTACGTTTTGCTATCCGTGAAGGTGGCCGAACTGTTGGTGCTGGTGTTGTGACTAAAATCAACAAATAGTAGCAGTTTGACTGACCGCTCAAAAAGAGCCTCGTTATTTGCGAGGTTCTTTTTATTTTTTGGCTACTGTATTATATAGATCACATGGAAGACCTGCATATACAATCGAAACTTAATGAAGATGTGTGCAGTTTACGTACTAACGATGAGCTAGATGCTGCTCTGCGAGGAGTCCTGGTTGGCAGTCACATTGTTTATGAGTTACGCACGCCTCGTCAAATCAAGTCAACAGAAGAGTTTGGGATTGACTACCATTGGGTGTCGTTTCCAGCTAAGCTCGGCGCTAACGAAGTTAATGATTTGGTTGAAGATTTAGTGCAAAGTATTCGTAGTAGTGAGGGTAATCAAGCTGAGTATGTTTGGGCTCAGGCTCTTGTTGTGCGCGAACATGAAGCGTATGCGATGTTGCGCTGTGGCGGCCAGGATAATGACCTGGAGCCACCACTGTAATTGACAGACGACCTAACTAGGCTATAATATCGTCATAAACTAATTGCACTGACTAAAAGTCGCTTTGGTTCTACAAATTATGAACCCTTGAGATGTTACAGTGCCGCGAGTGTTTAGACGCGTAATCTCAAAACAAAGGATTTACATATGGCCGATCAACAAAAGCAACGAATTCGAATTCGTCTAAAAGCGTACGATCACAAAGTAATTGACCAGAGTGCAAAGCAAATTATTGAAACCGCCGAGCGAACAGGCGCAAAAGTAAATGGACCAATTCCATTGCCGACAAAAAAGTCTACGTATACTGTTATTCGTTCACCGCACGTGTACAAAAAATCACGTGAACAATTTGAAATGCGTGTTCACAAGCGATTGATTGATATCACAGAGCCAACGCCAAAAACTATTGATTCATTAATGAACCTTAGTTTGCCAGCCGGATGCGACGCTGAAATCAAGATGTAACCATCGTCCTTAGCGCATATGCTTGCAGCCTAGTGGGTAAACCACTAGGCTTTTTATATGGACGATAAACCAAAAAGCAGCTCTAATGTTAATGAGAAGGCTCGGCTTCTGCAAGAAACAGGAACGTATCTAGAACTTATCAGAGAATTACTAGCAATTGTCAGTGCTTCACGCAGTAGCGCTCAAAAAGACGAGTTATTAGCTGCAGTCGAGAAAATGCTTAAAAATTACGATAATTTAAATAAATCGGTTGCTAAGGTTGTGGGAGAAGGGTCAAACAATGGCTGAGCCACTAACCAGTAAACGCAAACAGCAAGAGTTAAAAGTAGAACTTGAAAAGCGAATAAATGAACGAGACGACACCCTGCCAGAACTAGTTTCTGCTTTATCAAAAGTTAGTGACACTTCTACGCGTGATGAAATAGCTAAACAATCGGTCAAATATTTTTTTGTCATATTAACGTTATTGATAGTTGGCATACCAACTTATAATGCTGCAGTATCTGGAGACTCAAATTTTGACAGTTTACGGTTGTCACTGCCGGATTTGATGCAACAATACGGATCAATTTTAGGCCCCGTGCTTGGGTTTGTAATTGGGTATTACTTCAAATCAAAGGATTAATTATGAGTATAGAAGCTCAGCCAAATATTCAAAGAGACTATCTAGCAGGCTACCGACTACCAACGGAAGGCGAAATAGTCCAGCCGGTAATAGAAGAGTTAGAAAATTCGTGGTTGGTTGGCGAAACTATTGAAAGCAGTACACATCATGATCAACCAATTTACGTATCGGAATCACCCTACGGGATGATTCACCCCGTTGAACAGGGAAACAAAGCAAACCACTTGGGTTCTGTCACGGTTGTTCGCGCAAGAATTGCCAATTCTGCGGACTCAGTCGATGAAGAGGTTCTGCAAACTACAGAATCGAACAGAATTGCAAGAGTACTAGCTGATACTCTTCAAGGTGTAAAGTTATCAATTAAAGCGCACTTGATTGAACACGGAAGAACCGCCAGAACAGCCAATAGTATTGCAGATGAAGTAGTCCCGAGAATAGACGATCATGCGCTGCGCAGTGCCACGGGTTATCTTTATGACCTTGATGGCAACATTCGAAATGTTAGTCATTTGTCAGCACTAATATTTTCTGAACGGGTGTACCATTTTGAGGGTGAGGACAAGTTGACGTTAGACAAGAGTCGCGATTCACTGACGCTGCAAACTACAAGACGAGAAAAAGCTGCGGTGTTTATAGTAGAGATAAGAACCGAGTAGCGATTGGATTCGTTCATCTTCAGTATAGTTGCCTACAAATAAATCCTCTTACTTATTACTAGCAAATATCTAAGCTGGACGAAGTCCGTATAGCTGGCGATCTAGCAAAATCGGTAACTGTCGAGTAAGATCATAAGTATGAATACAACAGAACTACTCGAAGAATTGAAGATTGCCGGTGACAGTAAGTACCCCAATCCTGAAATTAAATCGAATGTTTATTTCGAACTTGCGTTAAGGGGACTGGAAGAAGCGTGCCAAAACTGTTATTTTGCAACGTCTAAACTTGCAAGAGCAGCAGATGAGATTGTTGCGACTGACGCTTCGTCACTAGAGATGTTAGGCGCAATAGATTCAATAAGCTTAGCTTGCCAAGCAGGAACAGATGAAAGTCAAGAGATAGTTTTGCCAGAAAGTGAATTAATCGATGTCTAATAAACAGAGTGAAGAGCCAGATTCGCTGTATTTTTTAAAAATAGTATTATTTTTTATTTTGGGTGGGGTGTGGATTGCCTTCGATCAAACCGCCGGTATAACTAAAACTATCCCAATTGGATTTATTGTCGGGTTGTTATTTGCTCATCATGATCATTTTCAGCTTGATAGGAAAATTGAATATGCAATTCTTCTAGCCAGCGCTGCACTAAGTTACGTGGCACCGCTTGGGCTTGTTTTCTTATTGTGAACAAAAATTCATTTTCGAAGTTAAATTTTCCAAAAAGAATGGCCATTTATGCTAAGCATTTAGCTTTTCAGCTCTTTTTTTTCTTCATTACACTAGTGGAACTGATTATTTTATATGAAAAAGCGAAAAATCCAGATCCAAGTTTAATCGGAGTGTTTCTTTTAATTTATGCAACGTACGCAACTTTTTTTGTTGTGTGGCGGCGCAGAAACAAATTATAAAAAATCCCAGAACAAGTGTTGACAACAGTAGTCTTTGACTGTAGTGTTAATGGAAGTACAAAAACACGTGTATGTTGCGTGGCGACTGAGAAGGTTTAGATAACAGATATGCACATCTAAAAACCGCTCACCAGCCCGTATTTTTTATACGCGTATGACAAGGGGAATCAAGCGTGAAAGCTTTGCTCGGTAAAAAAATCGGAATGACTCAAATCATCAACGACGATGGTGCTATGGTTCCTGTTACCTTAATTCATGTTGGCGAAAACACTATTACTGGTGTGCGCACAGAAGAAACTGACGGCTACACAGCTGTACAGCTTGGTTACGGTGAAGCAAAGCACATGAAGAAACCGCAAGCAGACGGTCTTAAAAAGAATAACGTAAAATCACAACCTAAATTTATTCGTGAAGTTCGAGACATGGAATTATCAGAAGAGTCGTCAGTTGGCGGCTCTTTTAATGCTGGAATTTTCGAAATTGGCGACAAAGTTAAAGTTACCGGTACAAGCAAAGGAAAAGGTTGGGCAGGAACTGTTAAGCGACATAACTTTAACACCAGTAAGCGAACGCACGGTGGAAACGGCTATGTTCGACGACCAGGCTCTATCGGCTCTATGTACCCACAAAAAGTCTTTAAAGGTAAACGAATGGCTGGACGCATGGGTGGTGAAACAACTACTACACTTAATCTTAAAGTTGCCTATGTTGACGAAAAGAACCAACTAGTTGGTATTAAAGGCGCTGTTCCTGGTCCAAAACGAGGACACGTCGTAATTAGAGGTATTGCATAATGGCTGTTGCAACATATTCAAAAACCGGTACTAAAGCAGCAACTGCGGCAAAACTTAACAAAGATGTATTTGGCCTTGAAGTTAAAGACCACTCGTTATTACACCAAGCCTACCTAACTCACCAAGCAAATGGCCGAACTCGCGTAGCTAGTGTTCTTGGTCGCGGTGAAGTTCGTGGTGGTGGACGTAAACCATGGAAGCAAAAAGGTACTGGTCGTGCTCGTCACGGTTCTATCCGCTCACCAATCTGGCGTGGCGGTGGAGTAACCTTTGGTCCTTCAAACAACCGTAATTACAGCAAACAATTAAACCGTAAGGCTAAAAAGACTGCCGTTAAACAAGCATTGAGTGTTGCTGCAAATGCTGGAACAATTAAAGTTATCGATGATTTTGTAGCAAAAGACGGTAAAACAAAGCATGCTGCTGAACTAATGACTAAGCTCGACTCTACTCGATCGGTAGTGCTCGTAGTTGACAACAAAACTGATCAAAATGTTCGGGCAACTAACAACCTTGATTTTGTGAAACTGGTTCAAGCTAACTACCTAAACGTGTACGACATCTTAAATGCTCACAGCGTTGTATTTACTAAAAAAGCTCTTGACGTTGTTGACGCTTGGCTTGCAGACAAGGAGAGCAAGTAATGATTTTTATTCAACCTCGAATCTCTGAAAAAAGCTATTTCTTAAGCGAACAAGGTAATACGTACATGTTTGACGTTGATCCGTCTGCTAATAAGCAACAAATCAAGGAAGCTGTTCAAGAGCAGTATGATGTTTCAGTTAAGTCTGTAAGAACTGCCGTTGCTAAAGGTAAAGTTAAAACCACCCCACGTAAACGACGCTACCCAATTGAGGGAAAGCGCAAAACCGTAAAGCGTGCATACGTAACATTAATGCCCGGCAAAACACTGCCGTTTTTTGAGGATATTTCGTAATGGCTGTAAAAAACTATAAAGCAACTACTCCTGGCCGACGCGGCATGACTACTCGTGATTTTGACCAAATCACAAAAAAGAAACCAACCAAGTCACTAACGTCTATTAAAAAGTCTACCGCTGGACGAAACAACCAAGGTCGTATAACAACTCGGCACCGTGGTTCTGGTGTAAAGCGCTACTACCGACACATCACGTTTGGCTTGCCAGCTGGAACAAAAGCTACAATTGAAGCTATTGAATATGACCCTAACCGTTCAGCTAACATTGCTTTAGTTAAAGACCAAAATGACAAGTTGCACTACATTCTTGCTTCAGCACAAATGCACAAGGGTATGGTGATTGAAAGCGGCGAAGAAGTACCGATCGAACCCGGTAACCGAATGACTTTAAAAACTATCCCAACCGGTAGCGTTATTTACAATATTGAAATGAAACCAGGTAAAGGTGGACAACTTGTTCGCAGCGCGGGTAATCGTGCACAGCTTACTTCTAAAGAAGGTGAATACGCACAAGTGCGCCTACCAAGTAGTGAAATCCGAAAAATCCACCTTAGCTGCATGGCTACAATTGGTAGCGTTGGAAATGAACAACATCAGAACATTAAATGGGGTAGCGCCGGTCGTCGACGACGAATGGGATGGCGCCCAAGCGTTCGAGGAGTCGTAATGAACGCTGCAGATCACCCGCACGGTGGTGGTGACGGTGGTAGTCACGGCCCAGGACGAGATCCAAAAACTCCATGGGGTCAATTAACCCTTGGCTACAAAACACGTCGCCGAAAAAGTTCTGACGCATTTATTGTACGTAACCGCCACCAGGCTAAGAGGAAGAGGTAGTATATGAGTCGTTCACTGAAAAAAGGACCATTTGTAGATTTTAAACTAGCTAAAAAAGTTGACGCACTCGGAGCTGATGACCGCAGTGTTATTAAAACCTGGGCCCGCGCCAGCACTATTAGCCCTGAAATGGTTGGCAGAACTATCGCTGTACATAATGGTAAGGTTCACGTTCCAGTATTTATTACCGAAAACATGGTTGGTCACAAACTTGGTGAATTTGCCCCAACTCGTAAGTTCCGTAAGCACGGTGGAAAGTTAGCTAAGTAATTATGAGTGTTATAGCAAAAGCCAACGGTGTGCGCATGAGTCCAAGAAAAGTACATGAAGTAATTTCATTAGTTCGTGGTCGAACTGTAGCAGACGCATTAGTAATTTTAGAACACGTACCACGTCGAGCAGCAGAACCTGTAGCTAAACTAATAAATTCAGCTGTAGCTAATGCTGTTCACAACAATAAAATGAAAAAGAACGATTTGTTCATTGAAAGCATTCAAGTCGGTCACGGACCAGCCTTAAAGCGATTCAGAGCTGCGGCGATGGGACGAGCAAAACCATACAAACGACGATCAAGTAATATTTCAGTTGCACTTTCTTCAATCACAGAAAACCCTCAAACCAGCGATAAACCAGCAGAGAGTAATACTACTAAGCCTGCAGCTAAAAAGACTGCTACCAAGAAAGCAACCGCCACTAAGAAACCAGCTGCAAAAAAGACTACTACTAAAGCTAAGAAGGAGACCAAGTAATGGGCCAAAAAGTTAACCCTACCAGCATGCGTCTGCAAGTTAACAAAAACTGGCGATCACGTTGGTTTGCTTCAGGCACACAATATAAAGACCAGCTTGCTCAAGATTTGCAAGTTCGTCAGTTAATTGACGACACATTTGGTAAGCGTGGTGCTATAAACCGCGTTGAGATTGAGCGATCACCAAGCTTAACTACTGTTACTATCTACACCGCAAAAGCTGGTGTTGTGATTGGTCGCGGTGGTGCTGGTGCGCAAAAACTTAAGGCAGATGTAGAAAAGATCCTAAAAACTACTGTTCGTGTAAACATTGAAGAAATTAAAAAGCCAGAAGTATATGCCAAAGTTGTAGCTGATAACATCGCTAATCAACTTGAACGACGCATCAACTTCCGCCGAGCAGTAAAGCAAGCCGCTGCTAACGCTATGCGCGCTGGTGCTAAGGGAATTCGTATCGAAGTTGCTGGCCGACTTAACAATGCAGAAATGGCACGTCGCGAAAAAGAAATTCAAGGTTCTGTTCCTCTACACACTATTCGTGCTGACATTGATTATGCGCTTGTTGAAGCTCACACGGCAGCTGGCAAGATTGGCATAAAAGTTTGGATTAACAAAGGTGAGGTTCTGTAGTCATGTTAATGCCGAATAAACAAAAGTACCGAAAAGTACGTAAAGGTAAAAACCGCGGTGTTGCTAGTAGTAACAATGAAATCAGCTTCGGTAGGTACGGCTTACGCGCAACCACTGCTGAGCGAATTACTTCACGACAAATCGAAGCATCTCGACGAGCAATGACTCGTTACGTAAAACGTGGTGGAAAAATCTGGATTCGAATATTCCCACACACCCCAGTTACTCGTAAGGCTTTAGGTCTAAAAATGGGTAGCGGCAAAGGTAACCCAGAATTCCACGTTGCAAAAGTTAAGCCTGGCACAATTATGTTCGAAATGGACGGTGTAACTGAAGATATCGCTCGAGAAGCTATGCGACTTGCAGCCCACAAGCTACCGGTTAAGACCAAATTTGTGATTAAAGAAGTTCCAGGAGAGGCGTAAAGACGATGAATATTTCTGAAATTCGCGGACAAGATGTGAAAAAACTCCAAGATCTACTTGCTACTAAGCGAGCAGAGCTTGCCGAGAAGGTTAGGGAAAAGCGAGTAAGTGAACGGGGCAACCTACACGAAGCTCGACAACTTCGAACTGACATCGCAAAAATTTTAACTGTAATTAATGAAGAGACAAAAGAGGAGACAGCGTAATGGCACGTATTTTAAATGGAACTGTGGTTTCTGCTAAAAACAACAAAACTATTGTTGTGCGTGTTGATCGTCGTACTCAACACCCGATCTACAGTAAAGCCTATATTGTATCTAAGAAGTACCACGCTCACGACGAAAAGAACGAAGCCGAACTCGGTGACTCTGTAGCTATTGTTGAATGTCCACCAAAGTCTCGACTTAAGCGATGGAACCTTAAAGAAGTTACCAAAAAGGCAGGTCTAGCATGATTCAACAAGAAAGCAGACTAAAAGTAACTGACAACAGTGGAGCTAAAGAAATTCTTTGTATTCGTGTACTTGGTAGCTCAAAAAAACGATACGCCAAAGTTGGTGACGTTATTACCGCTACCGTTAAGCAAGCTAGCCCAACCGGCCAAGTTAAAAAGAAAAGTGTTGTGCAAGCAGTTGTTGTTCGAACTCAGAACACTATTCGCCGTAAAGACGGCTCTACAATTAAATTTGATGACAACGCAGCTGTAATCATCGGCGAAGACAAACAGCCTCGTGCAACTCGTATTTTTGGACCTGTACCTCGTGAACTTCGTGACATGGGCTACATGAAAATAATTTCACTCGCACCGGAGGTTCTGTAATGAACACTGTAAAACTTCGCGTAGGTGACACTGTTATGGTTCGATCTGGCCGCGACAAAGGTAAGACCGGCAAAGTAACTGCTGTGCACCCTAAAGACAACAAAGTTACCGTTGAAGGCGTTAATGTTGTTAAAAAACACCGTAAGCCAAACCAACAAAACAATACTGGGGCAGTGGTTGAAATTACTAAACCAATTTGGGTTTCTAAAGTTGGGATTGTTCACCCAAGTAAGAAAGACCAGACTACACGAATTGGCTACAAAGTTGACGACAAAGGTAACAAGACTCGTATTTTTAAAGCAAACGGAAAGGAGATTAAGTAATGGCTACCAAAACTGCAGTACAGAGACCACGAATTCACCAGCTATATCTTGACTCCGTTCGTGATGAGCTTAAAAAAGAACTTAATCTAAGTAACATCAATCAAGTTCCTAAGCTTGAAAAGATTGTTGTAAACGTTGGCGTCGGTCGCAGCAAAGGTGATAACCGCATGAAAGAAACGGTTATTAACACACTACGGAAAATCACCGGTCAGCAACCAGCAGAAACCAAGTCTCGCAAATCGATTGCAGGATTCAAACTTCGTGAAGGCGAAGTTGTTGGCTACCGAGTTACTCTGCGCGGTGCGCGAATGTACGAATTCTTAGACCGCGTTGTGAGCATAGTCCTACCTCGGGTTCGTGACTTCCACGGTGTAAGCATTAAGTCATTTGACCCACAAGGAAACTACAGTATTGGGATCAAAGAACAGTCAATTTTCCCTGAGTTAACATTTGAAGACACAGCCGTATTGCACGGGCTACAGATTAACATTGTAACAACAGCAGAAGATAAGGAATCTTCAAAGGCTCTTCTGCGCAAACTAGGCGTACCGCTACAAAAGGAGAATAAGTAATGCCACGAACTTCTATAGTAGAGCGCGATAAAAAGCGCGATAAAATGATTGAGAAATACGCTGCAAAGCGTGCTGAGCTTAAAGCGCTTGGCGATTACGAAGGGTTAGCAAAGCTACCTCGTAACTCAAGCCCAACTCGAAGAACTACTCGTTGCGCAATGACCGGTCGTGGCAAAGGTTATATGCGTAAATTTGGTTTATCTCGAGTAACTTTCCGTGAACAAGCAAGCAAAGGTAATATCCCTGGCGTCACTAAGGCCAGCTGGTAGAAAGGAACAATTATGATTACAACAGACCCAATCGCAGACATGTTAACAAGAATCAGAAATGCAATCGCTGTTAATAAAAACCAAGTTCGTGTTCCTTTTTCTAAGCTAAAGCTTACAGTTGCAACGCTACTAGTTGAAGCTGGCTTTTTAGAAGCAATCGAAACAATTGAAGAAGGTAAGTTTAAAGAGATTAAGATCACTATAAACAAGACAGATTCAAGCCCGAAAATTAACGAATTAGCTCGTATTTCTAAGCCTGGCCGACGTCTGTATGTTAAGGCTGACAAAATACCTAAGGTAATGGACGGTCGCGGAATAATGATTGTAAGTACATCAAAAGGTGTAATGACAGATGCAGAAGCACGTTCAGAGGGCATTGGTGGCGAACTAATGTGTAAGGTATTTTAGATGAGTCGTATAGGTAGACAACCAATCACAATTCCTTCAGGTGTAACCGTAGAAATTAAAGACGGCCTAATAGTTGTTCGTGGCTCAAAAGGTGAACTTTCGCAAGACGTTTTACCAGGTATAGACGTGGTCATCGAAGACCAGTCAATTACAGTTGCTCGTCAGAACGACGAAAAGAAAACTCGTGGATACCACGGATTAATGCGCACCCTAATCGACAACATGATTGTTGGCCTAAGCGAAGGCTTTAGTAAAGAACTTGAATTACATGGTGTTGGTTACCGCGTTCAAATGGCTGGCACTAACCTTAAGTTTGCAATCGGTTATTCACACGATGTTGAGTTTAAAGTACCTCAAGGCATTCAAGCTGAAGTAAATGGAAATGTAATCAAAGTTACTGGTTACGATAAGCAACTTGTAGGACAGACGGCAGCTCAAATTCGGGAAATCAGAAAACCAGAACCGTACAAAGGAAAAGGTATTCGCTACAAAGACGAATACATTGTACGTAAAGCTGGAAAGACAGCGGCGTAGGAAGGTAGATTATGGCAAGACTTGATAACAAACGACGATTACAAGAAGCACGCAAACGACGAGTACGAAACATTATTCGCGGTACAGCTGAGCGTCCACGACTAACTGTGCACGTGTCTAATGTTGCAATGCACGCTCAGATTATAAATGACCTTGATCACAAGACTCTGCTTGGAATGAAAAGTGGTTCGGCTAGCAATATTGAAGGCGCAGCGACATTTGCGAAAGAATTTGCGGCCGCAGCTAAAAAAGCAAAGCTAACAAGCGTTGTGCTTGACCGAGGCAGCAAAAAATACCACGGTAAACTAAAAGCATTCGCAGATAAGCTACGTGAAGAAGGAATGGAGTTGTAGATGGCTGACAATAGACGACAAAACCGACGAGACGACCGACCTGTGAGTGAATTTACAGAAAACGTTATTAATATTGACCGTGTTGCACGAGTTGTTAAAGGTGGCCGACGGTTCAGATTCCGAGCTTTGGTAGTTGTTGGCGATAATAAAACTCGCGTAGGTGTTGGTGTAAGTAAAGGTCAAGACGTTCAATTAGCTGTTGCTAAAGCTGTCGATGTTGCTAAAAAGAACATGATTACTGTTCCGATTAAAGACGGCACAATTCCACACACAATCCAGAAGAAACACGCTGGTGCAGTAGTGCTACTAAAGCCTGCTCGACCAGGTACTGGTACTATTGCTGGCGGTACAGTTCGTTCAATCATTGACGTGATTGGGGTTAAGAACATACTTAGTAAGTCACTTGGGTCAAGCAACAAAATCAACGTTGCCTACGCTACAATCGACGCCTTAAAAGCCCTACAGCCAAAAGAAAACTGGGTTACTACACTTGATGAACCGACAGAAAAGAAAAAGACAAAAGCCACTAAAGCAAAAGCGGAGGCTAAATAATGTTATTCCAAGATTTAGACGTATCGAAAAAGAAGACAAAGAAGCGAGTTGGTCGTGGTATTTCTGCTGGACAGGGCAAAACTGCTGGCCGCGGAACAAAAGGACAAGCATCGCGTAGCGGCTACCGCACCAAGCCAAACTTTGAAGGTGGACAGACACCTTTAGTTAAGCGACTTCCGAAACTTAAAGGTTTTAAAAGTAAACGCGCTGCTGCTCAAGAAGTCACTACCGACGACTTAAACAGTCTAAAAACTAAAAAAATCACTCCAGAAGTACTTGCAGAAGCCGGACTAGTTAAAGATGCATACGAGAAAATCAAATTGATTGGTGCGACTAAACTAGAGTCTGCCAAAGATGTTGAAGTTCACGCTGTAACAGCTGGCGCACAAAAAGCTGTAAAAGATGCTGGCGGAAGTGTTAAACTTGTTGAAAAGGCACGTCCAAAGACATCGAAAAAAGACGACGCTAGCAAATAAATTATTCGGGTTGGCAAAAACTAGGAGGTTAGATGAACTGGAAGACTATCAGAGCAGCATTTAAAAATGCTGATATGCGGAAGAAGATCTTCGTTATCGCCTTTTTAGTGGTTATTTTCAGAATTCTGACCTATATTCCGGTGCCGTTTGGTGATGCAACAGAAATTCGCGCTGCGATTGAATCAGCTTTTGCCAATCAGCGTTTATTTGGTTTTGTTGATATTTTAAGCGGTGGAGCATTGGCTGGATTTTCTATCATGCTGATGGGTATTGGGCCGTACATTAACTCTTCAATCATCATGCAGATTCTGACCAAAGTTATTCCTAAGCTGCAAGAACTCAACAAAGAAGGCCAATCTGGTAGAACAAAAATTAACCAGTACACTCGTTACCTAACACTCCCACTGGCTATTGCTCAAAGTTTCGGAATGATCTTCTTAATTCGACAAGTTGTACAAAGCTCATCTGGGCTGGACATTATAGCAACTGCCAGCTTTGTTGACTGGGTTGTGATGATCACCTCACTAGTTGCTGGTTCGATGCTACTAATGTGGATTGGTGAACTTATGAGCGAACAAGGTGTAGGTAATGGTATTTCGCTTATTATCTTTGCTGGTATTGTTACGCAACTACCGAGTATTGCAAACATACTACTGCCAGCATTCGCCCCAGGTGCTGACTATATTTTTAAAACTGATATCCCGGGCATAAGTACCGGCTTAGGCTTTGAGTTTACGGTTCCGTTTAACTTGACGGCAATATTTATAGTACTGCTGTTTTTGGTCATAACGTTAGTCGTGACCTATTTCGTCGTTAAATTAAATGAAGCGCAGCGTATTGTAACTATTAGCTACGCTAAACGAATCCGCGGCAACCGAGCATACGGCGGCGTCGACACGGTGCTTCCAATTAAGCTAATCATCGCTGGTGTTATCCCTATCATCTTCGCTGTTGCGTTCTTGTCGGTTCCTCCGTTTTTAGGGACATTGCTGCAAAGTGCAAGCAGCGAATGGCTGCAAAATATTGGTACTAATCTGCAAAACTGGTTTGCGGTTGGTGGTGGATACTTTGGCGGTGCATCTACGTCTACCGACGGCAGCAGCAATGTAATTTATCCAACCTTGTATTTTTCTTTGGTCGTGCTGTTCAGCTATATTTCAGCCGGGTTATATTTTAATCCAAAAGAAATCGCCGAAAACCTACAAAAACAAGGTGGCTTCGTGGCTGGTATTCGCCCTGGCGAAAAGACCGAAAAATACCTTAAGGGTATTGTGAACCGATTAACATTATTTGGTTCGTTTGCACTTGGCTTTATCGCTATCTTACCGTTTTTGGCCGAACGCTTCACCGGTAATCAATTGCTAACAGTTGGTGGTACGGGTCTATTGATTGTCGTGTCAGTTGCTATTGAGTCATTGCGTCAGCTTGAATCCAAAGCATTAATGATAACTTACGACGCACCTGAATAAATAAAATATAATAAGGGAGTCTTCAATGGATGCAAAAGAACTCACAAATGCATGCGAGGAACTTGGTCAGCGAGTTGGTAGAAATAGAGAACTGGAAGACTATTACAAAAGCGACGAGTTTGCCGAAGTTCAACACGCTCTAACCTCTTTATCAGACGAAGAAGCGCCAATGATTGAATATTTAAGTAGATTGATTGAGCGCCTGCCAACCGAAGAGATCCAAGAAGACGGAAATGTGTCTCAGGTAGCCACACATCTTATACCTGTTTTGAGTAGCAATGAAGCAACAGGCTATTTGCGGGTTTCGTTAGTTAATGATGCGGATGAAGAGTACTTTCAAATAACAGCTTTTGCAGGAATCCCTGCACTGAAAAATCCACTCGGAAAGGGTTATTTTTCAGGCGAGGATACCGAAACGATGTCAACAATCAACGACGAGGTGGTTTATGCCAAGCAGGTAGAGTTTGGTGATTTTGGCTCTGAAACAGTATCAAAGAGCCCAGCTTCTGTTGGTGATTTCGCAGCTAAGTACTGCGACTACGATCCGCACAGACCTATTACGACAGCTATTGTAAAGGATGTCCAAGATAATATTGATATTCGCAAAGAATTCTTAGCTGAAGCAGCTCAGAGTGTAGACCTAATAAAACAATCGCTTGAAGATATTAGCTAGTATTTGATATTATTAGTTAAAGCTTTGCGCAAATATAAGTCGCACGGCGTATATATTTTACGCCAAAAGTCTTTACATATTAAACAGAGGTGTGTATAGTTGCTCACTAGTGTATGTCAAAGACTAAAGAAGTAATCGAGTTACAAGGGACTATCAAAGAAGCGTTACCCGCTGCTAAGTTTCGAGTAGAGCTTGAAAACGGACATGAGATTTTGGCACATGTTGCAGGCAAAATGCGAAAACACTACATTCGTATCGTCCCTGGCGACACAGTAACAGTAGAATTAACACCATACGACCTAACCAAAGGTCGCATAACATACCGTAAGGGGTAAGCGTGAAAGTACAGGCAAGCATAAAAAAACGCAGTGAAGACGATCAAATCGTTCGCCGTAAAGGTCGCTTGTATGTAATTAACAAACGTAAACCTCGACACAAACAGAGGCAGGGTTAACTTATGGCACGAATTGCTGGAGTAGAAGTACCATCAAACAAACGAGTAGTAATATCGCTAACGTATGTTCATGGTATTGGTAGAACAACAAGTGAAAAAATTCTAAACAAACTTGGCATTGACCACAAAACTCGCGTTAAAGATATGACCGAAGCAGAACTAGGTTCAATACGTGAAGAAATTACCGCAAACTACACAGTTGAAGGTGAACTACACCGTGTTGTCCGAGCAAACGTAAAACGACTGAAAGATATCGGTTCTTACCGTGGTGAACGACACAAAAAGAACCTTCCAGTTAAAGGACAGCGAACTCGAACTAACGCTCGTACAAAGCGTGGACGACGAATGGCCGTTTCTGGCGCACAACCTAAAGCAGCAACCAAAACTTAGAAGATAGAATAATGAAGAAAGAATATAGAATGAACACAACCTACAACACACCATCTTCCACCTTCCAGCTTCTAGCTTCCAAGCGACTGATAGGAGCGTTTTAATGGCAGACGTTAAAAAAACCACCAGACGAAAGAAAGCAAAACGAACAGTTGTTAGCGGACAGGTTCATATTCAAGCTACGTTTAACAACACAATTATTACAGTAACCGACAGCAGCGGTAACACCCTAACTGCCGCGAGTGCCGGTGCAAGTGGTTTCCGCGGAAGTAAAAAAGGTACTGCCTATGCTGCGCAAATTGCTAGCGAAAAAGCTACATCAGACGCGGCATCTCAATTTGGTATGAAAAAAGCTGATGTATTTGTAAAAGGTATAGGTCTAGGTCGCGACACAGCTATCCGCGCACTACACACTGCAGATATTCAAGTTACTTCAATACGCGATGTTACTGGTGTACCACACGGTGGCGTTCGACCACGAAAGCAGAGGAGAGGCTAATATGGCACGAGACAGAAGTCCAATCGTTAAGCAAAGTCGACGCGAAGGTATTGCTTTGCACCCGAAAGCGCACAAAGCACTCGTAAAACGAGCAACAATCCCTGGCCAACACGGTCGTGGTCGTCAGCAACGACTAAGTAACTACGGTTTACAGTTGCGCGAAAAGCAAAAAGTAAAACGAATGTACGGACTACTTGAAAAGCAATTCCGACGACTTATAACCGAAGCCGGTCGAACAAAAGGCCGAACTGGAGTTGTTTTGATCGAACTATTAGAGCGACGAGTTGACAATGTTGTATATCGAGCTAAATTTGCTCCAAGCCGACGAGCTGCACGACAATTGGTTAACCACGGACACTTTGAACTGAACGGTCGACGAATCGATATTCCTTCAATTCGTGTAAAAGCTGGTGACGTTCTAACTGTTAGAAAACGATCTACAAATACTGAATACTTCAAGCACATGACAGAAATCTGTGAAAATAACGAGCAAGCACCATTGAGTTGGGTGGCAGCTGATGAGAAAAAGTTTACTATTAAAGTAACTGGTACTCCAAAACGCGAGGAAGCGGAGCCAGGAATAAATGAGCAATTAATCGTAGAGTACTACTCACGTTAGTACAGAAGATAAGGAGAATCTCATGCAAACTAATCACGCGGTACAAACACCAGGAATCACAAAGGAAGACGTTCACAGTCCGACTAGTTCTACATTTGTAATTACACCCCTACACACCGGTTACGGTATGACTTTGGGTAACAGCATGCGACGAGTGTTGCTTTCAAGCATCTCTGGCGCAGCTGTAAAAGCTTTCAAAATTGAAGGTGCTACACACGAATTTACTACTGTTAAAGGCGTAAAAGAAGACGCAGTTGATATTTTACTTAACCTTAAGAAACTTCGTTTCAAGGTTTTCAATGACGAACCACAGCTACTTAGAATCGAGAAAAAAGGTGCTGGCCAAGTTACAGCAGCTGACATTAAAGTAACGTCTGACGTTGAAGTTGTTAACACCGACCAAGTAATTGCTACTCTTGACGACTCAAAGAGCGCTTTAATTATGGATCTTATTGTTGAATCAGGACGTGGTTATCTTACTGTTGAAGAAATGGGTGAAAACGACAAGCCGTCTGACATGATTGCAGTCGACGCATTGTTCAGCCCGGTACTTCGCGTACGCTACAAAGTTGAACACACCCGTGTTGGTCGAATTACTAACCTCGACAAGCTATCAATTACTGTTGATACTGACGGAACAATTACTCCTAATGACGCATTTGAAGAAGCAGCAGCTATTTTGAAAGCGCAATACGCAGCGCTGGCTGGTTCAACAACCGTTGAAACTATCACTCACGAAGAACCTGCTAAAACACCAGCTCGTGACGAAGAACCTAGCGAACTTATGACTCCAATTGAAAACCTTAACCTTACAGCACGCACAACAAATGCCTTGATCAACAACGACATCCACACTGTTCAAGACTTGGTTACTCTAGGTGACGCTGAGTTGAAAGAACTCAAAGGTTTCGGAGCGAAAGCACTGGACGAAGTACAAGAAAAACTAGACGAACTGGAATTGTAGGAGAAACACATGCACCGCCACGGATACAAAGGTCGAAAACTAGGACGAAAACGCGATGAGCGCCGAAACTTAATCAAGGGTTTGGCTACATCCCTTATTATGGATGAAGAAATCACGACGACCCTGCCAAAAGCTAAAGAGGTTTTACCGTATACCGAAAAATTGGTAACACGCGCCAAGAACGCTACATTAGCAGACAAGCGAATTGTTTTTTCTAAATTAATGACAAAAGATTCAGCTCACAAGCTAATCGACGAAATGGCACCAAAATTACAGGGTCGAACTAGTGGTCACATACGACTTACTAAAACTGGTTTTAGAAAAGGCGATCTAGCTCCTATGGCTACTTTGTCATTTGTCGACAATCTTGATGTTGAAACTGTTTCACCGGCTAAAAAAGCAGCAAAAAAACCTACGACCACAAAAGCTGACACCCCAAAAGAATCAACAAAGAAAGCCCCAGCGAAAAAGCCAGAAAAGGAATCTAAGTAATGCGTAGAATGACTAAAACCCCAGTTGCAAAACCAGCAGACGTAGACCGAAAATGGGTCGTTCTTGATGCAGCAACAGCACCTGTTGGCCGCGTCGCTACCAAAGCCGCAACGCTCCTAAACGGCAAACACAAAGCTACTTTTACTCCCCACGTTGACAACGGTGAGTTTGTAATTATCATCAACGCTGACAAAGCTGTCATAACTGGCCGTAAAGCTGAACAATCTAAAAAATATAGTTACAGCGGTTTCCCTGGTGGCCTAAGCGAAAAAACTCTCGGCACTCAGTTATCAGAAACGCCAGAGCAAGTGTTCACTGACGCTGTGTACGGTATGTTACCTAAAAACAAACTACGCCCAGGTAGAATGCAACGACTTAAGGTGTACGCAGGGTCAGATCACCCGCACGAAGCACAGCAACCACAGAAAATGGAGATTAAATAATGGCTAATAGTTACCACTACGGATTAGGTAGACGTAAATCATCAACTGCTAGAGCTCGAGTAACTTCTGGCAAAGGAAAAATCACAATCAACGATTTACCAGCCGAAGACTATCTTGATAAGAGCGAACGACTACAGTGGGAACTACAGCGTCCTTTTGAGATTTTAGAGCTGTCAGGTAAATACGACGTAAGCCTGCGTGTAACTGGCGGTGGAATAAGTGGGCAAGTTGATGCCTGTACATTGGCAATTTCAAAAGCTATGGCCGAAATGAACGACGACCTACGTGGTACTTTGAAAAAAGCTGGTCTACTGAAGCGTGATCCTCGTGAGAAAGAGCGTAAGAAGCCAGGTCTTAAAGGTGCACGTAAGAAAGAACAATTCTCTAAGCGTTAATCAATTTGATCAATTAACAAGCATAACCGCCAAAAACAGGCGGTTTTTTGTTATTCTACGTACATGTTGCCACCGTTTCGTGATTCTGAGCGCATTAGTCATTATGTGCAAAGTCCAGCCGTACAAGAGATAGTAAGAGACACGTCTCATCTTGATTTAGATGCAAGAGAAGAGTTGGTTTCTATGCTTGATGGAGATATTGAGGCTATCTCTCCGGGTGCTATTGGCAGGAATGCAATTATCATTGGTAAATGCATTGTTCCCTCGGGTGATCTTACGGCGCCTAGCGTTCAAGAAATTGATCCGGCATTCCATGAAGGAATATTCAATGGTGTAGAGCTGTTTAAGCCCTCAGAGGGCCCACTTGAGTTGCACTATAAAATCTCAGACCCAACATATCAAACTCTGCGATCGCCACACTACTATATACAAGCGATGGTATCGGTAACAGGGGATGTTACTCATAGTGTTATTGAGTTCGAGGATGAACAAGAAACACTTGTAAGCCTACATTCGAAATTTGAAGATTCTGGTATCGACACTGAAGAATATTTAGACATTTTATATGACGAAAGAAGAACGCCAATAGAAACGCTCCATAGAGTAGCCCGATATCTACAAGATAGACCTGAGATATCAGACAAAAACATGGATGATATACTCAAATTTACTCAGCTTGCGCTATTTGACGACCAGCATATGGAACTGTTTATAGAAGGTAATCGATTAGTTAGTTTAGAAAACATGGTGCGTAGAAGCTACAATATACCTCTTGAGGCAACACTAAATTATAATACTGATCTAGTGTGTATAGCAGATCAAAAAAACCCTACTAAAAGAACAGTCTGTATTATTGTAAAAAGCGAAGATGGTGACGAAGATGATCCTATATATTATATTCCAATCCAGTCTATAAAAGTCGGTTTGATGTTAACTTCTTAAAAAACCTCGTCTTACCTTTCAAGAAGCGGTACACTAAAGTAAGTATGAACAGAGAAGTAATCCTCACCGGCTTAAGAACTAATGCCGAATATCACCTAGGCAATTACCTTGGTGCTATATTGCCAATGCTTGAGCTGCAAAAAAAATATGGCAATACTCACCAAATTAATATGTTTGCGCCAGACTTACATAGCTTTACTACAGAGGTTGACTACAGCAGCCTCTACACACAGACCATGGCCAACTTAAAGGTATTTGTTGCTGCTGGGCTAGATATTACTAACCCGAACACATTTATTTATAGACAAAGCTTTATACCAGCTCATAGTGAGCTATGCGTGATCCTAAATAACTTTGCATATTTTGGTGAACTATCTCGGATGACGCAGTTCAAAGAAAAAAGCGACAAGATAACTAATATTCCAGCTGGACTTTTCGGCTACCCAGTACTTATGGCAGCCGACATTTTGCTTTACGGTGCGCAGTGGGTGCCTGTAGGCGACGATCAAACTCAACACCTAGAACTTACTCGGGATATAGCCCAAAGAATCAACAATAAGTTCAGCGCCGAATTTCCGGATGGGGTTTTTACGGTACCTAATGAAGTCAAAAAACAACACGCATTTCATAACCAAGATAACGGTGTACGCATTAGAAGTTTACGAAACCCTACCGCTAAAATGAGTAAGTCTGTTGAAGATCCGAATGGAACTATAAAACTGAGCGACGATCCGGAGGCAGCAGCTAAAAAAATTATGTCCGCCGAGACCGATAGTATTGGTGTTATTAATTTCGACTGGGACAAACAACCGGGTATTACAAACCTACTGCAAATACTTGCCTTACTCGAAAACAGAACACAATATGACGTAACAACTGAATGGACTGGTAAAGAACGGTACGGCGACCTTAAGCAAGCGGTAGCGAAGGCAGTAAAACACTTCTTGGCCGACTTTCAAGGTAATCTTGCTGCAACCAGCGATGATACTGTAATAGCTAAACTAGAAGAAAGCGAAGCTGCACTAAAAAAACAAGCAAATACAACACTGCTCCGAGTTCAGCAAGCTGTTGGTTTGCGTTCCAAATGACAAAAATAGTTGTAAGCGACGACCAGACCCCACTCAGAATAGATGCCTATCTAGCAGCAGAGCAGTCACAGCTGTCGCGCAGTAGTTGGCGCAAACTTATTGACTCGGGCAACGTAATGGTTAATGAGCAGCTTATAAAGGCCAAATACGAAATACAAGCTGGCGATGTCATAACCTTTAGTATTCCAAAAAAACAAGAATCTGCACCAGAAATATCTATTATTTATGAGGACGAGGATGTATTGGTTATCGACAAGCCAGCGGGGGTACTTGTTCACTCCAAGGGCGGCTTACATACAGAACAAACTGTAGTAGATGTGTTTCGGGATAAACTACCGAGCGACGATACCAACCGACCAGGCGTAGTGCACCGACTAGACAGAGACACCTCTGGGGTTATGATTTTGGCGAAGAACAACGACACTAAAACGTACTTGCAGAAACAATTTCAAAATAGAACCGTCCAAAAAGAGTATGTTGCGGTATGCGAAGGTGTGTTTAAAGACAACGATTTTTTAATCGACGCAGCAATTCGCCGGTCCATTAAAAATCCGGGCAGGTTCGTGGTTGACCCAAATGGTAAGCCAGCTCAGACGACTGTCAGGGTGATGCAAACGCGTAATGGTAAGACTTTGGTTCGTCTATTACCAAAAACTGGGCGAACTCATCAATTGAGGGTACATTTAAAACATTTACACGCCCCAATAGTGGGGGATAGGCTATACGGTAAGGAGTCGGATAGGCTTCTGCTGCACGCGCATAAACTAAGCATTGCGATCCACCACGGCGACCACAGAACATTTGAAAGTAAAATACCGGAAAGCTTTACGATATGAGTATTTTTATTCATCCAAAAACACGTAGTAATTTAGCAAGTATCCAAAGCAATCTGCCCCAAGTGGTGATTTTTGCCGGTAGTGACGGGCTGGGTAAACGTTACGCAGCGCTTGAAGTAATTAAATTTCTTGAGAACGAGTCAGCTCAACAAATTGAATCATTGAATTTCGAAAGACTGTTACTAGTCGACACCGACGACCCAAGTATTGGTATAGGTGAAATTAAAGACCTTGAGAAAATTATTAAATTAAGCAGCAATAAAAAGCGCTACATTATTATCAATGAAGCCGAGAAAATGACCACCGAAGCTCAGAATGCATTTTTAAAGACGCTCGAAGAATCACCACCAAATACGCATACTATGTTGCTGGCTCAGAATGTAAATCGTCTACTGCCTACAGTACGCTCGCGTTCGCAGATAATCGATTTTTATACAGCCTCGAAAGACCAGTTCGAAGAGTGGCTTATACGTGAACTTGGTGTTGAGCGTCCACAAGCTACCAAGCTATATTATGAAACGTCCTGTAAGCCCAGACTAGCCTATGAATCGCTCCGTGAAGACCAAGGCGATGATTCTATCGAACTTGCTAAAAAACTACTTAGATCTAGCCAATCACAGCGGCTGGAATTAATTAAACCCCTCGCAAAAGACTCTGCAGGCTTAGCCAATACACTAAATGGACTAATGACAGTAGTGCGTTCGGCATTACAGCACGCAATAAGGTCTGACCAGCCAAAGGAAAAGATTAAACAATGGAAGCAACGAGTAGAGTTGCTTTTGGATTTACAAAATAATCATAAAAAACATGTTAATACGAAGTTAATATTGTCTAAACTCGTGATAAACTTGTAGCAATGTTTGAACTTGCGATCGTTTTTGGTGCAGGCACCATTGCCCTAATTGCCACAAAAAATGTCAATCTACCAACTAAAACTGAAGAAAAAAAGACTAAGCAACGCTTAGAGCGGCTATGGTCAGTTGCGCAAAAAGCAATGAATAGCCGAAAATTTGTGCCGGCAGAAAAAGCTTTACTTACTATTTTAAAGATTGATCACAAAAATGCACCGGCTTATAACCGGCTGGGCATTTTGTATGCACGTCAGCATAACTATGACGACGCTGTAGAGTGTTTTGAAATTGCTTCGAGCCTAGAGCCAAAAGCATCAAGCTTACACAATTTGGGTTTAATTTTTTACGAAATTGAGAAGTATGATAAATCAATAAATGCATTTAAACGAGCTATTGAGCTAGAACCTATGGCAGCTCGCCATATCGCCTTGGCAAAGGTGTACCAAAAACAAGAAAAAGGTAAGCTTGTGATCGAACAGCTTATAAAAGCTGCCGAGTTAGAACCGAATCCTCAAACCTATAAAATACTAATTGATGCTTATAAAGCAGTGGGTGATGATGAGTCTGTAAAGATAGTAGAAGACAAACTAAAAAAACTAATAGTTCCCAAAGGCCGAAAAAACACCGTACAACGGGCAAAAAAAGTCCAGTAATTACTTGGAGTTTTCTGTAGCCTTTGCTACGATGTTTTAAGTATTTTTTGCCGCCTTAGCTCAGTTGGTCAGAGCAACGGTTTTGTAAACCGTGGGTCGTCGGTTCGAATCCGACAGGCGGCTCCATGCTGGGATAGCGAAGCGGTCAAACGCAACAGACTGTAAATCTGTCGGCCTAGTGCCTTCGCAGGTTCGAATCCTGCTCCCAGCACCATGCAGCCCATGTGGGCTTTTTTAATTTATTAATCTATAATCAATAAACATGCCGCGATAGCTCAGGGGTAGAGCACTTCCATGGTAAGGAAGGGGCCCCGGGTTCAAATCCCGGTCGCGGCTCCATAAGATTGAACATGAAAATATTACGTTTTTTAATTATTACTCCAATGCTAATCGTCCAAGCGATAGTAGAATTAACACAGCAGTCAGACTTAGCTTTACGAACGCGCATTGCAAAGTATAAATCTATAGAAGCTCACATCGTCTTTTTCGGATTTATGTATATTATCCTCGATCTATTATTAAATCCAAATGTGGGGACCATAATGCTTCCGATATATATTGGTTGTTTTTGTCTACAAATTGCAAACATCTATTATGATCGCGCTTATTACCGCAGGTTAGAAAGAGAACTATGACTCTAATCCATCATGACAATCAATTAGTTTTATACAAAGCAAGCCTAGAATGATTGATTAAGTGAACCTAATCTGTTAAAGTTACACACCGAAAGAGGAATATAATGGCAAAAAAAGGTAAACGAAAACTATTTGGACTTGTTAGCACCGAGACGGGGCATCGTACCTATGTTACAAAACGTAACACTCAGAACACACAAGAGCCTATTGAGCTTAAGAAATACGATCCAGTAGCTCGTAAGCACGTGCTGTACAAAGAAACAAAGAAGAATCTAGGACGAAACGAAGTCTAAAAAGCTCGTATTCTGCAGTTAGTAGTAGGTGTTTCGCTAGGAGCGCCTATTTTTACTTGATACTAATTACCAAATACCAGATACTAACTACTAGCCTAATAGGGGTATAGTGTCAGTGGCTAGCACGTGGGTCTCCAAAACCCAAAGGCCGGGTTCAAGTCCTGGTACCCCTGCCATACTGTAAGTATTATGAAATACCTTAAACTATATATACTGCAATTCCTCGGAGTTGTTTGCGTTTATTTTGCCGACAAAGACATTGTATTATTTTTTAGCATACTGATAATTATATTAACTTCTCTCTTTGAGCTGTGGCTTGCCTTGTCTAGCACTACAACTAATAGTAGAACTGTCTCAAATCAGGGTAGTTTTACTGCAAAAATCCTATTTTACTCTTCATTATCGCTCGGCATTTTTGCAGTCTTACATATTTTCAGCAGTGAAGCGGCTCATGTAGAGATCGCTTTGCCAATCGGAGGCTTTTGCTTTTTACTTGCTGCATCTGTCTTCGAGATGATGTACCGAGTATCGAAAAGTACAGCTACAACAAATAAATATGTTTACATTTTATATGTGATTATATTGCCTGCTTTAATATTTACACTATTACGTAGTGTTTCCAGCAATTTGGCCTTGGTGGGTTTTTATGTTTCTAGGGATATTTTCCTGCTAAGAACAGCTCGCTCGCTTGTTGTATAAAGATACAATTAGGTATACATTATTCGCTGATTAAACTTCATAAATCCAAGTAAGCTTGTGTACGTATTGAACAATATACTATTTTCTAAAGCTTTGTTTTACAACCTCATGAAAGTTCTTTTCAATCCAATAAGAGAAGCCATATTCATAAGTGAAAATAAGTTCTTCGTTATAAAACTTGCCAATAGCTGCTAAAATCATAAGCAAGATGCCGCAAGAATATACGTTCTCTAGTTACGACGAGAACATTCATAGAGACTATGTAACACGTGTTGTTGAAATATCAATCTACGTGATTATAAGTTTGTTGTTTATTAATGGCGAGCTTTATAGTAATTCAAATTGGTTTTGGGCAATTATCGGCGCTGCGTTCTTGTATGAATTTATGCCTCTACTTAGTGAACGATTTAGGTCTATAACTCACCGCCTGCCAACTTCTGTGTTTAACTACAGTTTGTTTGCTTTGCTGATAATTTTCTACATTCCAGTTGGCAATTCGTTAGTGCTAATAGGATTTTTATTAGTGGCTATGAGTAGTTATTGGCTAAGTTGGCTTGGTTTAATTACTAGTTTTTTTGCAATAACCACGGCCTATGCACTGGCCCCGCTCTACCAACTAAGCAGTGTTAATTACGACGATCTGGCGAACCTTATACTGCGAGTCTTTGTAATGGGAGCCTTGGGTGCCACAATTGTTGGCTATTCAAAACAAGACCAAAAAGAGCGCAGGAAGTTAGTAGATTTCAGTAATGAAGCTAGTTTAGAGCGCAATAGGATCGTTTCGCTTATTAATAGTATGGCTGACGCCGTGGTTGCAACTGACCAAGACGGAAAAATTCAGCTCTACAACGGTGCTGCACTAATTCTGTTCAATACAAACGAAACACTAACTGGTAAAAATCTTCAAGAATATCTGAAGCTCAAAGACAAAGAAACAAAGAAAGCCTATAACATAATCGCCGAAGCTCAAAAAACTGGGAGAATTATTCAGCGCGATGACGTTTTATACAAAAACAATCTAAAAGAAACTCTTAACATATTTGTAAACTTAGCGCCGGTGCGGGTTTCTGTTACTGAAGAAGGTCAAACCGGCTATATTATTTTGCTTCGGGACATCACAAAAGAAAAAACCATTGAAGAACAACGCGATGAATTTATTTCTATTGTCAGCCATGAGCTGCGTACGCCTATAGCTATTACCGAAGCCAATATTTCAACCGCGCTACTGCCAAGTGTTAAGACGCTCAAGCAAAAAAATGACTTCTTAGAACAAGCTCATAAAAACATAGTATTTTTAGCGAGTCTCGTGAACGATATTACGTTGCTAGCACATGCCGAACAAGGTCGACTCGATACCACGCTAACAAAAGAAAACACCTCAACGGTCATTGAAGAACTTCATAGTAACTATGAGACACAGGCCAAGGACGCTGGTCTTAAACTTAAGATTAAAATTGCCAAGTCTACGCCTGACATTATGACCAACACAGAGCGCCTCAAAGAGATTCTGCAGGACTTTATCACCAACGCTATTAAATACACCGACAAAGGCACTGTAACAATTGAGGCGGCTCCAAAAGGCCGTAAATACGTTCGACTTGGTATCCGTGACACCGGTATAGGTATTTCAAGCTCTGACCTTAAAAAAGTCTTTGAAAAATTTTATCGATCCGAAGACTTTCGAACACGTGAACATTCTGGTACCGGGCTTGGGCTCTACATTGCCCATAAATTAGCGGCACTTATTAGTGCAAAAATTGGCGCGGAATCAGAAATTGATAAAGGATCGTTTTTCTATATTGATGTTCCAGTAGCTAAAGACTAAACCTTTGGCAACTTTGGTGTAACTTCGTACATTGGTAGGCAGATGTTTCTGTCTTTCCAAAAAACATATTGATTACTGTAAAGCGCTGCCGAGATTGCCAGCAAAACAACTTCAAAAACTACCTTAAACGGAAACAAGGCGGCTGCCAGTAAGCCACTAAATAATCCGAGTTCACTAAAATGAATAATAAATGCCGAAGCACCGTATGTGGCTAATACTAATGTCGCAAGCAACCACGCGTCGCTTAACAGGAACACCATAGGCAAGCCGACTGCAAGTAGAGCACCACAACTAAATAGGCAGGCAGCGGTGTAGTTTTTGTTTAAAAACGGAAAAAGACCACGCATATCTTTTTCTACTCGAGCCTTGAACGACTTATAGACAGAAAGCCCAATACGATTACCATTAGTTATCGTTAATGAGTTTTGTATGGACTCTAGTAATTTAACTTCAAAATAAAATGAGTCCTTAAATGACTCAAAGCCACCGACGTCTAAAAGGGCATCTTTTTTGACTGCAATACACTGACCATGAATCGGTGTAGCAAATAATAGCGACTTCCAGTACGTACGTAGCGTGTTAAATAAGCTACTTAACTGCCACGTGTTTCTAAAACCGGGGTGTACGCTCACCAGATCAACATTGTTATTTTGCATGGTAGCTACAATGTTCGATATGGTTTCTTCAGAAAAGTGCACATCTACGTCTGCAAAAATAAAAATTTCCCCGTTGGCAGCCACGGACAGTTGATGCAAGGCAAAGTTTCGCCCTAGCCAGTCCTCTTGCAATGGCTGTCCTTCAATAAATCGTACTCCGTCATTTGCATATGCTCGTATTATCTCTGGGGTGCGGTCGTGCGAGCAGTCGTCAAGTACCAACACTTCAAGTTTTTCGTAGGTAGAGGTAACAGCACTTTTTAGTGTATTGGTCAGGCTTTGGCCTTCGTTCCGTGCAGGAATAGCCAAACTTACGGTGGGATTAGGCAATGAACTTTCGGAATACGTCTGTTTAAAGCGGTTAACGTGCCGGCTTAACCCAATTTTAACCACACAATAAATCGACAACAGCACTGAGGTAATAGTCAAAATCGGTAGCGTTTGGGTTTTAAAATCAAAATACGAAATATATAGCACAAAACCAAGAAGTATCTGCTGCTCAAACCACTGCATACCGTATTGGGGACTACCCAGTCGATAGTAGGCATTAGCGGCCAGAACACTATAGTAAATAATAAGCGCTAACGGTAGAAGTACCCAAGAAATATTTGTCGCAATCACTACAGCAAAAATGATAGGTATGGACAATAGCAAAAGTCGTTGTCGGCTAAGATAAAACAGCACAAATATAATGTTCACAACAACCAGCAAAACCAGGTTCAGCATAGTCCTTATGCTACAGGAATCATTACAGATTGACCACAGTTGTTAGGTTTGCTAGTATTGACGCAGTGAGCCAATTTAGGCTCTTTTATTATTTTGATCGTATTTTTACACAAACGATCGGGGGATGGAGATGAAAAAGATCATCAACTACTTAAAAGGTGCCCGTCGTGAGCTTTCTAAAGTCACGTGGCCGTCTCGCAAGGAAAGTACAAAACTTACAATAGCAGTAGTTGTTTTTACTCTAGTGTTTGTCTTGTTTACTACTGTAATCGACTATGGTCTTGACCAAGTTTTTGACAAAGTAATTTTAAATTAAGGAAGAAAGAAATAATCATGGCAAAAAAAGATGAAAAGCTTTGGTTTGCGATCCACACATACAGTGGCTACGAAGAAAAAGTAGCAGAGAGCATAAAGCAACGAACTGAATCTTTGGACATGGCCGATAAAATTTTTGATGTTATCGTCCCTAAAGAAAAACAGATCGAAATTAAAAACGGCAAAAGACGAGTTGTTGAGAAACGAATCTTCCAAGGCTACGTTTTAGTTCAAATGAAAATGAGCGACGACGCTTGGTATGTCGTACGTAATACGCCAAATGTAACTGGGTTTGTCGGAACTGGGAACGACCCAACCCCTGTAAGTGACGACGAAATGGAAAAAATCCAACGTCGAATGGGGATTTCTGACCCAACTCACCGCATTGACTTTAGTGTCGGCGAAGTTGTGAGCATTATCGACGGTCCTTTCAAAGGCTTTGACGGTGCAATTAGCGAGCTGGACGAAACTAAAGGTAAAATAAAAGTACTCGTAAATATGTTCGGCCGTGAAACACCGGTTGAATTAGATGGCTTGCAGGTAAAGAAAGTCTAGTCATGGCCATAAACTTCAGCGATTACCCGGACGAGTTTCCACGATACGGCCAAGCACTTGGCAACGAATTCAGGCAGTGGAGCGACGAAGAAAGAACGGTTGCTAGAAACGTATCGGCTCGATTTGTACAGATTTTGATCGCAACTGGAGCAGTTGTGGCGGCAGCTAACAATGAGGACGGCAAGGCGTTAGCTTTGGCGGCAGCTACAATTGGCATTGATTTCCTGCTGAGCTCTATCAACGGAGATAACACTAACGAAAGTAATGAAGGACAAGAATAATGGCAAAACAAGGCAAGAAAGTAACAGCAAACTTAAAAATGCGGGTACCAGCAGGCGGAGCAACACCAGCACCACCGGTAGGTTCAACGCTCGGTCAATACGGTGTTAACACACAAGACTTTATTAACCCGTTCAACGAACAAACGGCAGATCTACGCGGCCAAGGTGACGTAACTGTGCACGTTACAATTTACGAAGATCGATCATTCGACTTTAGAGTAGTCGGCATTCCAGTAGACGAACTTATTCGTAAAGAGCTTGGTATTCAAAAAGGGTCTGGCGTACCACAAAAAGACAAAGTTGGTAAACTAACTGACGCACAGCTGACAAAAATTGCTGAAAGCAAAATGAAAGACCTAAATTGCGACACAGTTGAATCTGCTAAAAAAGTTGTAGCTGGTACAGCCCGATCTATGGGTGTTGAAGTAGAAAAATAGGCAAACAAGTAAGTAGAATGAACCCAAGAGACTTCCAAGAATTATCTGACCATCTGCAGACTGGCTTGACGAAACAGTACGAAGAATCGCAGAAAAAACACGAACTTGAAGCAATTACAACACGACTCGATGCTTTATTTGTCGAACTTGAGCACCAAGACAGTGTCGCTTTTCCGATATTTAACGATGGAGATTCCGGTGGTTCAATGTCACATGCTATTATCGTTACTCGCCTAAAAGAACAACGCAAAACCACACGCAACACACCACAAATTGCATTTTTCGTAGCCGCTGAACCAGGGTCGGATGAAAAAGTATTTATAGCCAGTGTGGCGAAAATAAATGCTGTAAACGGGGAAGAATTCACAGTTACTGCATCGGGTACCGGGGGAGTCGGGACACAGCCTGTTTCTAGCATATTTGATTATGACGGAGGGTTAAAAGCTCGTGAAGGACAAGAGGACTTTACAATTTTCGGAAAAGTTATCCAGGAAATAACCTCTTCCACCTCTTAACATACGTTCAAAATTGTAGTATCGTATTAAAGTTTAGAATAATCAGTGGGAGAGTCGAACACTCGCTAGCACCACTAAAGGAGTTATACCATGGCAAAGAAAGCCGAACTATTAGCAGAAGCCCAAGACATGGGCCTCGATGTAACAGCAAAAAACACAATTGCAGAAATAAACGCAGCACTAGACACTGCTCGTGGAGCTGACAAGCCACACGACGCAGAACTAGCTGCCGAAGTTCAAGAAACTGAAGAAAAGATCGCTAAGGCCGGAAAACGAAGCAAAAAAGGCATTGAAGAAGCAGAAGAAAAAGCCGAAAAGATTGCTCGTCAACAAGGTGAATTGGACCAAGCAGAGTCTGAAGCCGACGAAGAAGCTGAAGTTAAAAAAGGACCTAAACCAAAGGTGCGTCCTTTAATCGAGCGACGAAGCAAAAAGTACCGTCAAGCAGCTGAAAAAATTGACAACTCAAAAGTCTATACACTTGAAGACGGCGTAAAACTTGCTCAAGAAACCTCGACCGTAAAATTTGACGCTTCAGTAGAACTGCACATTCGCCTGAATGTTGATCCTAAAAAGGCTGACCAAAACATTCGTGGAAGCCTCGTACTACCAAATGGCACAGGGAAGACCCAGCGAGTAGCTGTACTGGCAAGCGACGAAGACTTAAAAGCAGCTAAAGATGCTGGCGCAGACATGGCTGATAACCAAACACTTATGGCTGATCTTGAAAAAGGTGCTATTAACTTCGATGTGCTAATAGCCACTCCTGATCAAATGGCAAAACTTGGAAAATATGCCAAAACACTTGGCCCGAAGGGCTTAATGCCAAACCCGAAAAGCGGTACAGTAACAAAAAATGTCGCTAAAGCTGTTCAAGAAGCTAAAGCTGGCCGCGTAGAATACCGCGTTGATAAACATGGAATTATTCACTTAGCAGTAGGCAAAGTTAGCTTTAAAGACGCAGACTTAACTCAAAATATTCAAGCACTATTTAAAGCAATTAACGGCGCTCGACCAAACACAATTAAGGGTGACTACGTAAAATCAATTACCCTAAGCACCAGTATGGGCCCTGGGATACCACTCGAAAACAAACTTAGCTAAAGAAACAGTTTCTGCAAGCAGGACTGTAGTGGTAGGTGCCGTCTTCTGGCACAACGTCTGGCAAGCCGGTGCGAACTGGCTTGCCATCTTTTAAAATGACTGTAAATTGGGCACCCATGTTTTTACAAAGCTCACAGACAGCGCTGCGCTGCACAACTTCGTCTGGTCCGAGCTTTAGGACCTCAGCATAAAAGTCCGGTGTATTACCCATAGCACTAATATCGAGCGTACTGATCATTACCGTTTTGCCTGCCAGTAGCCACTTTTTAATGTACTTCACATCACTTGCTTCAAACATAAACGCCTCATCGATACCAATTATGTCGGTGTCTGTTAGCTCTGTATCAATTTGGCCTAGACTTTCGACTTTTCTAGCGGGTAATTCAGGCCCAAGGCGTGATTTTATGCCATCATCGCGCACATTAAGGTTGGGTTGAATCAATACGGCCTTTAGCGTGGTGTAGGTGTAGGCGCTCATTCTGCCTATTAACTCCAAGCTCTTGCCGCTTTTCATAGGACCAGTGATTACAATCAGTGACATTTGCTAAATCATAGCACTTTAATTACTAGATTGTCGCTCATGGTAAGATAAATACTGATTTAATATGAAAAATATTCTAAGACGAAGAAAATCACGCCAACAAAAAACAGCTGTCGAGTATTTTCGCTTTGCGGTGTTTGCCTTGTTTTTTGCTATCGCATTAATCTTTGTGGCACACGAAATTGAGAACACAACTCTAAAGTGGGTCGGCGTTTTACTGGCTATTTGGTACTTTATCGACATGATGGGCGACTTTATAACCATAGCCCACCAAGGCGGTAGTAGGCTCTATTTGCAGTTTTTTAAGCGCAATAAACGTTAGCAACTGGGTCGTCATTGCTATGCCTTGGTTTGGCTTTGATGCGATTATCGAATCGATACGTCTGCCAATTAATAGCAATTAATGTTGTAAATACTCTTGTAGCGCAACCCAAGTCAGTACGTTACACTAGAATGCAATCAGGGTGGCAGATATAAGGAGGGAACCTTTCGTGAATAGTACAGACAGCGTATTTAGTAATACTCAGATTGTTTCGGCATACCAACAGGGCCATATTGTTATTAACCCCTACAATCCCGACAATGTTAGCGAAGCCAGCTACGACGTTACGCTTGGTGAGTACTTTTATACAGTCGAAAAACTAGAAACCCGCACCGTCTATAACCCATTTGATGCCGATGAAGTACGACGGTATTTTGACGGGCCGCATAAAGCAATTACGCACCAACGGTGGATTGAAAAACACAACCTTAAACCATTCAACAATATCCCGCTTGACCACCCAATAATCGTACTTAAGCCACAAGAGCGTATTCTTGCCCATACCCATGAATTTATAGGCATTAAACCACCAGGAGCTTCTGAAATGCGCAGTCGATCAAGCTGGGGTAGAAACGGGCTAGCTGTTTGTTTTGACGCCGGTTGGATTGACCCAGGTTATATCAACCGTGTAACCATGGAAATTTATAACCTAAACCAGCACGAAAGTATCGTTTTGCCTGTCGGTGAACGCATAGCACAAATCGTATTTCACCATACTGGCCCCGTTGAAGGTAATTATGGCCTAGGCCGTGGAGGAATTAGCGGTAAGTACCAAAGTGGCACCGAGCTTGAAGATATTGTGCAGCGATGGCACCCAGAGCAAATGCTTCCAAAATCGTGGCTTGATAAAAGACAACTGCCTCAAGAAGTTGTTGTTTCACCGAAAAAATCAACAACACAACCATGGAATAAGGCAGATTAAACATGATTATTGAGCTTGAGGGACTAGACGGGGCAGGAAAAACTACGCAAGTTGAACTACTTAGAAACCGTTTAGAAAATTCGGGCTATCCAGCACAAGTTTTGCGATCGCCTGGCGGCAGTGGCTACGGTGAAGCGATTCGACCAATTCATTTAAGCGACATCGAACGGCCACCAGAAACTGACCTACTAGTAGTGGCTGGCCTGTTATCGGCAAATATTGCTCAGGCTAAATTTAATGCTCAAAACGAAATTGTAACTATTTTCGACCGTGGCTTGTCGAGTTTTTATGCCTATCAAGGTGCATCAGGAGTGAACAAACAAACTATAGATACTGTTTTACAGGTAATTGGAGCAGATCCAAGCGGCCCAAATGCACCAAACGTGCATATTATTCTTGACGTAGACTGGCAGATTGGCATGCAACGAATTAGTGGGCGCAAATTAGACGCTTGGGAAAAGCGTGGCGCCGAGTTCTTTACCAGAGTTCGTGAGCTCTACCGAGAAACTCCATATGGCGAAACAATTATTAATGCAAACCAAACTGTCGAAGAAGTCCACGAACAAATTTGGCAAACTGTAGAAGAAAAACTAAAGAAGGGATCATAGAGCGTGAGAGGTAAATACATCGTCCTTGAGGGTGGGGAAGGTGTAGGCAAGACGACACAGGCAAGGTTACTTGTGGAACACTTAAAGCAAGCAAATATAGACGCGGTAGTAATGCGTGAACCTGGAAGCACTCCTTTTGCTCAGGAGATGCGAAAATTAATTTTAGAAGGCCCACCGCGTAGCACTAAAGCAAACGTGCTTGCTTTTAACGCAGCCAGAGTAGAAGTGGTGCAAGAAATTAGTCAAATACTTAACAGTGGTAAGTGGGTTATTGCAGACAGGAGTTATCTATCAACTATTGTCTACCAAGGTCATGGTGAAGGACTAGATATTGAAAAGGTGCGTGCGGTTTGCGATTTTGCTACTGAACTTCAGAAACCTGATAAATTCATAGTATTAGATGTAGAGCCTGCTGTGGCTGTACATCGCAGAAACGAACGTGGAGTAACTGACTACTTCGAGGACATGAATTCACAGTTTCACGATACAGTCCGAGAAGGCTACAAAATAGAAGCAAAGCGAATGAGCGCTCCTGTACTTGATGCATCCGGCACCGTAGCTGAAGTTTCTGAGCTCATATGGGAAGAGGTGCGCCAGACAATCAACAAGCCAAGCAATTCAAAACCAATTGAAGACAGTGAACTTGTCGAAAAAGTAGACGGTCGTTACCAAATTACCCAAGCTGGCCTAGACTACCTAGATAAAGCCGTCACCAACACCACCGGCAACGTATACGCCTTTACTGGAGAGATGTCACCAATTACCGTGGCTGCTGCTATGGCTCGCTTAAGCCGGCGCGGTGACGACATGCGAGTTACTTTGCTAGATGAATTTGCAGGTAAAGCCGGTAAAGACGAAAATCTTCTTAAGCGAGTGATTACCGCCTACGGCGATGATTCTGTACAGCAGTTAACTGGAATGCATGTTGTCGTAGAAAACGCCTCTAATCTAATGACGAAAAAGCTGGAGTGGGGCCGCTTAGCTGCCTACTTAGAGCAATCTACTCGCTACATTTATTTTGATCAAAAAGACAAAAACGGCAACTATCGGTATTACACCCCAAATAATTTCGACTCCACAACAGCGCAGCATTACACCCAAACTATGGATCAAATATTTGATCGTTACTCGGAAATTGTACATAAATTAACGGATTATGTGCGCAGTAATGACGAAACTCCAGAGTCAGAACGTGACGTTGCCTGGAAAGGTGCAACTCGGGCTCAGGCCTGTGACGCTGCTCGGCCACTTCTACCAGTAGCAACAACCGCTACAGTTGGTATTTTTGCCAGCGGTCAGGCATTAGAAGCGTTAATTATGCGGCTCAGAAGCGAAGAACTAACAGAATCACAAACAGTTGGAAATCAACTACTCGACGAAGTCAGAAAAGTAGCGCCAACCTTTTTTGAACGAGCCGACAAGCCCGATCGAGGCGGAGCCACAAGTGCCTACATGGCTACGAAGCGAAACAATCTTAAAAAGCTCGTAGAGGAGTCGTTGCCGTCATATAGTAATGATTATCCAGCATCAACTCTCGTTGATGTGTCCCACCGAAACGAAATCGATATTGTGCCATATATGCTATACGAACAGTCGAACCTAAGCCTTGATGAGATCATGAAAGAAGTAAACTCATGGTCGTATGATAAAAAAGTAGCTGTTTTTAATGAGTACATTGGCGAGCGACTCAATCGTCGCCACAAACCAGGGCGAGCATTAGAGCACATTCACTATACCTGGGACATTGTCTGCGACTACGGCATATTCCGCGACCTACAGCGCCACCGAATTGTCGACGGTCTTGAGTGGCAACTCCTTACTCCGCGCTATGGCTATGAAATTCCTGACCTGGTAGAAGAAGCAGGTTTGAGTGATTTGTTTGAGGAATGTTTTGACTTAAGCTACGAGCTGTACAGTCGACTACAAGCGCTTGGAATGTATGAAGAGGCACAATACGCAACCTTAATGGGGCACAAAATGCGCTGGAAAATAACGTACAACGCTCGTCAGGCGTTTCATTTTCACGAATTACGCAGTGCGCCACAAGGCCACCCAGGCTACCGCCGATTAATTAACCAGCTACACGAGCGCTTAAGTGAAGTTCACCCAAATATTGCTGCAGCTATGAAATTCGTCAATAAAGACGAAGACCCTGAGCTAACTCGCTTGGCAGCCGAACGCTACACCCAGTTTAAGTTGCAGCAGCTACAATAGCAGCTTGAATTCTTTCGGCTTTTTTAAGTTTTCCTTGCAGCGTTTTATCATATTTTCCTGATACATAAGCTGCGTGGTAATACGATTTAGCGAGTTCAACAAGCTGCTCGTCTTGACGCTGTTGAGCAACATCACGAATACAGTCTCCTAGAAACTGCCGCATACCTTTAGTGTCGGGCATAGCACAACCATATTGCGTTATCGTATGCAACAAATCGCTATTTTCTATGCCTGGTAATTGAGCCCAGAATTTTACGTTTGTTCTGAATTTTTTTAGATCTGGATTAAGGCGTTGCCTGGTTTCAGGGTATGGATTTGCAGCAGTAAGCCCGTCAATTGCTGCCGCTACTTCTAGAAAATAGCCGCTTACTAACGCTTCATGGAAATAGTGGTAGGTAAACAAAGCCTGTCGCCCATATGTTGGCGTCATGAGAGTTGCAAAGGGTAGCGTGTGACCAAGATACGGCAGGTCGAGCTTACCGCCACTTGCCTGAATAGCGTGTTGTTTTGCGTCATATGTTTTAAAGTTTACCGTTAAACCGTGACTATCGTTCATTTCACGCAGCCCTTGCTGCTCTAGGTGCTCATAATCAAACATTGTCGACGCAACACTGCTAGGCGTCCCGTCATCAAACAGCCACATTGCTTTTGTTTCACCGTTGATTATGTGGTGTCTATTGTTTTCACCAAGCACCATGTTAAAGGCATGCCCGTTGCTAAAAACAATTCGTGAGTCAAACCCACATCGATCAAGGCTATCGGCGATTAACCATGTAAATGTAAAGCAGTCTCCTTCAGGCTTACGTTCCCACGGCATAACGTCCGGCTGAAAACGGACACATGACCCTACGGCCTCAGCGATAGAAGTAATAGTAGCTATCTCGTGGTCTGCAGTAGCGCTTTCTGGCTCGCTAGCATCATAATGTTCAGCAATACTATCAACTAAACTAGCCAGCTGGGCTCGGGCATTACTAGAGCGATGAAATTCTAATAGTTCACCGTTTGTATCTGGTGGTTGAAAATTGCACCTAATTTCACTCATTGAACTCGAATATGAAGTATATTGACTAAAAGTCAAGAGCGATGTATTGTTATGTACGATTACTTCCAAAGACAGTAGCGTTCGCTATAAGTGAATATAAGAAGCTACCGAGGCAGTGAAACATAATGTTTTACGATTCGATTCTTTGGCAGTAGGCGCCAAAGTTTTTTTTAATTCTGAGGCAAAAAGTATTAACAAAGAGGTGATTAATGGCAATATCTCGGATCAAAAAAGAAGAGATTGTTGCTGAGATCAGTGATTTACTAGCACAGTCAAAGATGACTGTATTGGTCGACTACTCAGGTTTAGGTGTTAAGCAGTTCCAAGAACTGCGAAGACGAGCAAAAGCTGAAGGTGTAACGATTACAGTGGCAAAGAACCGTTTGGTTAAACTTGCCCTTAGTAAGAATGACACCCTCAAAGACGTAGACGACTCAATGCTAACAGGTCAACTTGCGATAGCATTTGGCGTAGAAGACGAAGTAGCACCGGCCCAAATTTTGGCTCAGTTTGCGAAAGAATTCAACGCATTAGAATTCGTAGGGGGCTTTAATGCAGACGGCGAAGTCTTTGATGCAAGTCAAATTACTGCACTTTCAAAACTACCGAGCAAAGACATTTTGCGAGGACAAGTGGTTGGCACAATCGCTGCACCGCTTACCGGTTTTGTGGGAGTGCTCAGTGGCAATATTCGTTCGTTAGGTTATGTACTTAACGCACGCAAACAACAATTAGAAGGCTGAAATTCTTAAGAATTTCAGGTAAAAAGTTCATAAAGTAATAAAGTATAAGGAAATAATATGGCAGACGACAAATCTACTGAGTCAGCACCAGCTGAAGAAAAGAAAGAAATTCCAAAAAAGTTTGAAAAACTTGTAAAAGAAATCGAAGAACTAAGCGTTCTCGACCTAAGCGAACTTGTAAGTGTTCTTGAAGATCACTTCGGTGTAAGCGCTGCTGCACCAATGGCTGTTGCTGCTGCACCAGCTGCAGGCGGTGAAGAAGCTGCTGAAGACGCTAAGAGCGAATTCGACGTAATGCTTAAAGAAGCAGGCGGTCAAAAAGTTGCAGTTATTAAGGCTGTTAAAGACATTACTGGTCTTGGCTTAGCTGACGCAAAAGCTATCGTTGACGGCGCTCCTAAAGCCGTTAAAGAAAAAGTAAGCAAAGAAGAAGCTGAAGAAGCAAAAGCTAAGCTTGAAGAAGCTGGCGCTACTGTTGAATTAGCATAGAAGACTTGCTAAACATATTAAAAAAGGGGCTGCATGCCCCTTTTTTAGTGTTTGATTTTTATTTATTAAAGTCTATGTTTCTATCGCAGGCACCTGTATAAGCCACGCTCTTGCCGCCATCCGGCTCTTTATTAAGGACACCGACAAGTGCACAATTTCCTGCGGCACACTCGAAAGTTAGACTTCTATCAGTCTCGCTCACTATTGCTTGTTCAAAAGCTTCAATACCCATTTCGTCAATCTCACCATCCTTAGGTTCGGTGGTTAACTGATCGACAACACTGCCGACACATGGTGGCGGTATTCTTCTTGTTCCAAGCTCAGAATAAGTTGGGGCTTCCATAAATTCTCTTTCGTATGCTTCCATAAATTCTCCTTCGTACAGTGTAGGTATACTATATACTAACTATGTGGTTTGACAAACGAAGGGTGTGATTTATCCACAGCATAATTGACTACTCTGATATAATCTGTTACGTTTAAACCAATATCAGATTTAAAACAAAATCGATAGGTATGTAACAAACATGGCAGAACTAGCAGATAAGCAGGTTAAACGCCTGCGAAAATTAATTGATGAGGCAGAGACAAATTTGGCGGCCGCTAAAGAGCTGCTTATTAGTTTATTGGGCGACGATGAAGTCGTTGTACCTCAAGAAGCTCCAACTGGAAAAGTAATCGAAGGTGTCTTTGACGGTCAAAGCATGATGGGTCCAGACGGAAAACAATATCCAGTCCCAGCCAACTACGCGTCTAAATCTAAATTAGTCCAAGGCGATATTCTAAAACTCACCATCAGTGACGACGGCGGCTTTACCTACAAGCAAATTGGTCCAGTACCGCGTAAAACAATTATCGGCACCCTTATTATGGAAGACGGTCAATACTTTGTTGATGTAAATGGTAAGATGTACCACGTCTTAATGGCCTCTGTAACCTACTTTAGAGCACAAAAAGGCGACCAAATCAGTGTAATTGTCCCAGAAGACGACACAGACGCTGACTGGGCTGCAATCGAAGCTGCAATTTAATCTTTTTAGTATAAGTTTTCCCAGTTATTCACATTAAGGTGTTTTATTGTAGTGAATTTAAAACCCTGCCCATAGCCACACTTCGGTTATACTGATATGTACTAAACAAGTGAGGGATTCCACGTGTCGCAACCTGTTGCACTGTATCGCAAATACCGTTCAAAATCGTTTGACGAACTAATTGGCCAAGACCACATTACGACAACACTTAAAAACGCTCTTAAAAAGGGTTCAATTTCGCATGCTTATTTGTTCACCGGTCCGCATGGTGTCGGAAAAACCTCCACTGCCCGAATTTTTGCTCATGCCATTAACGATATCGAATTCCAGGACGAAGGCACACAATATTTAGATATCATCGAAATCGATGCAGCAAGTAACCGACGTATCGAAGAAATTAGGAACCTGCGCGAAACTATTCACGTTGCGCCAAGCCAGCTTAAATACAAGGTCTATATTATTGACGAAGTTCATATGCTCACTAAAGAGGCCTTTAACGCGTTGCTTAAAACACTAGAAGAGCCACCAGCGCATGCAGTATTTATTTTAGCTACTACCGAGGCGCATAAATTACCAGCTACAATTATTTCTCGAACTCAACGACACAGCTTTAAGCCAATTAACACCAAAGAGGCTATAGAGCACATTCATGCCGTAGCTAAACAAGAGGATATTACAATAGATTCAGAAGCAGCCCAGATCGTTGCGGAGCAAGGTAAAGGCAGTTTTAGGGATATTCTGTCTCTGCTTGATCAAGCTGCTCACTCCAGCGGCAAAAACATCAACAAACAGAGTATTTTAGACATGCTTGGTTTATTAGCCGTAGAGTCTATTCAGCAGTTGGTTGATGCCATTGAGGCTAACGATACTCATGCCGCCTTTAGCGTGCTTGAGGATTTTTATGAGCAAGGCACAACAGCGCAATCAGTCGCGGCTCAGTTGATTCAATATTGGCGCCAGCAAATGCGCTCTCAGCCAGCTAGTGTTAACCCGGCGGCTGTTGATGCAATGATGAAGGTGCAAATTAGCCATAGTCCAGAAATCGCCTTAGAACTAGCCATGGTTAATCTTACAATTGACACCCCAGTACGCAGTGCTCCAGCAGTGTCACAGCAACCACGCCCCTCACCGCAGCCTACAAAACCAGCACCATCTATAGTTCGCTCAAAAACTAAGACACCACCGACGACAAAACCAAAGCCAGCTGGCGACCAGCCAGAACCCTCAACCCAAGCAGCCAAATCTAAAACATTACCCAGCCAACCTCTAGAGTCCTACGATATCGACCTTGCAACTGACTGGCCGAGAGTTATTGAAAAAGCACGAAATAAAAGTCACAGCTTATTTAGCTCTCTGCGGCAGTCTACGGCTTCAATGCAAGACAATATTCTTGTTTTGGCGTTTCGATTTCCGCTTCATCTAAAAAAAGTCCGTCAAAGTTCGGTGTCCAAGGATTTTGAAGCGGTGCTAACAGAGGTGTTCGGAGGCTTAGTACCATACGAAACAGTACTGGCAGACAAAAAAATACCGTCGCAAAAAACAAGCCAAAAGGAAGACAGACCAGCTTCCTTAAAGAAAGTAACTGATATACTTGGTGGCGATGTTATAGAATTAGGGGCATAGAGTATGGCAGATCCAAAAATTCCACCACAAAATATTGAAGCCGAAAAGAGTTTAATCGGCTCAATCCTACTTGATAGTGATACGTTAGTGCGCATTGGCGATGTTCTGGTAGCCGAAGATTTCTATGAGCAGCGACATCAAACAATTTACGAAACAATTCTAGATTTATATGAAAAACGTCGTCCTATCGACGTTTTAACTATTTCTAATCGACTGAAAGAAATCGAGCAATTAGAAATAATTGGCGGAAGTGCTTATTTAACAGATCTGGTCAACGGCGTACCGACAGCGACTCATGCGCCGCATTATGCTGAAATAGTTCATAAAAAGGGAACATTACGTCGGCTCATACAGGCATCGAGCGACATAATTAATTTAGGCTACGACGAGTCAGCTGAAACAGGTGAGCTACTAAGCCAAGCTGAAGAGCGTCTGTTTAAAGTTAGCCAACAAAATATTCGTCAAGACATTTCATCAATTGAAGAAATCCTTGACGGTAGTTTTGAGCGACTGGATGAACTTCACAAAAACAAGGGTGGGTTACGAGGAATCGCTACCGGCTTTAACGACCTAGACAATAAATTAGCTGGGCTGCAGCGATCCGACATGATCGTCTTGGCGGCTCGACCTGCGATGGGTAAAACAACACTGGCGCTAAACATTGCCCAGCATGTTGCTACCAAAGAACGCCAACCTGTTCTTATTTTCAGTCTGGAAATGAGTAAAGAACAGCTTGTTGACAGAATGCTGTCTGCAGAGTCAGGTATTGACGCCTGGAACCTCCGTACCGGACGTTTAACCGATGCAGATTTTCAAAAACTTGGCGAAGCCATGGGTAGCTTAAGTGAAGCTCCTATATTTATAGATGATACGCCGGGCATCAGCGCCTTAGAAATGCGCACCAAAGCTCGACGCGAACAGCACAAGCATAACCTTGGTTTAATTATTATCGACTACTTACAATTAATGAGTGGTTCAACAAAAAGTGACGGTAACCGTGTGCAAGAAATTTCAGAAATATCTCGGGGCATTAAAGCCTTAGCCAGGGAGCTAAATGTGCCGGTGATTGCCTTGAGTCAGCTGTCTCGTACTGTAGAGCAACGAAGCCCTCAAATTCCTCAATTATCCGACCTGCGTGAGTCAGGCTCGATCGAGCAGGATGCCGACCTTGTTATGTTTGTATACCGCGAAGATTATTATAATGAAGAAACAGAACGTCGCCATATTACAGACCTAATTATCGGAAAGCACAGAAATGGTCCAACTGGTAAAGTAGAATTGTTCTTCCACCCAGAACAGTTGGCATTTAGAAACCTTGATCGAAGACATGAATCAGTAGAAATTCCTGCAGAACTATGAACAATAAAAAAGAAAAATTAATTATTTTAGAAAACGACGTCGGCAGTGGCGTAAAGTCGTTTAGTTTTTTAGCCGTTCTGAGCGCGTTACTGGTTTGGTTTACCAGTATGATGCCTGTCTTATTCACAAAGCTTGAAGCATCGCAGTTTCAGCAGTCGTACCAAAACACTTTCGGTTTTGACCTTATGCATGTGCCAATGTCGGTTATTGATTTACCGTATTGGCTTTTGCAATTAAACACCGTGGAGCTATTAGGTTCAGGGTCCGTTGCTCGATTTATACCAGTACTGTTGTCGATGGGCGGTATTTTTAGTTTCTTTATACTACTTAAACTATGGTTTGGCACCAAAGACGCGTTGATTGGCACTACCTTACTTGCAACCAATATTGGCTTTTTACTAGCTGCTACGTCAATTCAAGCATCACTTGGCTATCTAGTAATTGTGCTGTGTCTTGGTTTAATAGGCGTCACCCAGTTAAGTCGAGGCCGAAGCCAAGCAATTGTATTGGTTGTTTTAAGCATGCTCCTGGCACTCTATGCTGGAGTATATGGCTGGATTTTTATATGTATTCTTGCTTTGGCGTTACTGCGTGTCACGAAACTCACTAAGATCCAACTAAACACAGGACATCGTGTATCGGTTATTGTAATGTTCTTGTTGGCATTACCGTTTATGATTTTCCTTGTCCGGAGCTACCCGCAATTGTGGCCGTGGTCAGAAATAACCACCGACTCACTACTATCAAACGTAGAGCAAATTGGACGGTTCGTAGCTATTGGAGCCAATAATCCACTTACTATGCCCACTCAGTGGGGGCTATTGTCCTTTGCCGAAATTACATTACTGCTGCTAGGCGTACTGCTGCTGCGACGGAAGTTCAAAGCTAACCGTTACAAAATTATGAGTGCGTTATTGATCGGCTCTGTTGTAGTTGGTGTTATTCACGGCGTGAGCATCGAGTTTATTGGCGCTTTCTTACCTATAGCTATAATTTTTATTATTGGCGGGGTTCGCTACATACGGGACAGCTGGCACTTAATACTGCCTCGAAATAAAACAGGAAAAACCACAGCCATTGCTATGGTGTGGATAGTTATTGCGGTTTTGCTGCTTTTAAACGTAAGTCGTAGTTTTTTGTTCTGGGGAAGAATTAGCGAAACTCAAAGCCAGTATAGCCAAGACATCACGCTTGAGTTTTAGTAGTCTAAGTCCTCTGACTACTGTACAATAACTATTTAGAACACAGATGTAATCCAACGAAGGAGCGGAGTAATGAGTAAATTTGATCAAGCTAAAATGGTTATGCAGATGCGTAAAGTACAGAAACAGCTCGCCAAAACAGTGGTTGAAGTTGAAGCTGGTGAAGGCGCTGTAAAAATTCAAATGACTGGCGAACAAAAAGTAAAAAATGTAGAAATCGATCCAGAAAAAGTTGATATAGAAAATATTGGCGAACTAGAAGACTGGCTTAAAGACGCCTTTCGAGATGCTATAAAAAATTCACAAGCCGAAGCTGCTGAGAAAATGAAACCATTCTTAGGCGGTGGAGGACTTGGTAATTTAGGGCTGTAGTAACGTAGTCAACTATGCTGCCAAAGGCTCTAAACACCCTTATTGATGAACTTAAATCGCTTCCTGGTGTTGGTTCGCGTAGTGCAGAGCGCTATGCTCTCGCCTTATTGTCTAAAGAACCCGGTGTGAGCTCTAAATTAGCTGATGCTCTAAAAAACCTGCACAACGGTGTGGCGTTTTGCCAAAAAACCTTTGTGTTTGTAGAACCAGGCCAAGATGTTTCTGAGCATTATCTCGACAATCACCGCGATAAAACCCAAGTGCTAGTGGTTGCTGACCCACTTGACGCGATCGCCATTGAAAAAACCGACCAGTTCAAAGGGACATATCATGTTCTTGGTGGACTTGTATCACCGCTAGATGGTATTCAGCCCGAGAATCTAACTATTAGTCAGCTCTTGCAGCGCATTAAAGACGACTCTGTCACCGAAGTAATCTTAGCTACTAATGCCAGTGTCGAAGGCGAATCTACCGCTCTGTACATTCAGCAGCACATTGACAATAACGCAGTTGACGTAACTCGATTGGCTCGTGGAATCCCGGTTGGCGTTGATATCGAATACACTGACAACCAAACGTTAGCCCGTGCCCTTGAACATAGACAGAAACTTAATATATAACGCTATGAATTACAGCGCTTTTAAAACCTTAGTCGAGCAATCAAGTACAATCACTGTTGTTCAAGCCGAAAACCCAGACGCTGACAGCCTCGGTTCTGCCATTGCACTTGGTGAAATACTGCAAAAACTCGGTAAAACTGTCCACCAACACTGCGCAGTCGATATTCCTAAATACTTACGATACATAAACGGCTGGGAGCAGGTTTCGGCAGAATTCGATACCAAGAGTGACTTAGTAATCATTGTCGATACCAGCGCTGAGTCGTTGGTAGAAAAAACCATGCAATTATTTGACATAACCACCACACCAACGGTTATTTTTGACCACCACAAGAGTGAAGCAACCATACAAAATGCGACTATCTTTAATGACCCAACAAAAGCTGCTACAAGCGAATTATTATACGAGTGCACTCAGGAACTCGAATGGGAAATCCCAGAAAATGCAGCCAAAGCGATGATTTACTCCATACTCGGCGACACCCTTGGCTTAACCAGCCACGGAACTACAAACTCTACCATTGCGACATTCTCTTCATTAGTGATTGATCACAATATTAATCTCGGCCAGCTCGATGAACGACGGCGAGAGCTCGGTAAAAAACCTTTTTCAATATTTAAATATAAACAAGCCTTAATGAGTAGAGTAGAGTTTCATTTTGACAATCAACTTGCAACTGTGGACATTCCATTAGAAGAAATTAAAGAGCACAGCGACTTGTACAACCCGGCCGCACTTTTTATGGAAGAGCTCCGGCCAGTTGAAGGTATTCGCATGGCGATTGCCTTCAAGGTTTACGAAGACCGTATAACAGCAAAACTACGCGAAATAAATGATGCTCCGTTTTGCAATCGTTTAGCTGAGCATTTTGGTGGAGGTGGGCACCCATTTGCAGCAGGCTTTAAAGTTAAAAGAACCGACTTAGCTGAACTTAAAAAAGAGGTTCTAAAGCAATTCTATGACCTATCGGAGCAAGCATGATGCAGGTCTACAACACTATGACCAGAAAAAAAGAGCCAATTCCAGATGCTCGACCAATTTCTATTTATGCCTGTGGCCCGACCGTTTATTTAAGTCCACATATTGGCAATTGGCGAAAGTTTGTCTTCGACGATACTCTGCGACGAGTGTTAGATTTTAATTTTGTTGATGTAGTACAAACTATGAATTTAACTGATGTAGGACACTTGGTTGGCGATGGCGACGAAGGTGAAGATAAACTGCAAAAAACCGCCACAGCGCAACGAAAAACCGCATGGGACGTGGCCGACCATTATATTGAAGAATTCAAGGACGGAGCACACGACTTAAACATAATAGCTCCCGAACACTTAGCTCGGGCAACAGAATACATCCAGCAACAAATTGGCCTTGTTCAAAACCTAGAAGACAAAGGCTACACCTACGTCATAGACGATGGTGTTTATTTTGATACGTCAAAATTGACTGATTACGGTAAGTTAGCTCGTTTAGATATAAAAAACCTCAAAGAGGGGGCTCGGGTACAAAAAAATGACCAAAAAAGGCAGCCAACTGACTTTGCGTTATGGAAGTTTTCTCCAAAAAACCACCAACGAGACATGGAATGGGAAAGCCCGTGGGGCGTAGGGTTCCCTGGTTGGCACGTTGAATGTTCGGCTATTGCCGCAGCTACCCTTGGCGAGTCTATCACCATACACACAGGTGGAATTGACCACATCCCCGTCCACCACACCAATGAAATCGCTCAGAGTGAGAGTGCTTTTGGCGTCGAGTTTGCAAAAATATGGATGCACAACGAATTCATTACAGTTGATGGTGAAAAAATGGCGAAATCAAAAGGGAATGTCTATACCTTGACCGACATCATTGAAAAAGGCTATGACCCGCTCGACCTACGTCTGCTCTATCTAGAATCGCATTACCGAACCCAAGCTAACTTTAGCTGGGACAGCCTAAGCGCCGCCAGCCGACGCTTGAACAGGTTCTATCAAACAATTGAACGTATATATCAGCCGAACTCTCAGCCAAGCTATGACCTATCGCAGCAGTCGGTTAAGTTAGACGAGTTGGTCGAGCATTTAAATAACGACCTCGACACACCACAAGCCTTAGTGTCGCTCGAAGAGTTTTTAAAGCACATTCAAGAATCATCTGTTACTGATTCTGCGCTTAAAGAAGTGAAGAAACAACTTAAACAAATTGACCAGCTGCTTGGGCTCGACTTTCTTGGGGTAATCGACATTGAACCCGAAGAAAAAGAGCTCGTTGATGCCTACGCATCGGCCAAAAAACAGAAAAACTACGACCAATCTGACGAGATACGATCCAAGCTGGCCAATGAACACGGCATTAAGCTGAGTGATAGTCCAAGCGGAATTATGTGGAGCAGAATCCTTTAACCTATGATTTGACCATTTTCTATAGGTTCATCGGCCGCTAGCAGACTAACATCGCCGTCTTCACCAATTGCACCAAGCACTAGACATTGACTCTTGAAACCAGCAATATCTTTTTCGGGGAAATTAACAACTGCCACAACTTTTTTATTCTTCAATTCGCCCACGGCATAGCGGTGCGTAAGCTGCGCGCTGGTGTGTAATGTGCCTAATTGTTCACCGAAGTCTATTGATAGACGATAAGCGGGTTTATGAGCTCGCTCGAATGGCCTGCACGCAATAATTGTGCCAACGCGTATATCCAGGGCACTAAACGTAGCAAAGTCTACAAGGGGCTTCATATTTTCCTTGCCTACGTTTGTGCGCGGTGGTTTTGCAAGTAATCAAGTAGTAAAATTCGAATCCAGGCAGCGACAGGTATCGCAAAGATAGCACCTAGTAACCCAGCCACAGAAACCCCAAGAATTGCTGCTACTAAAATAGCTAGCGGCGATAGCTCAACTGACTTGGCTTGTATTATCGGTTGAATAGCATTGTTTTCGACCTGTTGGTAAATCAAGAAGAATATAGCCATTATTACTGCGGCAGCCACTGATTCGAACAGTGCTACAGCCACAACCAAAACCGCTCCAAGCGTTGCGCCAATTAGCGGGATGAGCCCAAATAGACCAACTATGGCTGACATCGGAATAATAAACGGTATATCGATGCCAAATAGCTTAAGAATAGTCATCATAACCAGTGCGGACATGGCCGCAATAAAGGCGACTAGAAGCTGTCCATTCACATACCCAACCACAACTGCGTACATTTTTTGGGCAATATGTTGTCGATGCGAGCGATGTTCGCGAGGATGAATCGCCCAAAATCTCTCGATCCATTTAGGACCTTCAACAAGCATAAAGAAGGTAAGTACTAAAATGGTAAACAAGGCAATCGCACTCCCTGACAACCGCTGGAAGAAGTCTAATACTGGCCCGCCGGCATTGGTTAGGTTTTCGGTACTTAAGTTTTGCTGAACTTCTAGTAATTTATCTTCTAGCTCATAGCGACGAATCGTTTCGGAAATAAATCCGTCACCGGTGCGGATGTCTTGTATGTATTCTGGTAAATCACTTACAAAATCTTGAGTTTGGCTAATAAGTGGCGGCACAGTGAAGTAGGCAATAACTCCGATTAAAAATAGTACGACAGAATAAGAAAGCGCCGTTGCAGTACCTCTACTGCCACTTGGTAGTTTTGCAGCAACCATGCTAACAGGAGGGTTAAGAGCTAGAGCTAAGAAAAACGACACGACAATGAGCGTCAATGCACTGAGTGTTTGATAGACAAACAGAATGCTCATTACTATGATTGCCGCGATTCCCAGCAATTTAAAAATAGTTCGTGCTGATATATCTACATACACGACTTTACGGGTTTTAGTGTTTTTTGCCATAAGCTTAGTATTTCACTTTCAGGCCGCACTCGTCAATCTAGTAGTCTTCATCAGGGTTGTCTGTTTGCTTTGTACCCCAACGCCATTTTGGTTGAGGCCCATGTTGTTTAGCTACATAAAAAAGTACTGCAACCGTCAACGCTACTATTCCCAGAAAGGCAGCCACTTCTGCGGTAAAGGTGTTCTCAGGTACATCTTTTAAGATAACGACAGAACAAACAACTATAAACACAACCGCAGCCAATACAGTCAACCAACCTTCAATCGTTACCGGCACCCAGCCATAGCCGTAGCGTTTACGTTTAAACCATTGTTTTTTTGAAGATTGCGACATGCGCGTCGTCCTTTCATGCTTAGCTAAAAAAGTTATATGTATAGCTTATGTTAAAATTGCCAGTAACGATAATAAAAAGGCATGTAACCATGGACGAAAAAAACAAACCAACTGATGTGACATCAAAAAAATTCAAAGTAAACCTTAAACGAAAACGCAACTATAACAAAAAAATGATTATTGGTGGGGTAGCAAGTATTGTTCTAGTTGTTGTGGGCGGAATATACACGCTAAGCACTCAGTCCAGCACCACGCCACAGCAGGCTCAGTCCGAAACAACTGACGACGCACCGCAACAACTCGCCTCTGCACTAGGACTGGTTGAGGGCACCGTGCAATATAGCGCCGACGCCGAAGCCTGGAAAGACGCAGCGGGCGGCGAAACAGTTCCAGAAAGCTATTTCGTTCGTACACTAAACGAATCAAGAGCAGTTGTTCTATTTGACGATGGGAGTGCGCTCCGACTTGATGCCAATACTACTGTTCAACTCGAAACAATCGACAGCGACCAGACAAATGTACTGCTCGAAGATGGACAGGTGTATTCTCGAGTTGTAAAAAGCCAAAACAGAACATATGCAGTCGCTACCGACAGGGAACGATTCGAAGCGCTTGGAACAGCCTACAAAACTGCGACCGATGAAACTAAAGACACCGTAGAGGTTTACGAAAGCACCGTTAAAGTTGACTCGCAGGACACCGAAGTCGAAGAGGGCAATACCTACGACACTCAAAGCAAACAGGCTAATGCAATTGACTTAGCCAAGCTCGGCGAAGATGAGTTTGTCCAGTGGAATAAACAGAAAGATAGTGAAAATGAAGACTTTAAGTCAGCCCTTGGTGTGCTCGAAAAAGAAGTTACAAAAGAGGAGCCTGAAACAGAACCAACAAACGACTCATCGTCATCTTCAACGCCAGCTGCACCAGCCAGCATTAGTCTAAGCGGCACTGCAACCGACGATGGCGTAAAACTAAATTGGGTCTTATCAAACACGCAGTCCACTGACGGCTTTAAGGTAGTACGAGCACATTCAGACAGCACACCTACCTACAAAGAAAATACTTCCGTATATGTTAGCGGAGGGTCGTCCCGAAGTTCTGTAATTAATGTTAAAGACGGCAAAACCTACTATTTTAGAGTTTGTATCTATAGAGCAGCCTCTGGGTCATGCGACACCTACAGCAACACCATTCAAGTCCAAGCACCAGACAACCCAGTCGAAGCAGTAAAAAACGGCACGGTAAGTCTTTCTATTACTGACGCTACACTAAACTGGACATTTACTGGAACAGCGCCTCATGGCTTCAAGGTCGTTCTTAATACATCGGGTAACCCAAGCTACCCAGCGAACAGTATTCAGTATCTTGGCGCTGGCACAACCAGCTATACGCTACCCGACAAACCAGCCGGCAGCTACTATGTAAAAGTCTGTAAATATACTGCGTCTGACGTAGATGGCGGCTGCACAGACTACTCAAATCAAGTTGAATACATCGTCACCGAATAGTCTCCGGAAATATATTTTAGATCTCGTGGTCAGAATGCTGTTCGTCGCTGTGCTCGTCATCATCATGATGTTCGTCAGAGTGGTCATCGTTTAATTCGTCGTGGTCGGCGTGATCATGATCTTCACTTGTGTGATCATGATTCTGGCCTTGGTCGATATACTGATGCAGGACAGTCGTAACCATCGACACAGTCAGGGCTCCAAGAATAACAATAAGTGCTTGAGTGGTTGCAAGTTTATTAAGCTTTTGGTGTTGAATAGTTGGGAATATGTCACTGGCAGCAATATAGATAAAGAATCCCGCTACAAGACCAAGTACAATGTCGAGCCGAATATCAACGCCTTGTCCAAGCTGAAAGAAAATTATTGCAGCGACGGTTGTAGCCAGTGCACTGAAGATATTCACAAGCAAAACCTTTGTACGACTTAACCCTTTTGATATAAGTAAACCAAAGTCGCCAATTTCTTGAGGAATTTCATGTGCCGCTACAGCCATGGTTACGACAATTCCAGTTGATGGATCGACCAAAAAACCAGCCGCGATCGCTATACCATCAATAAAATTGTGAAGCGTATCACCAATAATAATCAGAGGTACATCTGGGTCGGTGTCATGTTCATCGCCTTCATGGTGGTGGTGAAACCAACGCAAAAACCGCTCTAAAACAAAAAATAGCAACATTCCAACCAGTGCAAATTGCAGAGCTACTTCAATATTGCCGCTGTGTGATGCTTCAGATAGTAGGTCTACAAAGGCTGCTGACAACAAGGCACCAGCCGCGAACGGTGTGGCATACATTGCAAGGGTATTGGCGCGTTTCTTGTTGGCAAGGAGTAAAAAACCACCGATCAACGAAAAAACACCACCGATTAACGAAAAGAATACGACTTGAACTAATGAGGACATTGCTACCACCTTTCTTGCTTATGATGTAATACTAGAGCGGCAAATAAACCTAATGCAAATTTGTTGCAATAATAGCTTCTACTGCAATCTTAAGTACGCCCTTACGGCAACCACACCAAATCAAAGCCTGTAAATTCATCAATTATTTTACTCTGATCAATATCATATAACTGGGTTTTTGCTAATTGACACTCTGGGTTGGGAAGGACTTTATCGAACTGACAGCCGCCAGGGTTGACATGCAAAGCGAGGATGCTTTCGTCGTAACTAACTGAAAACCCCCGAAGTAATTTTTCTTGTGATTGATTTGACCACAACAAATTAACAGCTCCATCGTCCTCAATCCTATCAATAAAATAACGAGAAATACCATCAGCATAGGTAGACGACGAAACATAGCGAGCGTTCAAACCGCTCACAATGTCAGAAAAATAACCACTGAAATTTGACTGTATTGGCTCGAGATCACTACTAGCGACGTCGTAGACTACCAGTTCGTTAGTTGGTGTGTTAAATAAAATTGCACTGTCTTTATCGCTAAATCCAAAGCTATTTGCATACGACCCAATTACAACCGGGTCGTATTCGCCATATACACTCACCGCATAAAAAGACTGCTCGATGGTCTGAACCAGTGCAACCTGGCCAAACATACCCATATGAACGCTATAGGCTTGGATTGCTCGGCCATCTTGCTGCGACAGTGGTGTTACCGTGCCGTCTTCAAGATCTATCGAAAATAACGTATGAGCGGTTGCGGCATAGTATGCAGAACTAACACGATCAGAGTCAGGCGTAACGGTAAACAATGCATGATTACTGCGTGGACCTATGGCGAGGTTGTCTACTCGGCCGCTAAACCGCGTATCTTCGACACGTTTTTCACCGGTCTGTAAATTTATAGTAACTAAATTATCAAATTCCTCACCAACCATCGCTACGACAGCATAGTCACTATTAGCGTCAAACATCGAGATTTGTTCGGCCTCAAATACATTCTGTGTCTCAAGACCAGGTTGGGCCAATTTTATAACATCGGGTTTGTCGGTAAAGTTGTCAGTATCATCCGAAAAGTCAAAGCCGTAGTTTCGCTCTAAGTACATGTAGCGGGGTTGGCTGGTCGTAAATTCATAGGTTTCGACAGACTTCATGGTTCGATCGGTTGTATCAAAAATCTGATCGCCAATTTTAAGTGAGTAAGTAGTGGCTGCTTGCGGGTTTTGCTGTAGGGTAATGTTTATCTTTTGACCACTTGTAGTGGCTGTAAATTCAAGATCGGGCGAAAACGTGATTTGATCGAGGTAGTCGTTATCTTGCAACGGGCGATCGAAATGGACGGTAATTGTTGATCCAAGAAGCAAAGAGTGTGCCGCTGGATCAGTCTCAAACTGAACGAACCGCACTCGTGGCCCCTTAACAAACAACAGCGTTGCCAATACTGCAATTATGAGCAAACTCATAATGACCGTAGCGGCAAAAGTAGTTTTAAACCTAGTCCTAGTTTGCATACGGATCCGACGGTTCTTCTATCTGCTGAACTGATTCTGGGACGAGCACCATTTGCAGACCATCCGTGGTTTGGATATGTTCAAATTGGCCTTCAACTTCAAGCCATTGATCTTCAGAATAATTATTTTGCCAGTTTTCAATTCGAACCGGGACGCCAACCGGCTGGGCGTCAACAGCGCAGCATGTCAGCACGAAACGTGCCAGCCAAACAGTATCGCTGTCGATATTGGCATCATAGACAAAACCGCTGATAGAGGCAGGTTTGTTCACATAGTACGCAGGATCTTGCGTTGAGCTTAATAGCCGTGACCAGTCGTTGATTTTCAAGCCTTTAGACGACCCGGCAAATAAACTTTGTAACGGGGCGTCAGTTGGCGTAGTAACAGCGCTGCCGCTTCCAACAGAGCGCTGGCTAACTGTTGCAGACGTAAGGGACTGCGATGGAAAAATAACGGCTGATCCTAAAATGATGACTAAAAATATAGTTGCTTTGTCGAAACCAGAATGAGCATGGGCATGCGAACGAGCAGCGTTTGACAGCAATACAACAAGCGCAGCTAACGACAGGGCCACTGTAAAACCTATATACCGAGGGTGAATATATAACCGCAGCTGGTCATTAAACCCAAGATACAGCACATATGCTGTCGCTACATAGAGTAGGGTGCTTTGGATGTCTAAACGTTTAAAATCCATACGCTACCACCAGGCCTGCTATAAAGCTTAATAACAATGATAATACAGAAATAACAATCAGAAGATTTGTCTTAAATGTAGTTTTTAACAGCGCAAGCATTTTTATGTCTATCATCGGCCCAAACACCAAAAAACTCACAATTGAACCAGCCGTGAAGGTGTTGGCAAACGACAGAGCAAAAAAAGCGTCCACATTGGCGCAAATCGAAATTACAAACGCAAGAATCAACATAGCAACAATAGACAGCACAACATTGCTACCAATACCCACCAATAAATCACGCGGTACAAACGTTTGCACGGTTCCGGCAATAAGGGCGCCAAAGGCGAGCATACGAGCCATACTAAACGCCTCATGTGTAAAATTACTGCCAAACTGAGTAAACTGTTCCTTTCGCGAAGACTTTTTGGTATCCGCAGCCGTTATGGTGGTGCAGGTTGCTGCAAAGTCATCAGTTAAAAAATCATTCTCGTTCTTTTTTGTCGACAAAATATATCCAATAATATTCGCAATTAGTAAGGTAGCGATTATTCGAGCGGCAATAATAGTTTGATCAAATCCAAAGGCCACGACCGTAGACCATATTGTTACTGGGTTAATTACCGGTGCCGCGAGTAAAAAGGTGATTGATTCAGACGGCTTAAGCCCTTGTTGCATGAGTGCTCGAGACAATGGCACATTGCCGCATTCACAAACTGGAAACAAAAATCCGAGCAACGAAATTATTCCTCGACGCAACACACCTTGTTTAGGAAGAATTTTTTCAAAGGCATGAGCAGGCACATAAGTATTTACGACAGCCGCCAATATTGATCCCAGTACTAAGAACGGAAAAGCCTCAACAAAAATACTTAACGACAACGTCACAAAATCTTGGAGTGTATTAGGCAGGTAGCTGCTGGATTGCACAGCATCAATTATTGTCAGAAGTGTGTAGGTTGCCACCACGATTAGCAGTGGTGGTGCGTAATTTTTAATGTGGGTTTGCTTCAGTTTCACGCTCATGTTTTTCACTCATTTAGTCTACACTATATTGCTGTTTTAAAGTTTAAGCATTTGCTTTATAGTTAGGTTCATGGACGACGAACTATTTGAGAAATTTATCGCAGAGGGAATCGATGCTATTCCCGCCCAGTTTGGCGACGCTATGGAAAACGTCGCAGTGGTTGCACAAGACGAGCCAACCCCTGCTCAAATTCACAAACTAAAGCTACGGCCGTGGAGCTTGCTGTTTGGCTTATACGAAGGAGTGCCAAAAACCAAGCGCCGAAACAGTCCATATCAACTGCCAGACAAAATAACTATTTTTAAAAATCCAATTTTACGAATATCGGCGACCGAAGAAGACGTGAGGCAAAAAGTAATCGAAACAGTTTGGCATGAAGTCGGTCACCATTTTGGCTTATCAGACGAGCAAATCTACAAACTACAAGAAAAACCCAACAGCTAATCTATACAAACGGCATCCTGGCTGCTAGGATACATATAACTCTTATGGTTAGGTATTTAAAAGCAATTAACTGGGCGCTGCTGATATGTAGTCTATTTCTGATACCAAGTTATGTATTAGCAAATGAAGGCGACGCCAACACAACTACACAAAACTGCCCTAATGGGCCGTTTATTGCTGCACCAGAAACCGGGCAAACAATTCAAGGTGTCCATATACTTAAAGCCTATCTTCCTTCAGGTAGCAGTAGTGTCGAATACGTACGGTTTGTATCGAACGGGGCGGTGCTTGGTACGGCTAGTCAGCAGCAAGGAGCATTATGGGAAATGAATTGGGACACAACGCTTGTTGATAACGGTGAAAAAACAGTCCGTGCTGTTGCCAAATACCAAAACGACGCAATTTGCACAGGCCAAGAAATAACTGTCGCAGTCAACAACCAGTCTCAACCAGCGCAGCAGCCACAAGTCACATTAAATGCATCAGTTAACCGATCCCAGTGGGTCGGTCCAACAAATGTCAGTTATTTATTTAAATTTAGCGCGCAAACTCAACAGGGTGGAGCAAAAAATAATGTAACAGATCAAGCTGCCTACAATTACACGACAACTATCGGTTCACTCAAACAAGAAGGCAGCGCACTGCGCTTTTTCTCTGGCAGCCGCAGCGGAGGAGGCACCATTACCGCCACGGTTGAATATTCAGGGCAACAACGCAAAATCACAATTCCGGTAACAGTTTTTGCCAATAATAGTAGTAGCAATGACTATCCCAGTACTGCCGCCTCAAAAGACACTAGCCTAAACAGTGACAGCACCAACACCTCGTCTACCCAGACCGACGGCACTACCTCTGAGACTACAGACGCAACACAGCCAGTGACCGCACGTGGCGACGACGTGCTAGAAACATGTCTACTAGAAACCCTACAAAGCGAACGCTACAAAAGCCTTACCGAAAAAAACCAGCGGCTGGCGTTTGCCGAATTGTCTCGTAACCTAGGCTGTTTTTCACAACGGAAGTTTGTGGTTCCAGCAAACTTAGCCCCAGTTGCACCAGAGCAAATAGAATCTCTTGACGAACTAGAGTCTTTATCAGTAACTACTGTTGATTCTGTAGAAGTTATTGACGAAGACACTATAACTGACGGCCTAACCTTTTCTGGAACCGCAGAACCGAATAAGCCTGTATTAATTTATATTTTCTCCGAGCCACTCGTACTCGCCACGGTTTCCGACGGTGATGGTAATTGGTCATACACGCTTGAAGAGCCCCTTGAGCCAGGAGACCACGAAGTATATATCGCCGTAGAAGATGAGGCTGGAATTGCACGTAAGTCAGCTCCGTTTTTCATCGAAATCGCCGCAGCCGAATCTAGCGAACAAAACCCTGTTGGCGCTAGTCTCGATTTGGTCGTTGATGATGCATCTTCAAGCCGTGACATAAGCTTTATTGCTATAGCTACGCTACTGGTTATCTTGTCGTTCGGATTCTTAACTGGCTATATTATTGCTCATCAAAAACATAAACCAAAAAACGTAGATGGCCTTCAAGGACAAACTTGAATTCTCTCGCCAGCGATTAGAGTTACTCTACTCGGTCGTTCTGTTGTTTGTTATTCCAGCCGCGCTGGTTTTTAACACTGTTATAACTGTACAAAACGCCCGCGCCGACTTTGACATAGAACTCCGTCGCAAGGCCGACTTAGCAAACGAAGTTCTAAGTGCATCGGTAAAGGACAGTCTTGATACCCCTGACCGCTTACAGTCAGTCGTAGACAATGTAATGCAAAATACCGAAGAAGTATCAGCGGCAAAAATTATTCGTTTCGATTCCGGTCAATACACGACCGTCGCCAGCACCGACCAAGCTGAAATTGGGCAGACATCAAATAATATTCAGGTATCACTGGCTACTAGTCAAAACCGCTCTATTGCCGCCCTAGTTAACCAGGACAGTGGCGATCGAGCGTGGCGCGTAATAACGCCAATAGCTCAAGACGACGGTGTTGTGACCGGCGTGGTCAGTTCAGAGGTGTCGTTGAGTGCGTCCGACAAGCTTGTGTCTGCTTCCTTTCAAAAATCTTTGATTGTGCTTTCCATAACCTTAGTCGTAGTAATCTTACTACTGCTTAACCACTTTAAGTTTGTCGAATACGCCAGTCTGTTCAAAAAACTCGAAGAAGTTGATCAGATGAAAAACGATTTTATACAAGTTGCCACTCACGAATTACGTGCACCACTGACTGCGATCAAAGGCAATATGGACATGGCACTGGACGAGTTGCCAAAAAAAGCTAAAAAAAGCCTCAAAGCTCCACTTACGGAAGTTGTACGTCAAATCGACCGCTTAAATAACTTAATCGACGACCTATTAAATGTTGCGCGGCTTGAACAAAACCGTACTAATTTTGAAATAGAGGCAGTTGACTCTACGAAAATTCTGCAGATGCTGGTTACCCAATTTAGCGCCAAGGCTGAGGCCAAAAACATACAGCTTGAACTTCAACCTACCGATATCCCGCTAGTCATGGCGGACCCAAGCCGACTCGAAGAAGTGTTTACCAACCTTATCGATAACGCAATAAAATATTCCCGTCAGGGCAGCGTAACCATACGTCAAGACGTCAAAAAGAATGTGGTTTCTACCCACATAAAAGACACTGGCATTGGCATGTCAGCTGCAGAACGAGACAGGCTGTTTCAACGATTTGCCCGTATTCGTAATGAAAAAACTCAAAATATCAGCGGCACCGGTCTTGGTCTTTGGATAACAAAGCAATATGTAGAAAAAATGAAAGGCAGAATATACGTCGACAGCCTTGAAGATGTTGGTTCGGAATTTACCGTTGAACTGCCGGTAGCTAATAAATAGCGTATAGTACTACATAACGATGAGCGCCGAAGTTTCTATATCAGTAAAAAATCTTAAAAAATCCTATGGGGACAATCTTGTACTGGATGGGATTTCTTTTGAGGTAAAAAAGGGAACAATGTTGGCCCTGTTAGGCCCAAACGGAGCTGGCAAAACTACTACAGTAAAAATTTTAAGTACGCTTGTTTCCAGCGACGGCGGTAGCGTAACAGTTAACGGTAACGATGTTGTACGTGACGCTGACTCTGTTAGGGAACAGATTGGTTTAACTGGTCAATCGGCCTCTATAGACGGCTTACTAACTGGCCGCGAAAATTTAATTATGATGGGACGGCTATACCGCCTTACAAAAGACAGTGCCTCACAAAGGGCAAAAGAACTCCTCGACGAATTCGACCTAGAAGAAGCTGCTGACCGACCTGCAAAAACCTATTCCGGCGGCATGCGCCGACGACTCGACCTAGCGGTCAGCTTGATTGCCGCACCGCCAATACTGTTTTTAGACGAACCAACCACTGGTCTTGACCCACGGTCTCGGCTGGTTATGTGGGACATCATTAATAACCTTAAAAAATCTGGTGCAACCATACTGTTAACTACTCAGTATCTTGAAGAAGCCGACCAACTGGCAGACAATATAATACTAATCGACCAAGGCAAAGTAGCAGCCGAAGGCACCGCTAAAGATCTTAAAAAGAAAATCGGCAAAGACTTGTTTGTTTTGACCTTTAAATCAATAGACGACGCTCAAAAAGCAACAAAAGTTCTTGGTAAAAATGCCGTCCATGATACTCCTAATATGGCTGTGTCTGTTGGTATTAAAAACGACGGTAGCGACATCCAAAAAGTGCTAGACGCAATTAAGAAAGCCAATCTTTCAATCCTGGCCACCGACATCCACAAACCAACGCTCGACGACGTGTTTTTGTCTATAACAAAAGGGGACAACTAATGGCCGAACTCAAATATGTCGAAAAATCTAAAGTAAGCCTAATGTTGATCGACTCGTTCATCATGATAAAGCGCAGCTCGCGTCACATTTTGCGCAATATCGACCAATTACTGGGAGCGTTTTTTCAGCCAATCATGTTTTTGGCATTATTTGCCTCTGTTTTCGGCGGCGCTATTGAACAATCTTTGCCTGACGGCGTAACCTACATCGACTTCTTAATGGCTGGAATAATCGTACAAACAGTAGCGTTTGGTTCGACAACAACAGCTATTGCCATAACTAATGACCTTCAAAAAGGAGTTATGGATCGGTTTCGCAGTTTGCCAATGGGCAATTTGGCTGTTTTAAACGGTCATGTTATTTCTGACATCTTTAGAAACTCAATCTCAACAATAGTCATGATTTTAACAGGGCTCGCGATAGGTTTCCGGCCCGAAGCCAATTTTGTGCAGTGGTTAATGATTGTAGGTATTCTAATTTTGTTTACATTCACTATGTCGTGGCTATCGGCAATAATGGGTGTCTTAGCAAAAAGCGTTGAAGCGGTTCAATGGCTAACCTTTGTAATTATTTTCCCAATTACGTTTGCCAGCTCGACCTTTGTTCCGACCGAAAACATGAGCTCGGCAGTAAAACTATTTGCTGAAAACCAGCCAATTACACAGGTTGTTGAAGCAATCCGGGCGCTCATTCTTGGTACGCCTATAGGAAACTACGGCTGGCTATCGATTGCATGGTGCATTGGCTTACTTGCGGTAGCGATTCCACTATCAGCGATATTATTTAAAAAGAAAACTCGCGGCTAGTCGTGGCTGACGCACCCGACGTCAAACACACAGTTCGTCAGTTTTTTTCTCAGTTCCCGGCACGTTCTTTTGACGCAAAACATATCTTGCTACACCCACACAAGCGCCCTGACTACTGTTACTACATCGAGCACGGAGAAGTGCGGCAATATTTTATAGATCCAAAAGGCAACGAAGTTGTGGTTAACATTTTTAAACCATCAGCATTTTTACCTATGTCCTACATTTTAACAACTGCCGAAAACACCTTCTTTTTTGAAACAACCGTACCGACCAAACTACAAGCAGCTCCAGCTGACGATATTGCCGACTTCATTAAAACTAACCCTGCAGTTATGTTTGACCTGTTACAACGAGTTTTCTCCGGCTTAAATGGCGTCTTGGGTCGGTTAGTGCACGTTATGAGCAGCAACGCTTTTAGTATTTTAGTAAACGAATTAATAACACAAGCCCACCGGCAACATGCCGACAGCGATACAATCCTATTGCCAATCAAAGAGTATCAAATTGCCACCTACTGCGGCTTAACTAAAGAAACTGTTAGCCGCGAAATGCAAAAGTTAAAAAAACAAAACCTGGTGTCTGTATCGTCAGAGGGCATAACTATACAAAGTTTAAAAAAGCTTGAAGACCAACTGGAACAATTCTAATTAAAAGTTAATTGCTTCGAACATATCGTAGCCACCAGCTTGTGGCCGCGTAAACAAGGCCATAGTAATTGTGCTGGGCTTGATTTTATACATCACAAATCCGCCAGCCCACAGTTTTGCAATCGGCGGTGCATTAAAATTGTGTTTGCTGGCTTTTTCAAACACCTTCTCAAGCATGTCATGCGTTTCATCGCTGGGTTCTTCAGCGTGAGCCGTCCCCGTAATTTGAATCGACAATTGACGTTTTTCTTCGTATACCAGCGCTGTAACATTCGGATTAATTTGCAGGTGTTTATGCTTGTTGGTTTTTACTTTTGTTATAAAAAACAACTCAAATGCGTCCGACACAGAGTAGTACACTACACTCAAATGCGGCCTGAGATTTAAATTCATCGTGCACAGCGTCATTACGTCTTCTGATCGAAGTTCTTTTAAAATGTTGCTTGCTGTCTCTCCCTGTACGTCGGTTGTTGCCGCCATATTCGTCCTTTCAATCAAACTATCAACTAGTATACGGCGGTAAGGTGGATATAAATTGATCTGAATCAACGACTCAACCGTACAGTAGTGAAATACTATAGGTGGTTAATAAAAGGAGGACCGAACATGATTAATCAAATCGATAGCGGCTCCTACGTGTTAGGGGAGTCGAAAAATCACACAAAAATCCTAACGCTCAATGACCAATCCTATGCTTGGATACTCATGCCCGGCGTTGGCGATATTCTTAGCTTTCTATCCGAACAAAAAACTCCATATGCCACGCTCAGCACAGGCAACTTTAAGCTCTACGACATTCAAGACGAACCAGAACTGGTGGATCTACAACACTTAGAGCTACAAACCGGCATGGACTCATGGCAGGGGTTCTTGCTGCTAACTGGCTTGCCGAATAAAGTCAAAAAACGCAGCCGAATTATTCCTACTAAAGAACTTGTAGAAACAGCTCACCACTCTTTTAGGCAAATGGTTGATGCGCAATATAATTTAGCAACGGGGGTAGCTTAAAATGGATACGCACTACAACAATAACAACAACTTCGTAATCGAAATGTTTGCTATCGGGATCCCCCTTAGCACAATGTTTATCGCACACGCCTTATTTTCTCAGGCCGTCTTAGGCTTTGTAGTGGGCGCATTACTGTTCACCATACTGCTCATTGCATTTTTAAAATGGGAAATGCGACAGCTCAGTTCACAAGCCGACGCACAGGACCTGCTCTTAATGGAACAGTAGTTTTTGTTTTTTAATTAGTATCGGCGGCAAAGCCGCTGCTGTATCAACGCCATACGGTCGTGATTGATTTTTGCGTTACCTCGCTAAACTGCTAATCTTAAGCATATGCACGCTAACCCAAAATCAAACAATAAAAGAAATAATTCGTTAATAGACATCTGGAGTTTTGTACATCTTCTTACTTCGGCAGCCTTAGCCTATATCTACACGCCGTTTATTGCCCTTTGTATGACGTTCGCCTGGGAGCCACTCGAAATTTTTGTCATATCGCCAATCGCTGGAAAATTCGGTATATTATTCGGCCACGAAGGCTGGATCAACATAGTTTCCGACTTGGCGTTCAATAGCTTAGGGGTTGGTTTAGCTGCGTTATTCTTGCTTTAAGCTCGCCCTTGCATTGTAGGCAGTGAAGCCGCTGATCTGTACATCGCAGCCAGAACAGGACTTGTTGACCTGCCAACAGACAAAGCGAATCAAGGCTACAATAGCTAAACCACCGCCACATATCTTCATTGGGTAAGAATTAAGAGTATTTAAACCAAAAAAAGCCCTAAACGGGCTTTTTTTAATTTTCTAGCTACAATTAGGTTATGTTAGTAGCTCTTTGTTGCTCCGTCAGCGACTGCTTTTTCAGCGTTGTCTTTTGACATCATTGCACAAACGGTAGTGCCACACTTTGCGTGCTTACCTTTAGCCATGAAACCACCTTTAGCAGTTTTTGTAACTTCTGGTGCAGTTAGTTCAACACCTTTTTCTTTACATTTAACACAGTATCCTGTGACCATTTTTGCTTCTCCCTCGCTTACTTAATGGATTATCAAAGATTATAACCTGTTTTTAGCATAACTCCTAAGATGTAGGCAATTTCACACCTAAGCCCTTGGGGTGGCAGTCATCAAGGACAGAACCAATAAATACAACTTAAAAGTAATAATCGAAAACAGCCAACTAGGTCAAAAGAGCTACCGTGCAAACAAAAGCTGCAAGTGCGTATAGCGCCCACCATCGTTCAGGCTTACTGGGCGAAGCAGCATTAGCAAGTATTCCAAGTCCAAAAAATACGCTCATTACCCACAGCACTACACCGTTAAGTCGCTGCGGATAAATAACCATTTCCGTTGCATATGTTAACGCAACGCTAAAAAAGAAAACATAAAATACCACAGCAACAGCACTTATTAGGCGCAGCTTGTTTGGTAATGTGCCTTTGTGTTTGCCGCCGTAGGCAATATGGCCCAAGCGAGCTCCACTAGCAAGCATGGCTTGAAACACTATCTGAACTATAAGTAATGTGCAAAGCACCCACGCTACCGTCTCCACAAGTTTAATCCTTTATATCTTTAAATAGGTAGACGTCCATGGCTTTATTTTAGCATCATCCTTTATATAAGGTCTGGGTGATAAAATACTAAACTATGGAGTATGTTGCGTTCGTTTCTGGCTTGGCAGTTTCGTATTTTCTTGCCAAGCGAGCGGGGCATTATTTTTTAATACTTTTTTATCACTTTAACTACCGCAACAGATACGAAGAAATTTTCGACCTTCATCAAAACGAACCTTTTTACGAAGTTATAAGGCTAGAAAATAAATATACCATTACTTATGCAGACCACTTGTACCGGCACCAATTAGTTAAACCATTTGCTCAAGAAAAATTTACCAGCTACTGGAACAGTTTCACTAAGTTAGTGACATATTTATATGTCTACTATGGGCTATTGCCGGGATTAATATTTTTTAAATACTATCCGTACTATCTACTAGGGATTGTCATCTACCATATTGTATTTTTTGCGTACTCAGTATTAATAAAAGAACACGACGTTATTTATAATTACAGAATCCTTTACTTGGCGCTGGTGACAGATGTGACTGAGAATGAGTTGGCGAAAGAAAAGTAGGGAATAGTGTGGGTTTTGCTCTGGGCTTAGTGTAAGGATTTCATAACTTTTTAAGTCAAATCGTTACTAGTGCCGCCGTACAACTAAATTTGATAGAATATCAACAGATAGTGAGGCTAAATGTCAGAAGATCAAAAAAAAGAATTACAGAAGCAGCTTTGGAATATAGCAAATGACCTACGCGGCAACATGGATGCTAGTCAGTTCCGCGACTACATACTAGGCTTTATTTTCTACAAATATTTATCGGAAAAAATAGAGCTGTACGCAGACGATCTATTAAAAGCGGATGGCATTAAATATACAGATATTGATGAATCAACTAATAGCGGCGAAGAGTATGTAGTAGCCATTCAAGAGCATGCCGTTGAAAACCTTGGTTACTTCCTAAGGCCCAAAGATCTCTTTCACCACGTTGCTTTAAAAGGCAGCACTAACCCAGAAGATCTTATAGAAATTTTGGAACGCATACTTAACAACATCGAAAATAGCACCATGGGGACAGACAGCGAAGAAGACTTTGAGCAGCTATTTAGTGAGCTAGATCTAAACCAAAGCAAATTAGGTAAAACTGTAGTAGACCGCGGAAAGCTTATTTCAAAAGTCCTATTACATCTAGACAAGATTGATTTTCGCCTAGAAGATTCCAAAGTAGATATATTGGGCGATGCGTACGAATACCTTATAAGCCAGTTCGCTGCAGGAGCAGGCAAAAAAGCCGGTGAATTTTATACCCCTCAAGAGGTATCGGAAATTTTGGCTCAAATAGTTACAAACGGTAAGAAAAAGCTAAAAAGTGTATACGACCCCACGTGTGGCTCGGGCTCACTACTATTGCGTGTAGCCCGACAAGTAGAGGAAGTTAGCAATTACTACGGGCAAGAGCTAAACAACACTACCTATAACCTTGCTCGCATGAACATGATTCTGCACGATGTCCGTTTTGACAGATTTAACATAAAACAAGAAGACACTTTAGAGCATCCTCAGCATGCAGAAATGCGCTTTGAGGCAGTTGTTGCCAATCCGCCATTTAGTGCAAAATGGTCTGCAAACCCACTACACCTTCAAGATGACCGTTTCAGCCAGTACGGCAAGTTAGCGCCTAAATCAAAGGCAGACTATGCATTTATACAGCATATGATTTACCAGCTAGACGAAAACGGCACTATGGCAGTAGTTATGCCACATGGTGTCCTGTTCCGTGGAGCAGCAGAAGGCCACATACGCGAATACCTTATAAAAGAAAAGAACTACTTAGACGCTGTTATTGGTCTGCCTAGTAACCTCTTTTTTGGCACAAGTATTCCTGCCTGCATTCTAATCTTTAAAAAGTGCCGCGAAAACCCAGAAGATGTTTTATTTATAGATGCCAGTCAACACTTCGTAAAGGGCAAGAACCAAAACAAACTACGCCCAGAAGATATTTCCAAAATTTTGCAGACTTATAAAGACCGCAAATCAGAAGACAAATACAGCCATGTAGCCAAGCTAAGTGAAATAGCAGAAAACGATTACAACCTAAACATTCCACGCTACGTCGACACTTTCGAGGAAGAAGAGCCTATAGACCTCAAAGAAGTTACGGCAGAAATAAAAAAGATAGATGTCAATATGAGCGAGATAGATAAAAAAATTGCAGCCTATTGCAAGGAGCTCGGTATCGAGGCGCCATTTTAGACTATGAATAACCCTAGGCTAATTCAAACCTATCTGCCAGACGGAACACTAGAAGGTGTTCGGGTTATAGAGCTGTCCGAAAGCTCTATAAAAGCATTTGTTGTTCCACGCATTAAAGTAAATCATATAAAAGACCGCAAAGAGTTAAAGCAGCCAGCACTATACTTGCTTATTAATTCTGGCGATAACCAAATATACATCGGCGAAAGCGAAAACTTTTTTCACCGTATAAAAAACCATGACCAATCTAAAGATTTTTGGGACACGGCAGTTGCAATTGTATCTAGTGCAAATACTTTAGGCAAAACAGACGTAAAGTATCTAGAATCTTTAGCCGTAGAAAAAGCCCAAGCTACGGCAGCTATGGAAGTTTTAAATAAAACTATTCCAGCACGCAACAACATACACGAGTTTAAAATTCACAGTATGGAAACAATCCTAGAAGACATTGCACTAGTTGCAGAATCTATAGGTTTTAGTATATTTAGTTCGCGCAGCGACCAAGAAGAGACAATTTGGCACGCAAAAAGCAAAAAAACACTAGCCAAAGCGCAGTTTAGGGGTGATAAATTCGTAGTATTAGCCGGCTCTATGATTGATAATTCTGTAGCACCTAGCTGGCGTCAGCGTAGGCCCGAAAGACTCACAGAGCGTAATAGACTACTTACAAAACATGGCACCCCGCAAAGTGATATCACTCTACTGAATGACAATGTTTCATTCAAGTCGCCCAATCTTGCAGGGCACTTTGTGACAGGTCGTAGCATAAATGCCTGGACAACCTGGAAGAACAGCTCTGGTCAAAGCATGGACGAAGTTATGCGAAAGGGCGAGAGATGAAATTATTTTCGAAGCGCAATCGTCAAGACAGAAATAGTTCATTCGTAAATGAGCTGAGGTACAGCAGGTTTAGAGCACGGCGAAGGGAGATAATAGACGCCGAAACTAGAAACCGAATTGCTGCAGAAATTAGTTATTTGAGCTCAAGCAATAACTATCTTGAGTGGTTTATACTTTTTGAAAATGAAAAAAAGGGAAAAATCTACTTTGACACAAATAAAGTTGATAGTTTCTCTTTATCTGAACTAGGATATAAGATGTCTGACTCGTTCCAGTTTGATGATTTCAAGATTATTAAACACCAAGTTAAGTCTACAGGCCCAGAAGACGATAAATATGAATACTTTGATGATTATCATTTATTTGACATGGCTGAAATAACAATCCTGTTCTCACAGAAGGATAAGCGTCAAGATGTAATAAACCGGTTCAACCTAATTTTTGAAGAAGAAGCGTCGAACTTTAGAATTATCGAACACCTAATTACAAAAAAAAGTGGCGAAACTCTAAAAACCTTAAAATCAATACTTAAAGATGATGATCTCAGGCAAAAAATCAGTATTTATTACGATTTGTACGACGCTGGAGATTATGTTGGTAGCTCAAAAACAAGCGCAGAAATACTAAATATAATATTCTCAGATTTCATTAAGAACAAAAAAACAAAAGCAATCGAAAGCATTCTGGAAAGATTATCAAAAAAACTGCTTAAGTCCCCGACAAATGAGAAAAAATTATCACAGCTTAAATCACACTTAGATGCAATGCTTAACATATCAAAAACGCTAAACAATGATATCTACGATATACGCCATACGGAACGCTCCACCCTAAGACTTAGTAACGACGCGTTGTACAGGCTAATCTCTGAACAAAACATTTCATTAACTGAACTTGTAATTACAACATTAAAAGATGATTATGTGCTTGGTGATAACTGGGAGAAGATTAAGCAAGAATATATCAAGAAATATGAGATAGACCCAAAATCAAGGCTAATACTTAGAAAGCCTGAAATAGTAGACGTAAACGACATCCCCTTTTAGGTGAACATATCTATGAACAAAATTTTACATCATAAAACACCAAAACTAAGATTCCCGGGCTTTAATGATGAGTGGGATGTAAAAAAGCTCGGGGACTTACTTGAGATCAAATCAGCTTCCAGAGTCCACAAAAATGAGTGGACCAAGTCCGGCGTACCGTTCTTTAGATCAAGCGATGTAGTTGCCATATTTAAAAGGAAGGTGAACGTCAAAGCCTACATATCGCAAGCTTTATTCGAAAAATTGACTTTGAAAAGTGGAAGTATAAAAAAGGGTGACATACTAATCACGGGTGGGGGTTCAATAGGAATACCTTATTTAGTAAAGTCGAACAGACCACTTTACTTTAAGGACGCAGATCTGCTCTGGGCTAAACAGTCAGACCATTTTAATCCATTCTTCCTGTTTATTTTTTTCACATCTCCAAAATTTAGACGTTATCTAAACAGCATTTCTCATATTGGGACAATTAAGCATTACACAATAGAGCAAGCCAAAGCTACACCCATAGCTTTTCCTACGCTCCTAGAACAACAAAAGATCGCAGGGTTTTTAAAGGGTGTGGATGATAAGATTGCTGGTTTGCAGCGCAAAAAAGAGCTTTTAGAAAAATACAAAAAAGGAATAATGCAAAAAATCTTTAGCCAAGAACTCCGCTTCCCCGGCTTCACCGAACCCTGGCAAGAGAAAAAACTTGGAAGTGTTTTAGTAAAAAATAAGCTTCGCAATAAATACCAAGCAATAAGTTATGTACAAAGCGTAAGTAACAGACAGGGGTTCGTCTCCCAGGCAGACTATTTCGAGGGAGCAAATATCGCGAGCAAGAATACTTCAAATTACTTTGTTATCAGAAAAGGTACGTTCGCATACAATCCGTCACGAATTGATGTTGGTTCGCTTGCATATAAATCTGAAGAAGAAGACTCAATTGTCAGCCCTCTCTACGTAACATTCACGGCTAAAGCTGAAGTGAAAGACAAGTTTTTATTTGATTGGTTTAGTAGCGCTAAATTTATGAGACAAATGCATCATTCATTCGAAGGCAGCGTTCGCAATACCCTAAGTTATGAAGCGCTAGCCAAAATGACAATTATGATACCGGGCAAAGAAGAGCAGCAGAAAATTGCAGAGTTTTTGACCGGGATTGATGAGAAAATAAAGCGAGAGGAAAGGAAGCTGGAGCAAGTCAAGCAATTCAAAAAAGCCCTCCTCCAGCAAATGTTTGTATGAGTAATTATAGTAATAAGCTAAGGAGTATACTTGGAAACACAAAGCCTAAAGAAGCAAGACAATTCCTACTAGAGAATGGATATTTTTCTCAGAATGGCATTCTGCCGGGAATCATCAAGCCTGAAGGATTGAGCACGATATCGCTTACCACTATTGATTGGTTAAAAAAGCCTAAGATACCTCGGACAAAAGCTATAAAACTCCTCGGGCAAAAGCCAAACAAAGGCATGAGAGAATATTCACTTCTACACCCCTATGCATATATCCGAATCGTCAATGAGTTGACGCATAAAGATTTTTGGCCAGAATTACGAAGCCTTCTATCATCAGAGAACAAAGTGAGCGTTTTTACAGTACCTATTTTTGGTCAGACTCCTCCTAGCGAGGAAAGTGCTTGGCACCATTTTGATACCATCGAGCCAGACCGCTGGATAATAACACACCCCGTACAAGCTACATGCGACATCCAAAACTTTTACAATTCAATATATACGCATTCAATCGCTTGGGCAGTTATGGGCAAAGAGACTGCAAAAAATAACAAAAGTGAGAGAATAGTTGGAAACAGACTAGATCGTCTATTTCAGAATGCAAATGATGGACAAACAAATGGAATCCCTACCGGAACATATGTAAGCGATATTATATCTGAGCTTGTACTAAGTGATATCGACGCACAGCTAAGTAAATACATTGAGAAAAAAGGCATCATTGCCCTCAGATATAGAGACGACTATAAGTTTCTGTGTAAAAGTCACTCAGACGCACGCAGTGTTATTGATGCACTTGCAGCACTACTAAACGATACCTACGGGTTCGTGCTCGGTCAATCTAAATCAGCTATATCAACACCTAATGCCGTGAATGGTAACGAAGCAAACATGCAGATAGCAGGTGTGGTATTTAATGGCGTTACCGAACCTAAGAGTAAAGAGATAAACGGTAAGGCTTTTTATGAAAATATTGTAAATATTATTGATGCTTGTACTTATGCGACAAACAAAAGGTATCTTGACAATGCATATCGTGAAATCCTTGAGCATTTTCGGAAGAAAGAACTTGTCGTATCCCAATTGTCGACATGGGGAGAAATTTCCATAAACAGAATTGTTACATCGATAGATACTGGTAGATCTTATGGAACTTACGGTTTTGCACTTATAGATCACATTTTAACTGTTATGGTACGTGAGGATATTGATATTAAAGATATTTTAGATAGAATTGTTAACCACTATAAAGAAACAAAAAGCACATTGTTTAATTTATGGCTTTATATGATTTTGTTGAACAATGCAAAAGGTTACGCAAGCGCCTTTTTGCGCAGTAATAAAATGGCCATCTTCAAAATGATCTCAAATCCTTCAACACCTGATGCGCGTAACTTTAGTGCACGGGATCCAATACCATCTATTGATATCAAAGAACTGGATAAGTTTAGCCTTATAAACCTTAAACCTTTTGAGGACATAGAGGAAAGTAAAAATGAATCCATAATAGAGTTACTAGAGGATGAGGATTTTGGAACTCTGATAAGGTCACATTATGATATGTAGAGAAACTCTATGACAACCCAATCTGAGCAAACACTAGAAAACAACCTAATCAAGCAGCTGCAAGGCATGAAGTATGCACGGGTGACTATTCGCGACGAAGCAGATCTGCTGGCTAACCTAAAAACCCAGCTAGAAATACACAACCACACAACCTTTACAGAAAAAGAATTTGCTAGAATATTAAACCACTTAAGCAAAGGCAATGTGTTTGATAAAGCTCAAACCTTGCGCGATAAATTTGTACTTAAAAGGGAAAATAAAAACTTCTACGTAGAGTTCTTTAACCAAAAAGAGTGGTGCCAAAACCAGTACCAAGTAACAAACCAGGTAACTATGCAGGGCAGTTACAAAAACCGCTACGACGTAACGCTATTAATTAACGGCCTGCCACTGGTGCAAATAGAACTAAAACGCCGTGGCCTAGAGCTAAAAGAAGCCTACAATCAAACCCAGCGCTACCAAAAACACAGCTACGATTCATCTTACGGGTTGTTCCAGTACGTTCAACTATTTGTAATCAGCAACGGTGTAAACACTAAATACTACGCCAATAACAAAAAGGCTCCGTTTAAATTCACCAGTTACTGGACAAATAAAGACAACCAAAAAATAACCGACCTGCAAGAATTTGCCCAAGAGTTTTTAGAGCGCTGCCACGTTAGCAAAATGATAGCCAAGTACGTAGTGCTGGCCGAAACTAAAACTCTTATGGCACTGCGCCCCTACCAGTATTACGCTGTAGAAGCGCTGGTTGACCGCGTGCAAAACAGCAGTAAAGGCGGTTACGTGTGGCATACCACTGGGTCTGGCAAAACGCTAACATCGTTTAAAGCCAGCCAAATACTAGTTGACCTGCCAGACATTTACAAAGTTGTCTTTTGCGTAGACCGCAATGACCTAGACACTCAGACTATAAAAGAATTCAACAACTTTAAAGAAGGCAGCGTTGATGCCACCGACAACACCAGCCAACTAGTAAAACAGTTTGCCGACCCAGACCAAAAGTTAATAGTCACCACCATCCAAAAGCTCAACAACGCAATAACTGGTGGCAAACACTTGCTAAAAATGAACAAACACAAAGACGAAAAGATTGTATTTATTTTTGACGAGTGCCATCGCAGCCAATTTGGCGAAACTCATCAACGGATTGTGGAATACTTTAGCAACAAACAGCTGTTTGGCTTTACCGGCACGCCGATATTTAAAGATAACGCTAGTGGCAGCATAGGCTTTAAAAAGACTACCAAAGACCTGTTTGGCGAATGCTTGCACAAATACGTCATAACAGATGCCATAAATGACGAAAACGTACTAAAGTTTAGCGTGGAGTACGTAGGGCGTTATAAGCGCAAAGACAGCGCCAACGAACAAGACATAGAGGTAGAAGCCATAGACACCAAAGAGCTAATGGAGTCGCCTAAACGTTTAGAAAAAATAGTCGACTACATAATAGCTAATCACGACCGCAAAACGCACTCACGGGATTTTAATGCCATATTTGCTATAAGTAACGTAGACACCCTGTGTAAATATTATGAACTTTTTAAACAGCAGCAGGCAGGCCGTGAGCGCCAATTAAAAATTGCCACCATATTCAGTTACACAGCAAACGAAGACGACAAAGTGTCTGAGTTGCTAGCAGATGATGGTGGTCTGCAACTTTCGTTGGGATCACTAGATAAGCACAGCCGCGACAGGCTAGAAAGCTACATAGCTGACTATAACCAGATGTTTGGCAGTAACTACACAACAAAAGACAGCAAAAGCTTCTATAACTACTACCGTGATGTGGCCGACAAGGTCAAAAAGCGCGAAATTGATATTTTGCTAGTGGTAAACATGTTTCTGACTGGTTTTGACAGCAAGACCTTGAACACTCTCTACGTAGACAAGAACCTACGATACCACGGGCTAATCCAAGCCTATTCAAGAACAAATAGGATCCATGGTGAAGCGAAGTCACAGGGCAACATTATTAGCTTCCGTAACCTTAAAAAATATACAGACGACGCCGTGGCGCTATTTAGCAACAAAGAGGCCGAAGAAACGATTTTTATGCAGCCATACGAGGTGTATTTGAAGCATTTTAATGATTCAATCGGCGAGATGCAGCAGCTCACCCCAACCCCGCCAGACGCAGACAGTCTATTTGGCGAAGAGCAGCAATTAGAGTTTGTAAAACACTTCCGCGAGATCATCCGCCTGCGCAACATCTTAAACAGTTTTGCTGACTTTGATTTTGCGGATAGCACCATAAACGAGCAAATGTTTGAAGATTACAAAAGTAAATACCTAGATATATATCGCAAGGTACAGTCTGATTACCAGAAAGAAAAGGTATCGATACTAGAAGATGTGGACTTCGAACTGGAGCTAATCCGGCGCGACGACATAAACGTAGACTACATCATACGACTGCTTTCAAAGCTAGTCAGCGCTAACGCAGAACAAGCGGAAGCAATTAAAAAGAACATCCTTGGCATTATCAACTCTGAAATAACCCTGTTGAGCAAACGCGAGCTAATAGAAAAGTTTATAAACTCACACATTCCAGAAATATCTGACGCAGACGATGTAGAAGGTAGGTTCGATAAATTTTGGTCGGACGAAAAGACTAAGGCATTCGAAAAAATTGCTAATGACGAAGGCTTAATGACCGAAGAGCTACAAGAACTGATCGAAGATTATTTATATAGTGGCCGCAAACCAAGAGGCGATGACATCGTTAACACTTTGTCGCAACAGCCAAGCGTATTAAAACGACAATCGATAATAGATAGGGTAAGCGCCAAGCTAAACAGATTTATCGAAACTTTTATTGAAGGAGTCTAGATTTTCTTTAGTTAACGTTACTAGGTTATTGTTTTAACACAGTTTTGGAACAACCGAATAGACAAGAGGACGTTAGTACGTTTTGTTTGACATGTATGAAAAGTATGAATACACTGACTAATCACAACTAGGGAGATGTTGAGAAATGAATAAACTACCTAAATTAGCCGGAACGGTTACCGTGGGCGATCGTGGTCAAATTGTGGTCCCTGCTGACGCACGCGAATCACTTGAAATTAAGTCAGGGGATAAGCTCTTAGTGTTTATTGATCCTAACTGTGATGGATTAATTGTAACCAAGCCAGAGTCATTTGAACGGCACATGCAGGCTATGAGCGAGAATCTTGACCATACTCGCAATCAAGTAAAAGACGCAGACAAGCAATAGGTATAACTGAACCAGCCAGGGAGGGTTGATAAATGAAAATAACAGATTTTAAAGGACTTAAAAATACACACCATATACAGGTGGTCGATGTTTGGAAACAAGAAGACAAATTAGTTGTCGAAATGGCAGCAGGCGACATAACCTGGCGGCCAGGGGAGCATGCAGTTTTTTCAATGCCCGGGCGAAATGTTGAGGGTAAAAAATGGAGGGCCTTTAGTATAGCCAGCGTACCGAGTGAGGGTGTGATAAGAATTGGTACAAAAATTAGCTCCCCAAGCAGTAGTTTTAAGCAAGAGCTACAAAAACTAAAAAAAGGTGACCACGTCAAAATGCGCGGGCCATTCGGCTGGTTTTACCGCCAAGATGAAACTACACCAGTAATTATGGTTGCGGCCGGCATTGGAATAACCCCAATTTTAGCTATGGTCAAACAATACCAAGAAGACCCTACCAAGTCAGATGTGCATGTCATTTACTCGTCGGATGGGGAGTATTTGTTTAAAGAAATGCTGGATACCGCTGCAAAATCGAATCCAAAATTGTCAGTCAGCTATGTTAAGGACAGCAAACAAGTTAATAACGAACTGACTGAATTGAATAAAAAATACGATTCTCAGGCCTACTTCTTTATTTCTGGCGCACCTTCTATGATCAAAAGCCTTAGCAAAACTATCAAGGGCTTTGGCGTTAAGAAGTCAAGAATCATAGCCGACCCTTATTTGGGTTATTAAGAGAATAACAAAGATTCATGAATCATTTAGAGAATTAAAATGGTCTATTTTTTAGCACTTTTTTTGCAAAAAAAACGATTTCATTTAGCAGAACTAAAAATTAATTTTTTTCTGTTTTGTAGAATTCAAAAGGATATGAAAACGAGATAGATATTACAGAATAGATATCAGGTACATATACTTCTTAACTTCTTCAATATGAATATTAATATAATTACTTAGTCTATAAAAATTGTTAATCTCTTATATTTATGTAATCATATGTGCACTTCAGAACAACTAATAAGGAGGAAATTATGAGCGAGAGAAACCAAGCAATACTTGATGCTGAAACTGCAGGCAACAAGCCTATTCTACCTTTTGAGGAAAGTCTACTTTTGGCTGGGCTTGCTAAGCTGGGTAATAGGCAGGATCAGATGGGGCAGGAGCTAGCTGAAATAATGGCACAGTCATCCGAAACCTGGCACGACAATGCAGCTGCCGAGATCATAGCGGCCGAATCCGTTGGCCTATCAGATAGTGCAAAAAAAATAACTTCTAAAATCCGAAATAGTGTAGTTTTTGACTACCCAAGTTCAGATGAGTCGCAAGCTACCTTAGGCAGCATAGTAGGATTAGACTGGGGAGATGACGATAGAGAATATGTCTACATTACTGGCTCCATGCACAATATTACAGATATACCTTTAGCTGAAGTAAAGAATGTTGTTGATCAAAAAACTACACTAACTCTCGATAGCCCAATGGGGCGAGGCTTGTTTGGCACTAGAGAAGGTGAGACTGCTGTGTGGGCTGTCGAGGAGCGAGAAATAAAATGTTCAGTTTTTCTGATCAAGCAATGTGGTAATGATACTAAAAACTGATATTTGCTTTTTTTGAAATATCGATTCCATATTTAAGGTATATCTTTTCTGGATTCAAGTAACATAAGTCACCGTCACTATATCCAATGAGCTTAGCTGTTTCATTAATCGATTTTTTATTAGGAGCCTCTATCTCTAAGTAGGCAGGGATCTTGGGCCATTGATCAATGCATATGCTTACATCGCCCATCCTATACTCGAGTCTTTTATTTTCTTGGTACCCTTTAGATTTTAAGCCGATCTTTTCTAGAACCATAAGGGTGCTTTCAAAATCCTCGACGACCGTCTCCCACTCTTTAGTGCCATCTACCTTGTCGGATGTGATCTGCTTGACAGTCAAAGTACTCGTTTTACCATTAGTTCTGAGTCTGACCCATCTTCCAGCAATAGGTGGGAGTGTTTCAAATACATGTCTTCTAAAAAAATGATCACCAACCCTCTCTGCGCCGAGTGCTTTCAACTTATTAATTAATGGTACTGGTTCAATTTCAAGTATTCGTGCTTCATATTCAATGTTCTTCATAGCCATCTATTATACAGTATGGATTTTTTTCATTGCTTCGTACTCAGAGGACCTCAAGCCTAAAACTTGATCTTTTAAATCTGAACTAAGAAAATCATTAACGCTTGTTGTTAAATCCATTCTCTGTAAGCAAATTCCTACTAAATAATTTCCTAAGTTATCTACATACAATCTGATCCCGTAGAAACCTTCTTTACAGTCGTCAGGGTTATTGAATTTGCAACCATCACACTCATTTAATCTCGTTGGTCTAATCTGTTTAAAAACGATAACCCTGCCATTTGGTAAAGCATACTTCACTCGAGTATTCGAACTTCCTGCTTCTACTTGCCTGATTATTGGCTTGGCTTCTCTACGGTCTAAGAACGAGTAAATTGAGACTGCAGACTCTAAGCCTACCGATAGGTCGGGTAAGATTCTTATCTCCAATCGTGGGTCGAACTCGTCGATCACTCTTTCTATTCGCTGAGCGTGCTCAGGGCCGCCCATAACGATATTGGCTGCGATTTTAATACCGTTATCTCCTGCAAGTTTTATTGACTCATGCAAAGCATCGATTTTTTTTTCAGCAAGCCCCTTTCGCTGAATAAATTTATCACTCTGTACTTCTGCCAATTCTTCCGCTGTGGTGCCAAAAATGCTAAAGTTTATTTTTCTAAGACCTGCTTCTGCAAGCTCCCTGATGCGTTTTGATCCACTTTCACCATTGGAAGTCATGCTCACCTTATAGCCCTGCTCACGAGCAGCGTGCACCAAATTACTAATACTCGGGTGAAGAGTAGGCTCACCCCCAGTTAAGTGCAGTTCATTGAGTCCTAACTCTCCACGAAGTGAGCTAAGCGCTCTAATAAAATCTGGGTCAGTGGCCTCCATCCGTCCAGGGAGAAAATTAACCATATTAGTGGCGCTAAAGACGGAAGATCTACTTGATTTACCGCCAATACCTCTTATTGCAATCACTCCACTTGGATTATCGATTGCTACAGGGGTGCCTTCATTGTGGCAAAACGTACAAGTTAAGCCACAGGAATCTATGATTTTTGCGCGAAGTGAAAGATCCCTTGTCACTTCTGTCGGAATTCCTTTTTCACTTTCAATCAGGCTAAGAACTCCGGCTTCAATCCCGTAGTCGCTTTCAGTAAGAGTTTCACCTAAGGAAGACAAAGCGATATTAGGTCTCTCTTCAGGCTTTGCATGCATACTTCCTTGTTCAATCATATTCTGCAACCATCTATTTCACTTACTTGATTTAGTGAGTTATTTGATTATAATTCAAATATGTTAATTGGTAAAGTAGAGGCCCAACTAGAGAAATCCCCTGATAGACTCCTGGTTCTAGGTGTAGATGGTTCAGGGAAATCAACATGGCTCGGTGCTCTTGCTACAATTGGCTACGAAATTCTTGAACCAACATCCTCTTCTCGCGCGCGTGAATTCCGAAAACGAACAGCTACTCAAGTCTTAGACGCAGAAATGATAGCTGAAAGAGAGGATATATACATAGACCTTAACTCTGATTTTAAAAACCTAGCGGAAGCCAAATACTCAGAAGGCCGCAAAATCGCTACGTCAGGTGGCGAGCTAGTAACCCGCGTATCCCATGCAGTGATGAGACAGACAATTACTTCCGAGTTAAGTCACCGGCACCATCTTGATGTGGCCCACAAATGGATTGAAGCCGCAGATCAATTACCAGACAGCATTAATCTGGTCCATGCTCCATTTAGTGTTATCTCACAGAGAATCGCTGAAAGGCAAAAAACAGATACATTCGAGAATTTCTGGGGGTTCAATTCGTTGGTGTTTCTCGAAAGATATCAAAGAGCATGGCACGAAATTATAAGTATATTAGAAATAGAAACAGATGTAAGTTGCACCAAATTTGACACAGATGAATTAACTAGCGCTGAAATGCTGTCAAAATTTATAGAAAGTATATAATAAATTCTTCGTTAAAAATAACGACTTTGTATACGTTCAAAATTTGAAATTTATCTAGCCTAATACTTTTCAAATCGGAGATTCAAGTCTTTATCTTATTCAAAAAAAGTCCGTGCTGGGCTCTTTTCCATTTGGCTGATCAGATTAGTCTCTATTACCTGACTATACTTTATCTTCATCAGTAGCTTCAGAGTCTACATAGGTCGGTTCCGTCTGAAACCCCCCTTTGGGAATTTTACTGTCTATTCTTATCAGACTATGTAGGTCCTTTGGGATAGTTTCGGTATATTTTCTAGGGGTGCTATCGGAACTAACCCCAATTGAACTTAAATTTTCAGTAAGCTCTGACCAATAAAGGGGTGTCAGGGACATGGTCCATGTTTCAATATCATGCCACTTGTTCTTTCGATCGGTATAAATTTGCAGTGTATATCGTATTTCTTTTGCACCAACAGGGTGATCCCATCTTTTCTTAAAGACCATGTATTTTGTGTATGTAGATTTTGGAGGAACAATGAACGGTTCATTGCCTGCAATAACGGAAGTATTCTGCCACTTAAATATATGTTGTGCATCTTTTCTGAACTGCCTCGGTTCAACTTCTCCATACCATCTAAAAGTTTCCTTAGCGCCTGCAGGTTTGATTTGTGGGTAATGGGCTACTAGTCTTAGGCTTAGCACCTTTCCAGGTTTTGCACCAACATTTGCTAATGATATTGGCACAGTGAATGTAGGAAGATACCATTTCTTAACAGAATTTTTAACAGGATAGATTCTAAACCTTAATTCTCCGGCTGCTACTTCTAGTTTGAGCGGAGCAAGATAAGCTTTCCACAAACTAATAATCGACACAATGACAGCGATAACTGAAACAATAAGCGCAATAATTGAAAGCAATGAAGTCTCCTTCGGTGCTATGTTTGGCTGGCGAGGAGGGATTCGAACCCCCGAATGCTGGAACCAAAATCCAGTGCCTTACCACTTGGCGACTCGCCATTGTCGTTGATTATACCTTAAATTCACGCCGGTTCGAATCGGATTCGACTCACGTCCCGCGAGCCCGAAATTACTTCTTTGAAAATTAATTTTCAAGAGTAAGTTTCCTTGCAACGAGCCACTGGCTCGTCTCACCCCGAATGCATGGACCAAAACCATGTGCCTTGTCACAGATATTTTTACTTTGTAAAAATTCCGCATCACATCCTGCGATCCCGAAACTACATCTTTGAAAACCCAGTTTTCAAGAGTAGATTTCCTTGCAACATGCTACCAGCATGTTTCACCCCGTCTCAACTCGGGCAATAACTTGCGCCGGGTTTCCGACCTTGCGAAATACTTTAAAGTATTTCTCACACTTGCCTGCCTGCCGCAGGTAGGGCGACTCGCCATTCGTGATGATTATACCTTTTGAAATATAATCGCACAAAAAGATGCTCCGCTTATTTTAAACAGGTGAAGGGAATGTATCAAGCTGTTAGACTATTGTTATGGCAAAAAAACAAACAATTTCACAAAAGCGAGCGGTTGGGACGTCATTTGCTGTAAGTGTTGGTGACGTATTATTTAACCTTTTTGTAGGCTTTATAACTGGTAGTGCGGTTATGTTTTCGCAAGCACTGCAAGGCTTGAGTGATTTAGTAACCGCCGGGATACTTTTTTTTGGCGTAACGCAGTCTGAAAAGGCTGCCGACAAACAACACCCGCTTGGTTACGGCAGGGAAGTGTTTTTTTATGTGTTAGTTGCTGGCCTGTTTATGTTTGTTGGCACTGGCTTGTTTTCGCTGTTTTTAGGCCTACAGCAAGTTATCGACCAGCAGCCGATTGACACCATTTGGCTGGCGCTGGTAACGCTAAGCTTCGGGCTATTTACGAACGGATACTCGTTCAACCTTAGCCGTAAACGACTTGGTATTAATTTTTTGAAACGACGAGACCGAACAAAACTGGTCAGCTCCAGCTTGGTTGAAACAAAAGCCACCTTACTGGTTGATTCGCTCGGCACGGCTTCAGCCCTTTTTGGTCTGGTGGCAATTGGTTTATACCTAATTACAGGGTCAGTTATTTTTGACGGTATTGGCGCCATGATTGTTGGTGTTAGCATGATGGTTACCTCTGCACTTTTAGTATATGACGCCAAAAGCTTAATTGTTGGACGAGCCATAACGCCGGCTATGCAAAAAGCAATTGTAGCTGCCTGTACAAAACTCGACGGCGTAAACGAAGTACTGGACCTAAAAACACTGCACTTAGGCTCTGGCAAGCTATTAATAATCTTAGAAATCCATTTTGTCGACGATTTGACTACGAATGAGATCGAAGTCTTAAGTGACAAAATTAAAACAGCTGTAAAAAAGAAAATTCCACAAGCAAACACCGTACAAGTAGAAGCCGAAACTCCGTAAAAATTAGAGCCGAGCAAATGCTATACTTAAGCTAACTTCGAACAGCATTAATAAGGGTATCTTGTTTTGTTTAGTGACGATCCGAATATTTCTGAATATGATTTTAAAGGTCTTAAAGGGCGCATGGGCCACTGGCCAGCTAAAAACACCGACGCTACACGTACCTTTGTAATTATTTATGGCCAACACGCCACCATTGAACGACTACTGCCTATGATTGGAGCGCTGCAAAACTTTGGTGACGTGTACATTGCCGACAACCCCGGTTTTGGCGGCATGGACCCAGCCAGCAAAATTAATAATTACCCAGACTTAGAGTTTTACGCCGATCACCTGAATCATTTTATTACCACGCATATCCCCGACGACCGCACCATAACCTTGCTGGGGATTTCATTCGGCTTCCAGATGGTCACCGAGCTACTAAGCACCTACCCTAAGCTAACACCGCGCGTAGAAGAAGTAATTAGCCTGGTTGGCTTTGTGTCGCACAAAGACTTTTCTATGAAGAAAACTGTCGAAATACCGCTGATGTACGGACTGTGCAATATTGGACGCACCAGACTTGGCGCAAAAATACTCGACGCCTTGTTTTTAAACAATTTTTTTATCCCCGTAGTATACAAACTTACAAAACCACTCAATGAAACCCTAAAAGACAAAAATAAAGAAGAAACCAACGAATACGTTCGCGAAAGTGCCTGGTTGTGGGTGGTAAATGACACCTACACGCACGGTGCAACCGCCTGGGACTTTTTTAAAACGACGGATTTGTCGGGCTACAAACTACCAGTAAAAGGGAAGTACTTAAGCGCTCCGTCTGACCACCTACTTAATACCGAGCAAATTAAGGCCAGTATGCGAACCATGTTTAAGGATTTTGAAAGTCACGACCTGAATGTCCATGGCCATGCACCTCTAGACATTGAAACCGAAGATCACGTACTGGACATACTGCCGCAAGCAATAAAAGATCAGTTTGAGTCTTCGACAAATAAAACAGCGGTAACCGACTAATGAAGATTGCCTTGGTTTGCCCTTACAACATTTACCGAGGCGGCGGCGTACAAGAAGCGGTGCTTGCGCACCAAAAAGAGCTGACGCGTCGCGGGCATGAGGTGTACATAATTGCACCAACCCCAAAAACCCTACCTGACCAACCAAAACCGAACGTTATACTGCTAGGCCGATCAACAGAACTTAACACTCCGTTTAATACCATGGTCGATGTGGCCATGATAACAACCGACCGCAAACAATTAGACAAAATTTTAGAAGACTACAAGTTCGACATTGTGCATGTACACGAACCATGGATTCCATTATTAGGCATCCAAGTCTTAGCGCGATCTACATCTGTTAATGTAGCGACGTTTCATGCCCGCCTGCCAGACTCTGTTTTTACGTCGTCGTTTGAACGATTGATTAAGCCGTACCAAAAAGCGGCTATAAAAAACCTTAAAGCCTTAACAGTTGTGTCAAAAGAATCCGCCCGCATGATTAAAAAGGTAAATTTTTTGGATCTACCACTTAACCACATACCAAACGGTATTGATTTAGAGGTCTTTGACGTGGAAAAAACGCAGACAGAAGACATCTACCCGGACAAAAAAGTTATTTTATTTATTGGCCGTCTAGAAAAGCGCAAAGGCGCGCTGCTACTCATACAAGCCTTCGAACGCCTGTCAAAGAAGCGAGACGACGTTGTGCTAGTTATTTCCGGCAAAGGTGTGCGCGACGAATTTCTAAAAGACTATGTTCGAAAACACAACATTGATAATGTTAACTTCCTCGGATTTGTTTCTGACGAACGCAAGCGATCGTTATTAAAACGGGCCGACATTTACTGCAGCCCGGCTATGTTTGGTGAAAGCTTTGGAATTGTTCTATTAGAGGCCATGGCCATGGGGACTGTCACAGTAGCTGGCAGCAATCCAGGCTACCAATGTGTGCTGACAGGTGATGGAAAAGCCAGCTTAGTTGATGCTTACCAAACAGAGGAACTAGCCAGTAAATTAGAGTTGTTTCTGACAGATGAAAAAGCCCGTAAAGCGTGGCTTGCGTGGGCAAAACGTGAGGTTAAGCAATATAACTACCCAGTAGTGGTTGATAAAATAGAACAACTATATAGCGAGCTACTCCATGAGTAAAAAACTAAAAATAGGGTTTGTGTTTGACGACAGCCTAGACCGCACCGATGGCATTCAGCAGTATATTAAAACTGTTGGGCGCTGGTTGCTCGCACACGGGCATGATGTGAAGTTTTTGGTAGGAGAAACCAAGCACGGGCCTTTTCCAGACCGCACGTACTCGTTAAGCAAAAATTTTAAAGTAACTGGAAACGGCAATTCATTGAGTATTCCGCTTCCAGCCAGCTCTAAGCAAATAAAAGAAGTGTTAGCGGCCGAAAAATTTGATGTGCTGCATGTGCAAGCACCGTACAACCCATTGCTTGCAGGCAAAGTACTTAAACACGCTGATTCCTCAACAAAAAAAGTTGGCACATTTCATATAGATGCTGACCAATGGTTTACCAAAGCAGGGGCTCGAGTAATGGGATTTTTGCAAAATAAGTCTCTTCGACAATTTGATTCTTTTGTAAGTGTATCGAAAGCCGCCCAACGATTTGCCCACAATAATTACAGCGTATCAACTGAAATTCTACCGAATGTAATTCAGTTTGCTAAAGCGAATACTTCAGCAAACAAAAGTAGACATAGCCTGGTTTTCCTCGGCCGACTAGTTGAACGTAAAGGCTGTCGCCACCTACTTGAAGCGGTAGCTCTACTGGAAAAGAAATACATGCTAACTATCTGTGGTGATGGACCGCAGCGAAAATCACTTGAAGCGCTCGTAGACGGCTTAGGCTTGCGCGACAGAGTCACTTTTTTGGGTAGAGTCAGTGAAGAGGAGAAGTACAACCAACTTGCTAAGGCTGAACTGGCTGTCTTTCCATCACTACACGGCGAAAGTTTTGGCATTGTGCTTTTAGAAGCTATGTCAGTTGGCACGGTTACGCTGGGTGGAGATAACCCCGGCTACAGAACTGTTTTAGAAGATCAGGCTGAACATCTGTTGGTAGACCCCACCAACACCACAGAGCTCGCTGCTCGTATTACCACGCTTGTAGAGGATGATTCATTACATCAAAAGCTGCTGCAGTGGCAGCACGACCATGTGCGAAAATTCGATATTGAGGTCGTCGGTCCGAAATTAGTTGAACTGTATTCTTCGTAACATTCAGATTTTTTTATTTTCTACTTGAACATGCACTATAACGTGCTACTATTTTGAAACATTAACATAATCGGCATCAAGAGAGCGGCGAGGGACCTGACCCTATGACCCGCCAGCAACCAGCAATTCACGCAAGGTGCTACATTCAGCCTGCATGACATTCAAACGCAGGAAGATGGTGATTCTTTTTTAACAGAAAAGACGCTCTGAGCCATGCCAAAAAGGAGTTATTTTTATGTCAACAAATTACAAAAGCGCAGAAAGCGTGTCGCCTAAACACCCCGACAAACTATGCGACCGAGTGTCGGACAAGATTCTAGATGCCTATCTGCGCGACGACCCAAACGCTCGTGTAGCTGTAGAATCTGCAGGCGGGCACGGTAAGCTGTTTGTATTTGGTGAAGTTACATCAACTGCCGATATAGACATAGAGGAGACTGCTCGGACCATTGTTGGACACAGTATAGAAGTTGAAACCAGAATCGTCGCTCAAAGCCCAGAAATTGCCCAAGGTGTCGATACAGGTGGAGCCGGCGACCAAGGAATAATGGTGGGATATGCCAGCAGCGAAACCGAAGAGTTGTTGCCGCTTGAGGTAGTATTGTCACGACAATTAAACCAGTACTTGTACAGCCAGTGGGAGTTTGATGGTAAAACTCAAATAACCCTACGCGATAATTCAATTGAATCAGTTGTGGCCAGCTTTCAGAACGCAGCAAGTGCCGAATTAACCGATGCCGTGCAGACATGGCTAAGTACACAGCAACTAGCCGAGTCAGATAAGAAAACAACATTACACATTAATCCTGCTGGCGACTGGCACATGGGCGGTTTTGACGCCGACACTGGTCTAACAGGCCGAAAACTTGTTGTCGATAATTACGGGCCGCGGATACCAATTGGCGGCGGCTGTTTTTCCGGGAAAGACCCTTCGAAAGTCGACCGATCAGCTGCCTACATGGCTCGAAAGATTGCCCGCGACACACTTAAAAAACAAAACGCCAAAGAAGTGTTTTGTTACTTAGCCTATGCGATCGGCTACGACCAGCCGTTGGAGGCAATTGTAATAGTTGATGGTAAACAAAAATTAGTGAGCGGCTACGACTTAAGTCCAAATGGAATAATTTCTAGTTTAGATCTTCGAAAACCTCAGTATGCCACCACAGCCGAATATGGGCACTTTGGGCACAAAGACTTTGCTTGGGAGCAGTAAGCCACAACGGTACGCTACAATACCAAGATATATGACGCGGACACTACATTATGAAAAGAAGGGGACTGGGCCAACGACAATTCTTGTCCCTGGAATGTTGGGGTCGGTTCGCTACTGGGACCCAGCAGTTGAGCAGCTACAAATGCAGGGCAGAAGTACTATAGCGCTTGATTTGCTTGGTTTCGGCAACAGCCCCAAACCGCGAGACTGCCTGTACAGTGCTCACGATCATGCTGATGCAATTGTAGCCACTCTTAAAACTATTAACCTGACTCAGCCGATAACTGTAGTCGGGCAATCACTTTCGACGGTGATACTGGTTGATGTGTTGACGCAAATGAGCGGTATCATTGATCGGGCGGTTTTTTTAAGCCCGATGCTGTTTAGCGCTGACGCCGAGGCTAAGGCATTAATTGCCAATACCACTGATGTGCCGGCGATGTTTCGGCACGGGCCGTTGGCGTGGGCGTTGTGTCATTCTTTGTGTAAAATTTCTGCGCTAGCCAAGCCAGTTTATGCGGCCACCGGTAGTGGCAGTAGTTTACCGAAAAAAGTACTGCATGACGGTCGCTTGCATAGCTGGCGGTCTTACAGCAGAAGCTTAAAAAACACCTTAATTCATCAAGATGTTAAAAAAAGCCTTGCGGCTTGCCATATACCTATCACTTTAGTGCGTGGAATAGCCGACAGTGGGTTAGACCAGAATTTTTTAGAATATGTGACTACTAAAAACGAAAACATTTCGCTGCAGACACTAGTCAATTCTGGCCATCACCCACTATATGAGTCGTTTGAAGAAACAATGGCGTACATTTAATCCGAATCTTCCACCCACTCACCATCCTGATTTTTGTGATACTTGTTTTTAACCGCCGCCCACGCGGTTTGATGTGAGCGCTGCTCATCGTCGTACTGCTCAAGCGCGCTGTTATAGGCTTCTTTGTAGATTTCTTGAGCGTGGTGAGGCAGATTGTCTTTTACTTGGTCTGGTAGATCAGAGAGGTTGCTATACGGCATTATCAGCCTCCAGTGTATAGCGTAATTTGGCATAAAATTTAGCCGCAGCCTTATTTTTAAACGTACTCGGCAAGGCCAATACAGATCCGCCCTGACTAATTACATTACGTACCAGTTGCTCTAGTTTTTTAAGATTATAGTTGCTGTAATCGAAGAGCAGTTTAGTTGGATTATTAGGGCGAACACTGTCGTTTGTCGTCCGTAGAACCGGCACGTAGAGACTTTCTACCTGACCAATCTCAACGGCAGATGTTATGTCAGCATACTCATCGGCCAATAGCTCTTTTTGCGTCGATTGCAGTGTTGATTCACGCTGATCGAGGTCCTCGCGCAGTAGAGAATGAACCGCCGACTGAAGCTTTTCTGCTAATTCTGTTTTGTTGAGGTGGTTGTAACTACCCTGCAACTGCTGGCTCAAAACATTAGGGTACTGTAGGTTAGCCTTGAGCTGGTGTATTCGCTCCTGAGCCCCAACGAGCAATAGCGGCAACTCTTTAGACGCCAGATATTCGTCAAAAACGTTCGCAAGACGCTTGTAGTAGACCTCTATGTCGTCCTGTTTATTGTCGCTTGCTCCGTGTCCGTGATGAATAGCATCACCAGAAACATGGTGCTGCTTGTCTTTAAGGTATTCATCTATTTTCATAGCTTGTTGCAGGTCGCTCGGTAGATCAAGTTCATCGAGCTCTGTAAGCTCACCGCCTTCATATATGAATAGGCTCGGGTTTTTTAAGCTAGTATGAAACACATACATCGACAAGCCGAGAGACTTATCGAGTATGATTGGCGAAACAATAAACGAATCGCCGCAATGAACGACCTCTGTTGTTTCGTATGTTAGATGAAACATCTCAAATGTCTGCCTACTAACGTACACCGCGAGACTCGTCGACAGCTCCTTGATTACCTTGTCCGACAGCAGCTTCGACTCAGCCACATCTACGGCCTCTTGCAGTTCTTTATCAAGAGTTAATGAATTGCGAACCTCGGCAAATGCATTCTTTATTCGAATACGATCAGCCTCTTGATTCTGCCCATTAGCCTCAACGTGAGTTGGAATAATGATACTAATCTTGGGCGATGACGAGTCCTGATTAATGAGATGGTTAATTTTTGTAAAGTGACTATTAAACATATTATTTTCTATACCAATAGCTTTTTAGCCTTTCTACCGAGCGGCCAGTGACGACCACTCGGTTTATTGTTGATGAATGTAGGGGAATTAGCTGTTAGTTGAGACGGTTTTGATAATTGATAAAAATAGTACTGACCCAAGTACTGCAACAATTAGGCTCCAGATATTAAAGCCAGTTACACTTGTTCCTCCCAGCAGGGATATAATCCATCCACCAAGTATCGCACCGACAATACCCACACCTATATTGGCTAGAGCACCCATCTGCTCGTTAGTATTAGCTATCATTGAAGCAATCCAACCGGCTAATGCTCCGAAAATAATCCATAATAAAATTGACATAAAATATACTCCTTTAGTGTTACATTTATTTAGTTAGATATTTTTTGATAAACAAATTGCGTAAGTTTGGCCATAACTCCTGGAAGAGTTACGATCGCAACGACAATTAGGGTTATCGGCGATGTTAGTACTTGGTCATATATTGACTGACTGACTTCGCTTACAAACCATAGTGCATCGTTCAAATCTGCCTCCTTTCGTTCTTTGTTTGTACGTATAACTATAGGAAGATTGAGCAGATTGCTCAGTGAGCATTCAACAATTTGGTAGTTAGTTTGACGCTAGGTATTTAGGCAATTTAATGACAGTATGAGTGTGAGGAGACTAACAATGATCAGTGAAATTTTCGAAAATAATGGCTCTGTTCGGCAGTATTCAGCGCATCAAATTATAATTTTTCAGTCCTCTGAACTTATTGAATCGTTCTATATAAAGTCAGGTTATGTGATTGTGTATGATATTGCACCAAAGGGCGAGAAAAAGATTTTAATGATCCTTAAGCCTGGTGATGTATTCCCGCTCATATGGTCAATGAAAGAGCACTACAAGGCTCGCTATTTTTATGAGGCCTATACTGACTGCGAAATTGCCGTACTACGAACAGAAAAGTTAATAGAACAAACAAAAGCTAATTTAGAATTTTCTAACTACATGTTAGAAATGAGTGTTGAGACAATAAAAGAGTTAATGCTGCGACTGCAAAGCTTAGAAAGTACCAGTTCAACCCACAAAGTTGGCGAGGTATTCCGCTACCTATACCGAGTGCATTCCGAAAAAAATGGTAAATGGCGCCGCGTGACACCACCAGTAACGCACCAAACTATTGCAGAAATGTCAGCCTTAGCCCGCGAAACCGTTAGCTTGCAAACAAAAGTATTAATTGACGCAGGTGCGGTTAAATACGAAAAGCAACACTACCATATTCAAGCTAAAGTGCTGAATGCTAACCTTGCTGACGAGGAAATTTCTTAGCGATACTCTGGATTTTGATCCTTAGCATTGGTGGCATTCTGCCAGTCTTCGGCCACATTGCCTTTGGCTGGCATACCACCAGCATCTTTAAGCATGCGGGCAGTGTGCATTAGGTTCCAGGCCATAAAGGTGGTGTTTCGATTAGTAAAGTCATTGTCATAGCCCAATGGCTTGTCAAATGTCTGGTCGCCGAACTCTGTGTCACCATAACTACCGCCAGGCCCAGCCTCACCAATCCAGCCGCTGTCAGCTTGTGGCGGTATGGTGTAGCCGATATGGCTCATGGCATACAGAATGTCCATAGCACAGTGCTTTACGCCGTCTTCGTTACCAGTAATTACGCAGCCAGCTGTTTTACCGTAATACACATACTGGCCCTTATCGTTTCGATCGCCGCTGTAGGCATACATCCGTTCAATAACTTGTGTACAAACACTCGACTTTACGCCAAGCCAAATTGGAGTGCCCAGTACAAGAATATCCGCCTGTAAGATTTTTTTCTGAATAGCCGGCCAATCGTCTGTTCGACCAAACTCACTCCCGTCTTTTATCATTCCGGTGTCTATGGTGTGGTCAAGGGCGTGAATGGTTTCTACAGATACGCCTTCGGCCTCCATAATACCAATAGCTCGGTTCATTAAAAGCTGGGTATGTGAATCGTTTCCATCCCGCTTAAGTGAGCAATTAATAAAAACAGCGCTAAGATCGTTAAATTGAGACATTGTCCCTCCTGATAATTTGATTAAAGTATACAAGCTTTACGGCAAACGAACTGTATAATGAACATATATTAAAGGGGTAGTGATGCTATGAATAAAACACTAATTGGCGCTGGTTTGGCTGTGGCTTTGTTAGGTGCAGTCGGATTTGTCGTGCTGAATAACAATAGTGACGATACAAGTCAGTCGTCGCAAACTGAATCGTCCACGACAGACGCAAACGGATCACCGTTTTCGTTCCCAGACAGTAATTTTAGAATTATCATAACTACTACAGAAAACGGCACAAACACTGTAGGTACTATAGAAGTTGAAGACGCCGACACGTACCGAATGGATATTGAAGGCGAAGATGGCGGAACATTTATCGTTGACGGTACTGACTTCTACACCATTGATTCAGAAGGCACAACTTTAAAGCTCCCAAACACAGCTAGTCAGATGCTTGATTCATCGAGCTTTACCCAATTAAATAATGACCCAGAATTTAACGCCTTAGCCGAGGAAGCTACAAGTATAGGAACCGGCGACTGCGCAGTAGGTACCTGTGACATTTATGAATTTACCGATGAAGAGGGTATTACCGGTCAAATTAAAGTTAATGACGGGCGAGTCATTGAAGTTACAGGCCCATTCAACGAGGGCGAACAAGTCTCGATTGTTTATGACTACAACGCCGACGTTTCAATAGAAATACCAACCGAGTTCGAAACTGTTGAAATTCCAGAAATCGACGCTTCGCAAACTCCTCAATAAATAAACGCCATAGAGCTTAGACGCTATCTTATTAACAGATAGTGTGCTAAGCTCTAGCGAAGTAAAAGGAGGCACCTTTTAAATGGGGTGCTTTTTATATGCAGAAGAAACAAATTAGAAACGTAGCAATCGTAGCCCATGTGGATCATGGTAAAACTACGCTGGTTGATGCGTTATTGAAGCAATCACAAACCTTCCGCGATAACCAAGCTGAAATGAGCCAAGAGCTGATTATGGACAGTGGCGACCAAGAAAAAGAACGCGGTATCACCATCACCGCTAAAGTGACGGCTGTTGAGTACGGCGACGTCCACATAAACATCATCGACACCCCCGGTCACGCTGATTTTGGTGGAGAAGTCGAACGCACATTGCACATGGCAGATGGTTGTTTGCTAATTGTAGATGCGCAAGAAGGGCCGATGCCGCAGACTAAATTTGTACTTAAAAAGGCATTTGAGGCAAACCTCAAACCAATTGTCGTCATTAACAAAATCGACAAACCAGCTGCTCGCATAGAGTTTGTCGAAAACGCAGTAGCTGACCTGTTTTTAGAGCTAGCAACCGACGATAGTCAACTTCACTACCCGGTCTATTATGCCGTTGGACGTGACGGTAAGGTTTGGGAAACTAGACCAGATTCATTGCAAGCTGACGGAGACATTATGCCGTTATTTAACGCAATAATTAACCATGTTCCGGAGCCAAAAACCAATGATGGTGATTTTCAGCTACTCGCAACAACCTTGCAGTGGGACTCTTACGAAGGAAAGTACGTCGTAGGTAAAGTAGAGCGCGGCACAATTACGCCAGCCACGTCAGTCAAATTAGTAACACCAGACGGGGTGGTCGCAACTCAAAAAGTAGAAAAAATTTACGGCTTTAAAGGTTTAGGCAAAACTGAGGTAGAATCTGCCTCTACAGGAGACATTGTTGCGCTGAGTGGAGTAAAAGACGCTCAGATCGGTCAAACAATAGCTGCCGGCGAAAACCCAGAGGCACTACCGTCTATTGAGCTCGAACCGCCAACGCTCAGCATGTACCTTGGCCCTAATACCTCTCCCCTTAAAGGTAAAGAAGGCGAATTTACAACCAGCCGCCAAATTGGTGAACGCCTGCAAAAAGAGCTTGAAACTAACATAGGTCTTAAAGTTAACCCCGAAGGCATTGGCTTTATTTTGCAAGGCCGCGGTGAACTACACTTGAGTGTATTGATTGAAACCATGCGACGCGAAGGTTTTGAAATGGAAATTGGCCGGCCACAGGTAGTGTTCCAGGAAAAAGATGGCCAAACACTCGAACCATTCGAAGAAGTAACGATCGAAATACCAATAGAACATGCTGGAGTTATTCAAAACGAATTCGGTAAGCGACGCGGCGAAATGCTAGAACAATCAAACACCGACAGCGGGGATGTTCTGCTGCGCTATCGTATAGCTACCAGAAACTTACTTGGTGCAAGAAGCTCTTTAATTACCGCAACAAAAGGCACGTTAATAATGCACAGTTTAATGAGCGGCTACGAACCAAAAACAACAGGCATCAGCCAGCAACGAAACGGCGTGCTTATAGCCCATGAAGGCGGCAAGACAACTCCGTACGCGCTGCAAAACGCCGAGGCCCGCGGAACGTTAATTGTTAAGCCAGGCGTGCAAGTGTACGCCGGGCAAATCGTTGGTTTGACCTCACAACGCGACGATCTAGAATTTAATGTCACCAAAGAAAAACACCTTACGAACATGCGAAGCTCGGGCAGCGACGGAACCGTACAACTTACACCAGCTACCGAGTTAAGTTTGGAGCAATGTATAGACTTTTTAGAGGACGACGAGTTGCTTGAAGTAACTCCAAATTCACTACGCCTGCGAAAACGTGAACTAGATAAGAACCAACGAAAAAAGAAAAACTGACATCAAACTTACAGATAGCAGTGGTACTATCGGTGTATGACCGAATTTCCATCGTACGGCTACCTGATTATATTACTTATATCATTATTCGGAACGATCACGCTTGATAAACGATTTAAGCGAGCGTTATTTAAAGATTTTAAAGCTGCTGCCATAGCAATGAGCGCTACAGTTTTTATGCTGCTGATAGCCGATATCATTGGTATTGAATTGGGTATATTTTTCACGAATACTGACTACACCACTGGCATTAACTTGCTTACGCCAGACCTGCCAGTAGAAGAACTACTGTTGCTTGCGTTAATTTCTCACAGCACATTATTGGTTTTCAATACGGTCGATACAAATGGCTGAATATCCGTTACTTGCTCTTACTGTAATTATTGCTGCTGTTCTGTTCGATGCCGCTTTGAAAACCAAAATAATATTCAGTAGAAGCTTCTACCTAACTCTCGCCGCCCTAACCGTAATGACACTAATAGCTACGCAATTTTTAGATGGGCTACCAATTGTTGAATACAATCACCAGAATACGTTGGCTGTGCGATTAGGCTACATGCCGATTGAGGATTTGAGCTATACCATAGCAGCCTGCATAATTACGCCAGCAGTATGGAGAAAGCTACATGAATAAACTTAAACAAGGTATAGATTCCGAAGAACTGTTAATAATCTCCCGACCACTGTGGTGGATTTTTACCGCTCAACCATTCTTTTTGATCTACGTCATTCTAAGCGATGCAGTTGACCTCCGAGTAATAATTGGTACATTGTTTTTGTTGTTCCCGTATAACCTAGCCATGTATGGCATTAATGACATATTTGATTATGAATCAGACATTAGAAACCCTCGAAAAACCTCTGTGCTGCCAAAAAGTAAGCACCAAAGCCTATGGATGTGGATTGGCTTAATCAACGTTCCGTTTATTGGCTATTTGTTCTACACGGGGAACCTGCAATCAAACCTGTGGTTCGGGCTAATGCTATTCATGGTCGTGGCCTACAGCTTAAACGGGCTGCGCTTTAAAGAGATCCCACTGCTGGACTCTGTAACCTCAAGTTTTCACTACACCTCACCAGTTATGCTGGCACTACTGTTAACAAACGACGCCGCAACGTATGCACCAGCCTTTATTGCGTACTTTCTTTGGGCGATGGCCAACCACGCTTTTGGGGCAATACAGGACATAAAACCAGATAGGGAAGCGTCGATAAAATCTATCGCTACCCAGCTTGAGGCAAAACGCACAACTAGTTTTGTTTTAACTCTCTATATCGGTGCTGCCGTAATAAGTGCCTGGTTTTATGGAATGGTTGGTTTAGTCGCTGCCGGCTTAATTTGTATGAATATCATCGGGGTTGCCCGTACTGTAAAACATACGGCAGACAGCACCAACCCAATTTTTAGAAACATGTGGAATGTTTTTATAAAAACCAATTACCTCGCCGGCATGATCATGACTATAGTGTTAATTGTTGTTAAGGCGCGGTTATAGCAGTGCCGAATAAAGCTGTAATTATTGGCGGTGGCTTTGGTGGACTTGGCTCTGCCGCATTGCTGGCAAAAGCTGGATACGATGTTGAGTTATTTGAAAAAAATGAACAACTTGGCGGCAGGGCAGGGCAATTTAGAGTCGGCCAAGATAAAAACGGCAACTGGAAAGACCTTGATACTTTCAATGGGTCTCATGCTGCAGGAATAAGCTCATCCAGCAGCAAAGAAATCTTTACCTTCGACTCTGGGCCATCGTGGTATTTAATGCCCGACGTGTTTGAGCATTTTTTTTCGTTACTGGGCGAAAACATTCACGATCACATTACCTTAGAAAAACTAACACCGAGCTACAAAGTGTTTTTTAAAGACACGGGCAAACAGGCGACTATTTATTCTGACCTATCAAAAGACCTGGCAACATTTGAAAAACTCGAACCTGGTTCGGCCACGCAACTTAAAAAATACCTACAAAAAGCCGAATCTCAGTATGCAATCGCCAAGGATAGATTTATGTACAAAAACTACGATAGTTTCCGTGACTTTTTTACGCCAGAAATGATTGTACAGGGCAGCAAACTGAGTGTACTCAGTAATATGGATCGCTATGTGTCTAAGTTTTTCAAGACAGACTACACCAAAAAAATAATGCAGTACCCATTGGTGTTTTTAGGTGCCAGTCCTTACAACGCACCGGCAATCTATAACATTATGAGCCATGTCGACTTCAATCAAGGTGTCTACTACCCACAGGGCGGCATGTATGAGCTCACCAAAGCCCTTGTTGCTGTAGCTACAAAACATGGCGCAAAACTGCACACCAACACGCCCATAACGCACATACGTGTTAAAGATAAATCTGTAAGCCGAATTCATGTAGGCGACAGGGTAGTCGAAGCTGACATATTTATAAATAATGCCGACATGCGCCACACCGATGCCAGCCTAATTGGACCACAAGACGCAACAAGGCCATTAAAAAAATGGGATTCGATGACGACCGCGCCAGGCGCATTGCTACTTTACTTAGGGGTAAAGGGGCAGTATAAAAATCTGGAGCACCATAATTTAGTATTCTCAAAAAACTGGGATCATAATTTTGAACAAATTTTTGACCACCCAACCATTCCAGATGACCCGAGTTTTTATGTTTGTAATCCATCCAAAACAGACTCAACAGTTGCGCCAAACGGCTATGAGAATTTATTTGTATTAGTACCACTGCCAAGTAAGCTAGACATGCAAGAAATAAAACTGAACGAGCAGGTCTATGCCGATACAATACTCAGAACCATGGAGCAAGAAATGAATTTACCAGATCTCAGAAAAAACATTGTCTACAAACGTCTTTTTAGTAATCTTAATTTTTTCGAGAGATTTAATAGTCAAAATGGATCGGCCCTAGGGTTCGCTCACACGCTTAAGCAAACGGCAATATTCCGGCCGAACAACCAAAGCAAAGCAATTAAAAATATGATTTATGTTGGCGCTAATACCAACCCTGGAATTGGCCTGCCGACAACTCTTATTAGTGCCGAACTTATGTTTAAACGCCTTATTGGCGACACTAGCAGTGGGCCGCTGCGTCCGGAGCAGATTCATGTCTAAAAAAGTATTGTCGCAAATCGTTGTACTAGTTGGTCTGTTGGGGTTTGCTGCGTTTGCTTTGCCAAATGCTACTAAAATAAATGACTGGCTGCACTCACTAAGCTATAGTCCACCGAAACTAATTGAGCAGATTGCAAATGACGCCGGAATGAGCGAAACCGGCAAACGACTATTTTATAGATACGAACCAAAATTACTCAGCGAAGCCGAGATAGAAGATCAATGCGGTTTTGGCGAAATAGTGCTTGGATGTTTTACCAATGACGGGATCTTTATTGTCGATTTTAACAGCGTCGACGAATACAAACGAACCTTGGTGACAGCGGCGCACGAAATGCTGCACGTTGCCTACTATCGACAAGACGATCAGCAGAATAAAGCCATGCGGCCACTGCTCGATAAGCGGGTGTCGTCAGCATCTACAGACATCAAGCAAGAAATAAACAGCTACAACGATACCGTGCAACGCTACGACGAAGCCTTTGCAATTATCGGCAGTCAACTCAACGACCTTGACCCTAAACTTGAAGACATCTATACAGAATATTTCAGCGATCGTACTAAAGTTATACAAGCGTTTGAAGCTTCGCCCGAAGCTGACTAAGCTGTATACTCAATTATAAATACAAGAAGGATGAGTCATAGCACAGTCTGATGTTTCGCAGATTAAAACTACAGGCATAGACATTTCAAATTTAGGTGAGGTTAAGAAATGTGTCGATACCGAGTTGCGCCACTACTTTACTGAACGCAAAAAACAAGCTGCTTCAATTCATGAAAATTATGTACGATTATGGGACGCCGCTGAAGCTACCGCGCTAGCTGGCGGTAAACGGTTGCGACCGTACCTATTTTTGTTAACCTACCAAGCATATGGGGGTGACATTACACCCCAGGTAATCAAGCAATCCCTTGTCTGGGAGTTAATGCACATTTCGCTGTTAATGCATGACGACATTATTGACCGAGATTTTGTGCGCCACGGCAGTTCAAATGCGGCTGGCATATACAAGGTTCATTATCAAAAACACCTAAAAAACAGTAGTGATGTTACTCACTTTAGTAATAGCGCAGCACTATTAGCTGGCGACTTATTGTTAATGGACGCCCAAAATATCATTCATGAATCGTCGGCAAACAGCCAGGATGCGCAAATTTTGGGGCATTATTTCCAACAGGCATATTTTGAGGTTGCAGGGGGCGAATTAATTGATGTCGAGTCAGCCTTTTTGCCAATTGGCGACATAGACTCTGAGCTAATTAACCGCTACAAAACAACCAGCTATTCATTTTTGGGGCCAATTGTATCGGCGGCGCGGCTAGCTCAGGCAGAAGAAGATCAAATTCTGAAACTAACCAACCTAAGCGAGCTGTGCGGCTATGCATTTCAGCTGCGAGATGACATTTTAGGAGTCTTTGGTGACACAGAAACCACTGGCAAATCAACATCATCCGACATCGAAGAGGGCAAGCGCACAAAACTGTTACTTAACAGCTATACAAAGACCGACGCAGCAGGGCGTAAATTGCTGGAGTCTCTTGGAGCCACAGAGCTAGCCAATAAAGATATCGAAAAGGTGCGGCAGATAATTCTAAAAACTGGCGCTAAAGAAGAAGTCGTCCAGCTCATCCATAACTGCTCGACAGAAGCTAAAGAACTCCTTAACCAGCTAACAATTGACGATTCTTTTAAAGACATCTACCGATCGCTCATTGATAGGTTATCTGGCAGGCAAAATTAATGAGTCGTTACGACCAAGCTGCTCAAGATTCAAGCTATCGACTTATTCGTTCGTTCAGCACATCGTTTTCGAGCGGTACGCGGCTATTTAGAAAAGACATCCGACGCCACATTGCTAATATTTATGGATTTTTGAGAGTAGCAGATGAAATTGTAGACACCTACGACGGCCCCGATAAAGCTACAATATTAGAAGAATTCAAAAACCAAACATATGCCAGCATTCAGCAACAATTTAGTCCAAACCCAGCCCTGCATGCCTTTCAAATTACTGCTCGCCAATTTAATATAAACCACGAATTAATTGACCCATTTTTAGCCAGTATGGCGTCAGACATTTCCGTACCTAAAAAGCTCAGTAAAAAACAATATAACGACTACATTTATGGTTCGGCTGAAGTGGTCGGATTGATGTGTTTACGTATTTTTGTAGAAGGAAATGACAGCGAATATAAAAAATTACAGGCTGGTGCGGGGGCTTTGGGTGCAGCCTTCCAAAAAATTAACTTCTTGCGCGACATGGCTGAAGACAACAATCTACTCGGGCGATATTATTTTCCAATCGATAGTTTTGAGTCATTTACCAATAAAACAAAATTTGCAGTTATTGAAGATATCGAAAAAGACTTAACTATTGCCGAGCCAGCAATTGACCAACTACCGAGTTCCGCAAAAACTGGAGTACTGTTAGCCCACGCTCTGTACACAGCTCTGTTAGACAAACTTAAATCAACTGATGCAGCAATACTTAAGCATCAAAGAATTAGAATTCCTAATAAGCAAAAAGCACGTATTGCTGCCCGAGTTATCCGTCAAGAAAAGTTACGATTACCCAGTACAATTCAACGATAACTACTGTAGCTAAATATTTAGATGTTTATCGAGCGCCTAGCTTTTTAATAAGCGGCGGGGCAACAAAAGTTGTAATGATAACGACTAGTACAATTACAGAGAACAGCTCGTCGTTTAATACGCCGAGGCTCCGTCCAGTTGCAGCGAATATTAATCCTACCTCGCCGCGTGGGACCATGCTCATTCCAACTAACATTTTTTCTTTTATGTCACCTTGGGCAGCAAACCCAGCGACAAACTTAGCCGCAACCGCCAATGCAGATATTATAAATGCAGTCACATAGAGGTTAACTTCTAACAGAGACCCAAAATCAATTTGCACACCAGTCAACACGAAGAAAACAGGAATAAATAATAGTCCGATGCTGTTAATAAGGTCTTCGACATGTGAGTGTTTGTGTTTATTGATTACGCGTAAAACTTTTTCACGGTCTTTTTTGTCTTCAAATTCCAGTGCGCGTAAATCTTTTACGGTTTCTGGATCGTCAAAATTGTCAAAGTGGACAGCATCAAGCAATAAACCGGCAGCAAACGCACCAATGATAGGTTCTAAGCCAAATAACTCGGCCAAATACCCAAAAATAAGCGCAAAGCCCAACGCAAGACTCACTTTCATGCCGACACCAGTGTGGATCTTTGAAAACGCCTTACTCATTGGCTCAGCGAGGAGTTGGCCAATTAATAATGATCCACCAAGGAAGCCGAATGATTTAGCTACAAGAATCACAATGTTCACATCATCGCCAGAAGCTAGCCCAGATACAATGGCAAGTACAATCAAACCAAGAACGTCGTCGATTACTGCCGCGCCAAGCACTGTTTGAGCCGCACGTGTTCGGCTTATGCCCAGAGAGCGAAACACCGAAGCGGTAATACCAACACTTGTCGCAACTAACGCTGCCCCAAGAAACAACTGAGCATTCGTACTCTCGTCGCCATAAAATATTGGACCAAGCACATAAGCGCCCAGTACAAACGGCACCACAACACCAATTACAGCAACGCCTAATGCTCGGGCTCCGACTTTTTTCATCTCTTGCAGGTTAGATTCTAAACCGATTGAAAAGAGCAAAAGCAGGGCACCGAGACTAGAGGCAAAGGCAATAACTTCACTGGCACGAATCTCATCAATGAGTCCCCAGCCAAAATAGCCAGCCGCACTCAAAGCGATACCAGCAAATAGCTCACCTATTACTGCTGGTTGGCCAAACTTTTCAACGATGTTTCCTAACTTACCGGCTAGTAACACGACAGCAAGCATAAAAAACACGAGGCCAAAGTGAATCACGCCACTACCGTGGTCATCTGCATGCTCCGCTGCGTGTTCAACCAGTTCCATCTTTTCGCTGGCAGCGAATAAACTAAATTTTTGCGCAAAAAAAGATAACATCTGTTACTTCTCCTTAGATTTAAGTACGTTTTTTGAGTCGTTTTTGATTATCCTCTTGTGAAATAAAAATATCAACCCTTGCGAGGAGTTATTTCCAAGAGTAGACTACGTGGTAATTCAAAGGTAAGGAGTTTCTATAATGTCCACGAGAACAACAACTATTCAAGGTGAAAAATCTGGTTGTATTGAGGACAGAGCATTTCTGGGCGTAGAGAACGGGGAATTAAATCAAGTACCTGGCGCTGATTTGTTCTTCAGCTTTGCACGCGACATCGTAGAGTCAGCCGATGATTCTAACACACCAACCACACTAGTTGACTCAGTATTGGACGACGTAGCCACTTTTGGGCCGCAATATAATGTACATAACGACCAAGATCACGGATCAGAGTATGACGGTTGCGGGTTTGCTGCAAAAATCGTAGAAATATCAACAGACTTAACTACTAATTTTGAGTCTGTCTTTAGTGGTTCTGGATTACACTCATCAGACAAAAGCAGAGCAGAAGAACTCACAGAAGGCTTAAGGAAAATTACGAACGAAAAATACTTTGTAAAAATCGGAGGCGAACTAGTAAAAACGGCTATAGAAGCAGGAGCAAACTTAATTACTTACACCGGCGAGCATACTGCAGGTCAATTAACCGAAGATGGCGATACAGGACGAACATACGATTCTGCTGAAGCAAACAACCCTGAAACAGAATCTACAACAACCTTCAACCTCGACTCAAATCATGCTCGCAGCAGAGCAACAGCATTTGGAATCGACTCCGAAGACAGCATCATCCTTGCTAAGTTGCTTGCAACTGCTACTGTTAGGGTTTTGAGTGATAATGCTATTACTCAAATAGAAGTTTTATAAGCTTAGTTTAGATGTAAGCTAGCGCTTACCACCAAATGCCCCCATTTCATTTCGTCAAAACGGGAACACCAAAAAACGACCACACTCAACCTTCTTTATCATCTCGCTGCTTAGAAATACAACGCAAAAAACAACGACAAGCGGCTTCGCTATAACTTCGTAGGACTACGCTCAGCAAAGTTTTTTGCTTTAGTTGTATTTGAAGCACTCGCTGATCAAGAAGATTGAGAAAGTGGGAGTAGCTGCAATGCGAGCTATGCTCGCTTAGGGTCTGGGCCTAAAACGCGCACACTCCCTATGAGGCTGTTGTTTGTGAAAACATGTGATCCTCGCCCTGCCTACCAGTAGGCAGGGTGGATTCCGTTTTTACTGACATAAAAATGGAAGAATGTTTGGCAAGTGCCAGCCTACGCTAGCAATTGAAGGCTGAGCCCTTATTAATGATTCTTCCTTGATCGTCTCTTAATCTCAGCAACCTTAAGCCGTGCTGCTTGTCGCTCAATTAGCGCCGTAGCATCAGCTAAGTTAACTTTATCTTTAGCCATTGCTTGCAGCTCTCGAGCGCGTTTAAGCGCCGCTTGGGCTTGCATTTCGTCTATAGAATCCGCCTCATCAGCTTCGTCAGCTAATAGCCGTACACGACGTTCATTTATTTCAATAACACCGCCATCAACAGCAAAATGAACAAGATCATCATCACTGTCGGTGGCTCGTTTGCGAATGCTCACAACACCAGGGACACTTACCGAAACAAGCGGGGCATGGTTAGGGAAGACGGCAATAATGCCGCTTTCTGTAGGCAATATAACCTCGTAACACTCGCTCGAGTGAGCCAACCCATCAAGTGTGACTAGTTCGAACGTAAGATTAGACATCAATACCAAACTTTCTCTCAATTTGCTGTTGTAAACTATCTCTTAATTCCTCGGGGTCTTCAGGCACTTCTACTAAATATAGCTGACTGTCGAAACATGCTACAAAAGTCGCCAGCGAAGCTGCTGCTGATAGTTTCTCTGCATCATCGGTGCTTCCGGTAGACAATGCTGCTAAGTCACTTTCAAGCCAGTCTATTGGGATAATAGGGTTGCGTCGAGCTCGCGCAATAATGCTGTTAATCTCGTATGCGCGATCCGCACAATCACCGTCGGGTAGCCAGGCTAATTTTTTATGTATACCATCAACCCCTTGGACCATGTTATTTCTGACCCTTCTTAACTGCTTCGTCGATCGTGCCAACCATGTAAAAGTCGTTTTCACTCAGGTTGTCGTGCTTACCATCTAAGATTTCGCGGAAGCCTTTAATGGTGTCTTTAAGCGAAACATACTGACCAGGGTTGCCCGTAAACACCTCTGCCACAAAAAACGGCTGCGTCAAGAATCGCTGAATACGTCGTGCTCGGTTAACGGTCTGTTTATCTTCGTCTGATAGTTCCTCCATGCCCAAGATTGCAATAATATCTTGTAAATCTTTATAACGTTGCAACACAGACTGAACTTCACGCGCTACATTGTAGTGTTCTTCGCCGACAATTTGTGGGTCAAGAATTGTAGAGTTCGAGTCAAGCGGGTCAACAGCGGGGTAGAGACCAAGTTCTGTTAAGGCACGGTTTAATACGATGGTTGAATCAAGGTGAGTGAAGGTGGTGGCTGGTGCTGGATCTGTTAGGTCGTCCGCTGGTACATATACGGCTTGCACAGAGGTAATTGAGCCGCTTTTAGTCGATGTAATACGCTCTTGCATAGCACCCATTTCTTGAGCCAAGTTCGGCTGGTAGCCAACTGCTGACGGTAAACGTCCAAGCAGGGCAGACACCTCTGAACCAGCTTGAGTAAACCTAAAGATGTTGTCGATAAACATCAAGACGTCTTTACCTTCATCGCGGAATTTTTCTGCCATGGTTAGGCCACTTAAAGCCACACGTAGACGTGACCCTGGTGGTTCGTTCATTTGCCCAAAGACTAGGCTGGTTTTATCTAATACGCCAGATTCCGCCATTTCGTGGTATAGGTCGTTACCTTCACGGGTACGTTCACCAACACCGGCAAACACAGAGCTGCCGCCGTGTTCTTTGGCAATGTTGTTAATAAGCTCAGTGATCAAAACAGTCTTACCGACGCCGGCACCACCAAACAAGCCAACTTTACCGCCTTTTGCAACAGGCGCAATTAGGTCAATAACTTTAATACCTGTTTCAAATACTTCTGTTTTGGTAGATTGTTCGCTTAGGGCAGGGGCGGCAGCGTGAATAGGGCGGTATTCGCTGAATTTGCCAGCTTTGCCGTCTATAGGCTCACCAGTAACACTAAACATACGGCCTTGAGTTTCTTTACCAACAGGTACAGAAATTGGCGCGCCTGTTGCGACAGCTTTTTGACCACGAACTAGCCCATCCGTAGAGCCAAGTGCCACAGTTCGCACTGCTTTAGCGCTTAAGTGTTGTTGCACTTCTAGTAGTAGCTCTTTGCCTTCGTGATCAATTTTCACTGCGTCGTAAATTGCTGGTAAGTTGCTGTCGAACTCAATGTCAACCACCACACCAACTACCTGTTGAATTTTACCTTCTGCTTGTTTTGCCTTTGTTGCTGTTGTCATAATTTCTCCTTTATCCTATCAGGTTTTCTACTGTAATTGGTTGATAATACGGGGGCCTCGTAGGTTCAGCCTTATTCGCTGCGCCAAGTGCATATCCTTGGCCTATCGTCCAAAGGCATACCTCAGCACCGAACACCAGGTGCCGGTACTTAATTTCCTGCATGGATATGCCGTGTTCGCTAGCTGCCGATTCAATCATCGATCTAGCTGCCTTAGCAACCCCATCCCTTAATTCATCAGATAATTTTTTGTCTTCAGACAGCCTGCGTTCAGGTCGCGACCGATACTTAGTTGGGTTTGCAGCAGGATCAAGACGTAAACGACCGTCCGCATATGCTTCTTCATGGAAAGCGCTAAACACTCGTCGTCCTATTCCTCTAAAAGGATGTTTGACTACATCGGTAATAGTTTTTAAATGAGCGTCTATATCATCAGCGTCGGCCTTAGTAAGTGCAGTAAAAGTGTCCTCATGAGCCACAAGAGTCCTATCGACTATGGTAAATAGAGCTTCACAATCTTTACCCGTAACTGACTCACCTATCAAAGCCTCGATCTGATCTCGTAATTCATCAACAGCGGTATAGTCACCTGGAATAGGCTCAAAAAATTGCGGCTCTATAAATTGTTCGCTCATGATACCGCCGCCACGCCGCCAGTTATTTCAGCAATTTCTTGCGTAATTGCTGCCTGGCGGGCGCTGTTAAATTCTAATTGCAAGTCATCTATTAAATCTCCCGCGTTGTCGCTAGCGTTCTTCATCGCCAACATCCGCATAGACTGCTCGGACGCGCTGGCTTCTAGCGCAAACTGGTACAACTGGATTTCTGTCAAACGAGGAACTATGGTTTCTAGTACTTTCTGTGGGCTTGGTTCAAATTCAGAATCATTAATATCGCGGCCAACTAGCACTCCTTCGATTTCGTCGGTTAAGTTCGCCGGTAACAGCTGCAGTGATTTGGCTTCTTGATTAATGCTGCTAATGTAATCTGTAAATATCACCCTCACTTCGTCTACCCGCGAAGAGGATGGAGTAGAGAGTTCAGAGCCCAGACTGTTATCCTCCTCACTCTTTTCTCTTTTCTCTTTATTCTGCGACGCTTTAGAGGTAAATAATTCAACACACTTGCCAAATATTGGCTTTAAGTCAGCCGTCGCGGGGTATGTTGGCCAGTCTTGATAAACACCAACTAGCTCTACCTCGTCTTTAAGCCGCGCAATAACTTGCGTTCCTTTTTTACCAATAACAATTGCTTTAGTAGCCACGCCGTTTTCTTGGTTGGCTTTTAGTTCTTTAAAAAACATCTTTAAAATGTTGGCATTGTAGGCACCGGCAAGCCCACGGTCACTGGTGAAAATTATGTACAGACGTGCACGGACAGGGCGTTCCTCATACAGTTCGAACTGTTTTGCATCAGTCAGCTCACTCAACCGAGCTAAAATCTCACGGGCAGAGTTTTTATATGCACGTGATTTATTAGACGCTTCTTGGGCACGGCGCAATTTACTAGCTGCAACTAACTCCATAGCTTTAGTGATTTGTTTGGTAGACTTAACACTGGTAATTCGACGTTTAATCGCTTGAGTGTTAGCCATGAATAGACCTCTCGGACTCCGCTAAAATTTCAGCCACATTTGCCGCACGAACACACAATTCTTCATCACGTAAACAAGGTCCAATTAATTCATCCCAAGCCTCTGTATCATCACCAAATATACCTTTGATATCTTGCATGCTCGCTTTGATATCTTGCATGTTCGCTGGTATCGGATTCTTACCCGTTTCAATAATGACTTTCCCTGCAAGAACAGCTAAATATCGTGCAGCATAAACTACTGGTTCGTAGGGTTCTACGCAGTGGGGAAAATGTTCGTCTAAGATTTCTACACGGGCAACAGCAACAGGGTTAACCATAGTTTAATTAAGCTCCTCAACAGTTTCTTTCGCAAGCTTAACCAGTTCTTCTGTTTGCTCTTCTTCGACTTTTTTACCAGCAGCAAGGAATTTAACAATGTCTTTGTGCTCTGAATGCAAGCGACTTAGGAATTTTTTATTGGTTTCTTGAACGTTTTCTACTGCAACTGTGTCGTACACACCAGCAGTACCAACAACTAACGTTGCTACTTGGTCTGCGAGTGACATAGGGGAGTACTGTGGCTGTTTTAGGAGTTCCGTTAGGCGCTGTCCTCTGTCAATTCGGGCTTTGGTGTCAGCATCAAGGTCAGAGCTAAACTGGCTAAACGCCGCAAGCTCACGAAACTGTGCAAGATCGAGCCGCAGTGAACCAGCAACTTTTTTAATGCCTTTAGTTTGTGCAGACCCACCAACACGGCTAACAGACAAGCCAACGTTAACCGCCGGGCGAATACCTTGGTTAAATAGGGAAGTTTCTAGGTAAATCTGGCCGTCTGTAATAGAAATAACGTTTGTCGGAACATATGCAGACACGTCACCAGCCTGAGTTTCGATGATTGGTAGGGCGGTAAGCGACCCAGCGCCAAGTTCGTCGCTAACTTTTGCTGCGCGCTCTAGTAAACGAGAGTGTAAGTAAAAGACATCACCTGGGTAGGCTTCACGGCCCGGAGGACGTCGTAGCAACAGTGACATTTGCCGGTAAGCAACAGCGTGCTTAGAAAGGTCGTCATAAATAATCAATGCGTGTTTGCCGTTGTCACGGAAGTATTCTCCCATAGCTGCACCAGCATACGGTGCGAGATATTGCAGCGGTGCAGGATCAGACGCGCTGGTTACAACAACAATGGTTTGATCCATTACACCTTCGTTTTTAAGGCGTTCTACCAATTGCGCTACGGTTGAGCGTTTTTGGCCAATAGCAACGTAAATATTAACTACTCCGGTTTTTTGTTTACCTTGGTTAATCATTGTGTCGATTGCAATCGCAGTCTTACCAGTCTTACGGTCGCCGATAATAAGTTCTCGCTGACCACGACCAATTGGAATCATGGCATCGATAGCAAGCACACCGGTCATCAGCGGTTCGTGAACCGATTTACGGTCAATAACACCTGGTGCCTGTTTTTCGACAGGGGAAGATAGCTTAGCTTTAATTGGGCCTTTTTCGTCTAGTGGATTACCAAGCGGATCAACCACGCGGCCAACTAATTCTGGTCCAACCGGCACTTCAACGACACTACCTGTTAGGTGCGCTTTAGCACCGGCCCTAACTTGAACATCTTCGCCTAAAATTACAGCGCCAATTTCGTCTTCCATTAGGTTTAGGGCGAATGCAGAAACCTTTTCGCCGCTGATTGTTTCGATTTCAATAAGTTCGTTAAAGCCAGCCTCACGCAAACCATAAATCCACGCAACACCGTCACCAACTCGCGTTACAATACCGGTTTTTTCGGCTTTGCCGCTGTCTTTAAGCTGCGCAATTCGCGCCTGCAGCTCTTTACTCAGTTCGCTCACGTTAAAATCTGTTTTTGTCGCCATCTACATTTCTCCTTGCTGTAATTCTTTAAGTTTGCGGGCAATTGACCAATCAACCTCTAGCTCGGCGCTTCGGGCTCGTAAACCGCCAATTAAGGTTGGATTAATTTCGGTTGTTACGATTGCGTCGGGTGTTTGAACTTCTGTTTTAAGGTAGTCCGCAACATGGTCAATGGTGGTCTTTGACACTTCTCGGGCAGTTTCTAAGTGAATATTGGCTACACCGTGACGTTCTTCTGCGGCACGGGCAATGTCTTGCATTAATAAGTTGCGGTCAATCTTAGAATTTGTCGCTACAAGCACTTCCGCCAATGCCTGTGTGGCTTTTTCTTTACCGTGCTCGGCGATCATGTCTACGACTGCGTTAGCAATTTGGGTACGAGAATATTTCATTATGCTGCCTCCTCTAAAGCTTTTTTAATAAGCTTTTCGTCACGCTTAACATCAACTTTTTCTTCTAAGATGGTTGCGGTCGCTTGGGCTACTAGTACCAGTGTTTCTTTTTTGAGTTCGGTACGAACCCGCTTAATTTCAGAGTCTAAATTAGCTTTTGCGTCAGCAACAATTTTTTCGGCCTTTTGACTGGCGCGGTCTTCAGCCTCTTTAACTAAAACGCCAGATTCCCTTTGAGCCTGAGCAATTATTTCGTCTGCTTCAGCCCGTGCTGTTTTAAGCATTTCTGCTTGCTTAATTGCTGATTCTTCAAGCTGTTTAGTAGCTTTTTGGGCATTGGTAAGACCTTCATTGATTGTCTGTCTGCGATCATCAAGGGTCTTAACAATGTTCTTTAAAGCAAATTTCTTAAGTAGAAGATACAGGACCACAAACACACCAGCTTGCAGCAAAATAGCGATTGGGCTCAGCCCAAATTCACTTAATCCTCCGGCAGATTCTTCTGCCGCGTGAGAAGATTCGGCTGCAAATTGTAGTAATGCTGATGTGTTCACTGTAGTCCTTTCTTAAATAGACTTAAAAATTAAATTATAAGCCCTGCAATTAGTGCAAATAGCGCAGTCGCTTCAACAAATGCAGCCAAAACAATAATTGAGCTTGCAGCTTTACCTGCTTCTGGGTTTCGCCCCAAAGCCTTCATGTAGTTGCTTCCAACCATTCCTAATGAAATCGCTGCTGCAGCAATAACAATTGCTACGCCAAGCATCTTAAAGCCTGTGTCAGTAAGTTCTACTGCGGCTAGAGTTGTTAATACTGGAATCATATTTTCTCCTATCCTTATTTATGGTTACTTTATATCAAACATGTCACGAGCGACACCTTTGACGATTCCTTTAATCCGCGTGCCTCAATTCTTGATTAGGCAAGGGATTAACGTTAGATGTGTTGTCAGCCTCGTAGCTGTCGGCAGTTTCATGCTCGTGATCATGGTGAATGGCTTGAGCAAGGTATGTGGCAGAAAGAACAGTAAAAATATAGGCCTGAATATAGGCGACCAATAACTCAAATAAAATAATTGGCACTAGAGTGAACGGAGTAGCTGGGCCGCTGATAAAAATAAATACCGAAACTAAAATTTCTCCAATTACGGTGTTTAGAAATAGTCGCAAACTCAGGCTAATGACCCGTGTAACTTCACCTAATACCTCAAGAAAGCCGACAAATAAGTTGATTGGGTTTGCAGGCTTGTCGGTAAAGTAGTGTTGTAAATGCCCCTTAAGACCGGACTCTTTGATCGAAAGGTATTGGACCATACAAATTGAAAAGATCGACAGTGCCAATACGCTGTTTAAATCGGCGGTAAACGGTCGAAATGCCGGTGTCGGGCCAAAGGCCAAGCCGCTGCCAACCCACGGCAACAACCCCGACATATTGTTGAGCATAATAAAAATAAAATACACACCAAAAACAGGGGCAAATTTAACGGCCTTTTTTCGGTTTCCAAATACAATTGTCAGCATATTGATTACATATTCAACAATCAACTCAAAAAAACCAGCAATGCCTCTAGCAGGCTTTAAGCCAATTCGCTTAGACGCATATATACCAAGAGCGACAATCGCCAGCGCGACAAGCGGGCTGTAAAGCATCGTGTTGGTAACGGTAAAATCACCAATAGTAAACACGCCTTCAGCTTTTAAGCTTATGTGCGCAGAATCTTCAGCGGCAAAGAAAGTGCTCAATATCATTTCGCCCTAGAAATCTCCCCTTAAAAAAGCGACGCCAGTTTGCGTCGTCTCATAGTGATGTCTTCACTTGAGGAAAAGGATACCATTCAAAGCTCTTCTAAACAACATAATCCAGCTCAATCGTTAGCTAGAACGGAAGCTTCCCGCCCACATTGTCCGATAGTAGATTTAGAAGTATTTGCGACGAACGGGTCAGTTCTGGAGAGGGCTCTGTCACATTTATTTTACGCATATACCTTAAATAAATATCCCTGTCTGAAATTTCCTCGCCATTGTCTTTACTTATACGCCGGATTTTCTGCACCGTTCTGATAACTCTAAGAATTCTCTCAGGATCTTCGGATTCGAGCGTTCGCCTACATGAACTGTCTTCTACTCGCGCCACCACGGTTTCAACCATCTCCTTGTCGCTAATTGCAGACTGGGCTGTTTGTTCACTAGCAGACTCTTGCCGGTCACTATCGTGGTTTTCCGATTTTTTTTCATTACCTTGATCTAAATGGCTCCAGTCAAAGCTTTGGTTTGAGTCAAGGGGTAGTCCGGCATCGACGAAGCCCGTCATCAGTTGATCTATTATTGCACTCGAAGCCCGTGTGAATCTTAATAATGGTTGCATTAGTGTGCCGCTATAGTGTCTTGACTCTCTTGCTTGTTGATATCTATAGCCAAGCGCAATATTATCGGTCGCTGCTTGCACGCTAGCTACGGCCTCTTCACTAGACAGTCCTGTTGGCGAGGAGCTTATCATAGTCGATGGTCCTCTAACTTCATCAAGCCTATGTCTTAGCCCGTTTATATCAACACCTGAACGGATTGCGCGATCAGCGATTTCGCTGGAAGGTCTTCGCATGACTAGCAGACTTCTACTCAGCAATGGGGCGTTCCTCAATTCTTCAAAATAATAACCATCTAATGCCGATGAGATCGCTCTATGAGCTTCGTCCGACGAGGGTCGGGTTAATACGAGTGTGCTCGGGGAGAACCTTCGCTCTCTATAAGCTTCAAGGTCAGCACCAGTTGCGACCTGCGACTCAAATTCTGCTGTAGATTTGCTAAGAAACTCCTTAACAGCCTGCTGAACAGACGACATACCTTCTTCAAGCACAAACTCTACATCTACTGTTAGCGCGTATAGGGCGCGCAGCGGCACATTCTGAGCTGTTTCTTCATAATGATTAACAAAACCAGCAAGTCTATCCTGATATGTTTCAGATATTTCTCTTAAGCCATCGTCGTGGCTTCGAACATAGTTCCCATAGGTTTCCAGATTACTCATTTACATACAATACAACTTTCTATAGCTATAGTAAATGTGGCGCATAAAAATATAATGCTAGAATATAATTAACTATGAATACACAAAACTTCACTGACACATTTAAGGCATTAGGCGACAATACGCGTTATAAACTTGTTAAGCTTTTAATGAGCAAAAAAGACATTTGCGTGTCGGAATTAGCCGATGAAATAGACATTAGCGTTGCAGGGGTGTCCCAACAACTAAAAATCTTAGAAAAAGCCAATATTATTGAGCGAATCCGTGATGGCCAAAAGATTTGTTATAAAATAGATAGTAATAATCCACAGACCAAAAAGGTTTTATCGCTGATTAAAAAAGAAGGGTAGTACATGAATATTCGCCGGTTTACCAACAATACCGACGCTGTGAAGGCAATTGCCAACGAGCTGCGCATGTTTATTGAAGATAATGAAAATCCAATGTGGCTGTTGAGTGGCGGTAGCAACATCCCAATACAGATTCAGGTCTCAAAACAGCTGTCTGACCAACAAAAGAAAAAACTAACAGTTGCTTTGGTAGACGAACGATTTGGCGAAGGTAGTAGTTTTGAGCAGCTTAAAAAAAGCGGCTTTGATTTTGGTACTTACGGAGAAGTCTACAATATTAACTCCACCGCAGGTGACCTCGAAGCAGCCGCTAACGAATTCGATAAATATATTACCGATGCTGCAGCTAATCGAACATGGTTTGTCCAGCTAGGTTTTGGTGCGAACGGACATGTGGCCGGTAACGTTCCAGAAACAGAAGTGCACGACGTCGTGTATGACTCTAAAAACATTCGCGCATTTGTCGCCGATGACTTTAAGCGTATTACTCTTAAAGAAGACTTTATTAATAAATCCACCAAAATTGTGCTGTTTGCCAGTGGTGATAAAAAAATAGAAAAATTCGAAGTCCTAACCCACGCCGAAACAACTACTCCACTTAAAGAAGTTGCCCACCTACATCAAACAACGACATATTTGTCTGAAGGGGCCTAAGAGTATGCAAATTGGCTTTATTGGTTTAGGCAAAATGGGTGGTGGTATGAGCCGAAGGCTGGCTCGCTCTGGCATAGAGGTGCACGGCTTCGCCCCTAGCGAAGAGTCCCGCCAGTCGGTTGCTACCAGCGGTGTAATTACTCACGGCAGCAGAACCGACCTACTAGGCGCTCTTGGAGAAAAACCGGTAGTGTGGGTGATGATTCCAGCACATTTAGTAAGCACCGAAATTAATGAATTACTCGAACTACTGCCAGAATCATCAATAGTAATTGACGGCGGAAACACACCATTTGAACAATCCGTGGACCACGGTATACAAGCAGTGAATAATAGTATTAGATTTTTAGACATTGGCGTTAGCGGCGGTCAAGTTGGCGAACAACAAGGCTACGCCATGATGGCAGGTGGCGATCGCTCGGCCTTCGACGCCGTTGAACCGTTTATTAGGGAACTATGCCAACCGGATGGCTACAACTACTTTGGTGAAGCGGGTGCAGGGCATTTTGTAAAAATGGTCCACAACGCGATTGAGTATGGGGTAATGGAGGCTTTTGCCGAAGGCTTTGAACTAATACATGACGGTCCCTTCAAAAACGTTGACCTTTCGAATGTTGCAAAAGTGTGGCAAAACGGCTCAATAATTCAGTCGTTTATAAACAATTTAGCCATACAAATATTTGCAGATAACCCAGAGCTTGAGGGAATTGACGGAAAAGTAAATATGCTCGGTGAGGCACAGTGGGCTGTAGAATTTGCAAACGCTGTCGGTAAAGACCTTGGCGTCGTAGACTACGCGATTAAAAAACGTGCGGCCAGCCAGACGGGTGATGTGAGTTTTGGGACAAAATATCTGGCAGCTACACGCAATGCTTTCGGCGGTCATTCACTTAATAAGATTAGCGCTGAGAGCAAAAAAGATAGCACTCGCAACGTATAAGCGTTACTATTTTAGTAACTAAAGGTGGGATAGGTGGACTACAAGCAGGCCGTAAAACCAACTCAGTTTATTATTTACGGAATAAGCGGTCACTTGTCGCGAACTAAAATCTTGCCCGGGTTGTACGGATTGGAAAAATCTGGAATGTTGCCTGAGCAATTTCACATTGTAGGAACGTCACGAAATTCTTATACGCGCGAACAAATTAAGGATCTATTGTCCCAAAATATACCAACAATTGATCACATAACTCTGAATAATTTGTGCGACCGTATACAAGTTGTTGATATTAATGTCCAAAAGAAGGACTTCAGCAAACTAAAGCATGCTCTGCAAGACAACGAACACCAGCACGGCCTGTGCTTTGATCGAGTCCACTACCTGGCGTTGCCGCCCGATCTGTTTGAGCCGATTGTTAAGAGCATAGGAAACGGTGTTATTGACACCGACTGTAAAAAAGAAATTTCTAACAAAATTCTTATTGAAAAACCATTCGGCTCGGACCTAGCGAGCGCCAAAAAAATTCAATCCTCACTGCATAGGTATTTTAGCGAGGAGGATATTTATTTAGTTGACCACTACCTTGCTAAAGAACCCGTAGAGAATATTTTGTATTTTATTCGCAATAACCCAGTCTTTGCCGATGTATGGAACTGTAAGCATATTCGACGAGTAGAAATTACGGCCAAAGAAGAACTTGGCATAGAAAACAGGGGAGAGTTCTACGACAATGTCGGGGCGCTGCGAGACATGTTTCAGAGCCACTTGCTAGAAGTGTTGGCGCTACTAACACTTGATCAACCCTATGATCTAACCGATGAATCTATTCAAGCAGCCCGGCTTGAACTGCTGCAAAACATAAAGCCATTCGACCCCGACACATCGGTTCGCGGACAGTATAACGGCTACAAAGAGGAGGTAGGGAATCCAAAGTCGTTCACCGAAACCTATGCTACTACCGTTACAAACATTGACACTGACCAGTGGCGAACCACTAGTTTTATTTTATCGAGTGGAAAACGACAAGAAAAAAAGCAAACAACCGCTAAAATTTACTTTGCGAGTGACTTTAGTAAAATTCCAACGCCAAACACACTTACCTTTGAATTTTACCCTGAGCATTCTGTTAAGTTAGGCGTAAACCTAAAAGAACCCGGCAACGAACAGACTCGCTTTGAGGAGTTACGCTTTGAGTTCCCAAGCAACCAGCAAGGACTAACTGGCTACCAGACTATTGTGTTGGCTGCACTAAATTCGGACCGTTCGGTGTTTACCTCTACCGAAGAATCTTTAGTGAATTGGCAAACCATTCAGCCACTCCTAACCGCATGGTCTAAAGACGGGGAAGGACTGATTGAATATAACCCACAAGAAAGCTTGACCTAGACGGTTAAACGATTTAATATTTAAGTGTTTACTTAAACATATTCAATGAATATTTCAGTATAATTACTAAATCAAGGAGAAAATTATGGCAGATGTAACTATCTACTCAACACCAACCTGTGGATTTTGCCACATGGCAAAATCGTACTTTCAATCAAACGACATCGAATACGAGGAAAAAGACGTTAGTCGTGATGCCGACTTGCAGAAAGAAATGATTGAAAAATCGAATCAAATGGGAGTTCCAGTTATAGATATCGACGGAAAAATTGTGGTTGGCTTTAACCGACCAGCAATCGACAGCCTCTTGCGCGAAGCAAAATTGCTTTAAATAGCATAAGCTCTTACTATTAGTTTATGAATGCTGAACTAATTGATTTTTTAGGAATGCTCGCTGAACTTTCGGGAACTGTAAGCATTGCCTACGCAGCACTATCGGTCCACCACCGCTTTAGACACGAACACAAAGTTGACGAAGAAGTATTTAGCGCCATGAGCCAAGAAATGCGGGTCGGTGTTTTAGGAATTTGTTTAATACTCGTAGGATTCTGCGCCCAAATTTTTGGAAAATTCATCCTCTAGTTTGTAGTCCAGTATCTCAACAGCGTGAGAGATTTATGTCTGGATTCTTACTAAAACCTACTGCCAGCAAGACTAGCTAGCTTTGGCAAAATAGGTGATACTTACATTAATGGCTTTTGAAGACTTCAAGCATAAAGACAGCGTAATTATTGTTTACACCGGCGAAGGCAAAGGTAAAACCTCTGCTGGACTAGGGCTCACTGTGCGTGCCCTGGGCACAGGTTGGCGCGTTGCCTTTGTGCAATTCATAAAATACTGGGATGTTGGCGAGCACAACTTTCTAAACGACGCCTCCGACCTATACGGCGATGATCTAGTCTTTTACAAAGGCGGCAAGGGCTTTTTTAAAGCGGGTGAAATCAGTGCCAAAGGCGTAAGCGAAGACCAACATAAACAGGCCGCCGCAGAAACCTACGATTTCGCTCTGGAGTCTGTTCAATCAGGAAGCTTTGACTTAGTTGTGTGTGACGAAATTAATAATGCCGTAAACGACGGATTGCTTACGGTAGAACAAGTAGAAAAATTGATCGATGCAACCGGCCAAAAAACATCTTTATGCATGACCGGTCGTGACTTTCCTAGGCAACTACTACCGAAAGTAGATATTGCTACAAACATGACTAAAATAAAGCACCATTTTGATGATAAATATATCGCAAATAAGGGAATAGATTACTAAATGTTAATTGGACCATCAAAATCTCAAATAGACGCTAGCAAGCGGTTAAATGACATTCGTAATGGTCTTGAATTAGAAGACGACCCATTACTAGAACTCCAAAGGCAGCTGACTGAAGAACAAGCCAAAACGCTACAAATCCAAGAGCGCTATGGGCGCATGGCTGAAGCACTGATTAGTTTTGCTCAAGTGGCAGGTGGTGGCTACAGTACAGGCAACACAGTGGACTATATTTTAAATAAAGTATGGCCTAACTAGCACTCTTGACCCGAGAGTGCTAGTTTTCTATAATATACTTGTGGTTTTAAATAACCACTTCTTATTTAAAAATTAATAAGAGGAGGATTCATGAGTAAATTAATGCGATTTGACCCATTTTCTGACTTCGAAGAGCTTCAAAAACAGCTTTTTGGAAGCGCGTTTGGTGGAAGCCAGTCAATGACACTCCCAACCGCTGACGTCTACGTCAATGAAGACAAAGAGTTGATTGGCGAATTTGCTATGCCTGGTTTTAGCGAGGACGAAGTAGAAGTGAGCGTGCACGAAGGTGCACTTGAAGTCCGCGCACAAAAGTCAGCAAAAGAAGAAAACAAGGATAAGGACAAACGAAAATATGTGGTTCGTGAATCTAGTTCTAGTTTTTATAGAAGCATTCGTCTACCTCAACACGCTAATGAAGAAAAAGTTGAGGCACATTTTGAAAATGGGGTACTAAAAGTCATTGTTCCATTTAAAGAACTACCTAAACCTAAAAAGATTGCTATAAAAGCAGGAAAGAAGAAATAAACAGTGAATCCAGAGCAAATGACATTTAAGGTTCAGCAAGCGCTGCAAGAGGCAGTTAGCTTAGCGGGCTCAAATTCTAATCCTACGCTTGAGCCCGCTCATTTGCTCTTGGCACTGTCTAGCCAAACAGATACTGCTTTTAAGGCGTTACTGCAGCAGGACGATCTTGATTCAATCAAGAATTCGTTTATCAATACGGTTGAATCCCTGCCAACTAGCACAGACGTGCAATCTGCTGTCGATGTGCGACCATCGTCTGAGTTTCAAAAACTTGTGTCACTAGCACATAAAGAAATGAACAACTTAGATGATAGTCACTTATCGACAGAGCATATATTACTTGCTTCGCTCGCAAACAATATTGGTTTTGACTGGGCAACAACGGATCTAACCTATAAGAAAACCAAAGACAAACTAATCAATATGCGAAAAGGAGAAAACGTGAAAAGCCAAAATCCGGAAAACACTATGAACACTCTTGATAAATTTGGCCAAGATTTTACGAAGATTGCAGAAGAAGGCAAATTAGACCCGGTTATCGGTCGCGACGAAGAAATCCGACGCGTCATGCAAGTGCTTAGTCGTCGTACCAAAAATAATCCAGTATTAATCGGAGAGCCGGGAGTCGGCAAGACTGCAATTGTAGAAGGACTAGCCCAGCGAATTGTAGCCGGCGACGTACCGAATACTCTTAAAAACAAGCGTCTAATTGCATTAGAAATCGGCACGCTTTTGGCTGGAGCTAAGTTTAGAGGTGAATTTGAAGAGCGGCTGCAGTCGGTTTTGTCAGAAGTCGAAAAAGCCGCTGGTGAAATAATTTTATTTATCGACGAAATGCACACTATTGTTGGCGCTGGCAAAGCCGAAGGTGCAGTTGACGCTGCCAATATGCTAAAACCTATGCTGGCTCGCGGTAAATTACACATGATTGGCGCCACCACGCTCGACGAATATCGCCAACATGTAGAAAAAGATGCCGCTCTTGAACGCAGATTCCAGCCAGTCTTTGTCGATGAACCATCTGTTGATGACACGATCACGATTTTACGTGGCTTACAGGAAAAATATGAGGTACACCACGGAGTATCCATCACCGACGACGCCCTAGTGTCTGCCGCTCAACTTAGCAAGCGCTACATTGCCGACAGGTTTTTGCCAGACAAAGCAGTCGACTTAATTGACGAAGCTACTAGTGCACTCAAAATTGAAATCGACTCTATGCCCACAGAGCTCGACCGACTAAAGCGCAAGATCCGCCAGCTCGAGATTGAGCGTGAATCACTCAAAAAAGATAAAAAAGCCAAGGATCGTAAAAAAGAGATTGAAGGAGAAATAGCCAACCTACAAGAAAGTGCCAAGGGGCTGGAGCAACGCTGGAAGCATGAAAAAGATTTACTTGACGCAATAAACCAAGCCAGCGAAAAAATTGATGGGTTGCGGGCCGAAGAAGAACGAGCCGAACGCGAGGGTGATTTGCAGCGTGCGAGTGAAATTAAATACTCGCAATTACCCAAACTAGACGATGAAATTAAAGCAAAACGCCAAGAACTAGAAAAAATTCCAGAATCTGAACGCATGTTGCGCGAAGAAGTAACCAGTGAAGACATCGCCCAAGTTGTTGGTCGATGGACAGGAATACCGGTAAGCAAACTGCTCGAAACAGAAGCTCACAAACTTAGTAGCTTAGAAGATCAACTTAAAAACCGAGTAGTTGGCCAAGACCAAGCAGTAACCGCAGTATCTAACGCAATACGCCGGTCGCGAGCTGGCATATCTGACCAAAACAAACCAATTGGCTCATTTTTATTCTTGGGTCCAACCGGTGTTGGTAAAACAGAGCTCACTAAAGCACTAGCAGAGCAATTATTCAACGACGATCAGGCCGTCGTACGAATAGACATGTCCGAATATATGGAGCAGCATGCGGTGTCGCGATTGATTGGCTCGCCGCCAGGCTACGTCGGCTATGACCAAGGCGGTCAACTAACAGAAGCTGTTCGACGACGTCCGTACAGTGTAGTGCTGTTTGACGAAATAGAAAAAGCCCACCCAGACGTATTTAACACATTGCTGCAAGTGCTTGATGATGGCCGGTTAACAGATGGTCAGGGCAGGACTGTCAACTTTACGAACACAATCATAATCATGACGAGCAACGTCGGCAGCCAAGCAATTCTCGACGCCAGTCAGGACGAGGATGAAAAAGTGCAGACAGTGATCGATACCGCCTTGCGCAACCACTTTAAGCCGGAATTTCTAAACCGTATCGATGAGCTTGTTGTGTTTAACAGATTAGGAAAAGACCTAATGAGCAATATTGTCGAAATTCAACTCACAAATGTTATAAAGCACTTGCAAGAATCAAAGAATATCACACTTGATATATCAAAAGAGGTTAAAGAAATGCTGGCCGAACAAGGTTACGACCCAAGCTACGGTGCTCGGCCGCTAAAACGCCTAATCCAGCAAAAAATCCTCGACCCATTAGCGCTCGATATTATTGAAGGCAAAGTGAAAGAGAACTCTAAAGTGACTACTAACTATAAGAATTCTAGTGTAGTCTTCGAGGCCTAAGAACTAGCGTATACTTTTGACTACAATGAAGTTCTTGAAGGAATTTGAATTTGAAGGCAAAACACTTGCTGTGGATTTAATAGATACACAGCAAGTTAAAGAAGGTGTTGTTTGCCAGGTTTACGAGTTTACTGGTAATTCGGATATGGACCTGGGGATTATTGCCGTAGAAGCTGGACGTAAAACACCGCTTCAACTAGTTCTTAAGGGCACTAGAACAATTGAAGGCTATGTGTCCGGCAAAGGAACACTCAACGTGCAAAGAAGCAATGGGGTGGCTGAAACTTATAAATTTTCTGAAACTTCTGAACAGAATCAGATCGAAGTGTTCGTTGGCGATACGATGCAATGGGCTGCCGTCGAAGATTTAGTTTTTTATGAGATATGTTTTCCACCTTATAAGGACGGTAGATTTAAGAACATAGATGAGTAGCGAAAATCCAGACAAACAAATTATCTACAGAATAGAGCGTGCTAAATGGCTGATTAGCAATATCCAGCATGCGGCTATTGCCACGGTCAACGAAGACGGCTCGCCGCACAATAGCCCGGTTTTTTTGCCTTCAATAAAGATTTAAGCAAATTTATTTGGGCGTCCCACCCAAACTCACAGCACTCCAATAATTTATTACGGAATAAACAAGCCTCCATTGTTTTGTATGAGGCGAACGCTGGCGGGGGCCTTTATTTACGGTGCGCTAACCCAGAAATTCTAGACACTCATGCAATTAACAAATACATAGTTTATTTCAATGCAAAAAGGGAGCAGTTTGATAAAACTATGGCACAGCCCAGCCAGTATCGGCAGCGAGACCAAATGAGATTATGGACGCTCGATACACAAAAGTTTTGGATTAATTATTCTGTTTTAGACGAAGACGGCGCCCTAAAGAAAGATGCAAAAGTAGAAATACAAAGAAGCGATTTGACGCAGTAACTATACAAAAATTGCCGATCGTACAATTTTGTATAGTGTGATAATTTTGACTCTGATGTAATCTGCTAGATCCGATGTAAACTGGCTACGGTTGCTCCTGCACATATTTGCAGTGACTACTAGTCTTAAACCTCAGAACAATGCTACGTATGCTATTATAATTTTATATAATTACAAAATAAAAAATAGGCGGTACATAGATGAAAATAAATACAAAAGGATTTGCAGTTATTGAGCTTGGCTTAGTGGTAATAGCAGTAGCTATGATTGGTTTTGTTATTTTTAGAGTCGTTAGCGTAGATAGGTCGTCAAAGACCACGCAAGAAGATTCACTGATAATCGACGAAGAGCAGTTGCTGTTGGCTCAACAAGAAGCCGAGGCTCAGCGACTCGCAGCTGAAGAAGCTGAAAATGAAGCCGAAGCATCGGAGCCAGAACCAGCCGAAAAAGAAGTAAGTCAAAGCACTGCACCAACCACACCCAAACCAGCTCCGGAACAAAACCAAGGCCCTCAGCCCAATTACGATTTGTATAATTCACCTCAAGAAGAGTTCGCCTACGGAGAAACGGTCGCGTACGTAGTCAACAAGTCTGGCGCGCAAGTCGCAGCAGCAGAAGAGTACTACAGCACTAACTATGTAAAAACTTTGCCATTCGGAGCTAAAGTGGTGGCTTCACGTCAGGATGGGGAAGGACCATCCTCAATGACAATTGTCTACAACGGAACGCAATATACTGCCAATCCAGCAGACTTCAGAACAACGTACCCGTATAACTAAACTAGAGTAGCTTGCCGCTCGCCTGATTGATAAGCGTCAACAAATCCTCGGCGTACTGATCGCGCTTCACTGCACCAATACCCGGTATAGTAGTTAGCTTTGCGAGGGTTTGCGGTTTTTCGGCAGACAAGGCATAGAGCGACTTGTCGCTCAGTACCATATAAGGTGGAATACTTTGTTTTTTAGCTTGTGCGGTTCGCCAGTCTTTAAATTTAGCAAATAAATCTTTGTCGTAGTTGGGGTAGTCTAGGCTTAAATTAGCAGCCACTGCTTGGTGGGCTTTTTTTAGCTTACTTTTTTTAAAGTTAGACAAGCTATCAATGGCATGATTAGAGCGCTCTTGTAGCTTTTTATCAAACTCGGCTACGCCCGGGTGTACTCGCATTGCCATGTTGTTTAATCCTTTTAGTTTAAGGCCGTCTAAGGTGCGTACGCGGGATATAGCAACATAACCCATACCTGGCGTGAATGCTTTGCTTAAATCAATTTCAGCAGCGTCTAAGCTCATACCTTGGCTCTTATGGACTGTAATTGCCCAAGCTAAGCGCAAAGGGAACTGTGTTATTTCTGCCAGCACCTTGTCGCCATCTTTTACCTGCCAACTAGCTCGCTCTACGGTTACGTCGCGGCCGGAATTATGAATTTTAACTACAGGCTTGCCGTCATCGAAGCCGATAACTTCGCCACGGGTGCCGTTAAAATAGCCGTTGGCGGGCTTATTGGCTACAAATAGCACTTCGGCGCCTTTTTTAAGTACTAATGCCTCCGGAGCTAAGCAGCCTTTGGCAAGAACTTCAACAAGCGGCTCACGACCTGAGCCCTGCATGCTAAACAGCTGCTCCTCGTTATCGATCTTTTTGAGTTCACGATGGTTAATTTGATCAACGTCCATGTTATGGGTGTAGAGTTTAGTAATAGCCGTGTCGGTGTGTTCAGTTTGTTGTTCTTGAAGCGTAGAAAAATGTGCTTCTTCAAGCTCCTGTTTGCGCATAGCATCTAAAATATCGAGTAATTGAGGATCTTCGGCGCGGTGTTGTTCTGACAAATAGCAAATGACCGGGTTTAGTTCGCGCCACGCGTTTGATAGGTGCGGAAAATCAGGCTCTGAATTCTTGCTAACAGGTGGTAGCTGAAACAAATCACCAGTCATAACAACCTGTACGCCACCAAAGGGTTTATTTGAACTTTTAGCCCGCTTAAGCAGCTTATTCAGCAGATCCATACGAGCACCGTCGAGCATAGAGATTTCGTCAATAATCAAAACCCTTACAAATTTAAGCCGGCTTTTATGGCTCGATTTATTGATAAGTTTCGAAAGAGCCATGTCGTCTAGGTCGTCTTTAATGCCAATGCCACTCCAGCTATGAATCGTAGATCCACCAATATGGGTTGCGGCAATGCCAGTACTGGCGGTTATACCGACGTTAATGTCGTGCTCATGAAGATGGTCAATAAACTGGTTTAAAACAAATGTCTTACCAGCACCAGGCGCACCAGTTAAAAACACGCTGTGACCAAGTTTTAAGATGTCGAGGGCTTGGAACTGTTTCACCCAACTAGTATCTCGTAAATACAAGTCCGAAGCCAATAGATCTCGCTTTAGCAGAACAGGGAGCTACACGCCGCTATACAGCTGTGAGTTGAATGGAGTGCATATTAAATAAAATCTAAAACATTTCACTATACGGTTAGCTCATCAGCAAAACCCATAGCACCACACCTACCATTACCTATTATTTGTTATTATATAACTATTGCTCATGTTTAAACATGTATTAAACATGAGCAAGCAGTGGTATAAACCATTTGTATAAAGTCGTTGATTGTCCGGTAAGAATTAGATTCTTGATTGGTCGCTAAAAATTAAGTTGCAATCGGTCAGCAAAAACTAGGTTGAATTAATGGTCAAGAACCAGATCGCTAATCAATCAGCAAAGAAGGATGTTGTTAATCAGTAACAAATAGAAATTTTCGAAAGGATTAAAAAACTATGGGTACTCGTAGATTCGAAGAGAGCAATATTAGAAAACTATTCAAGAGTGGACAGGGAAGGAGCTATTCGCTAACCATCCCCATCCACCTTATTCGCGAGCTGCGCTGGCAAGATAATCAAGAACTAATTATCGAACGTGACGGCAACGAACTACGAATCCGAGACGCGTAAATTTACTTTTAGACATCCTTAGATGTGTTTAACGTAAACCGAGCTTTGCACTACAGGCAGGCCATGCACCCCAACCTTGAATGGCTAGAAGTTTTTCGGCACGGTTTATTTGCTCCTGTTTACTGGCTTGGTGAGGATAGCCGCTGCCGCCGACAAACTGCCAGCTGGAAAGACTAAACTGTAAGCCGCCGTAATATCCGTTACCGGTGTTAATACTCCAATTACCAGACGACTCACACTGGGCTAATTTATCCCAGACACTTGCGTTAGACGATGTAGTTGTTGATGCCTTCTTAGCAGGAACAGCTGCTGGCTTAATCACTTTTGTCTCTACTTTTTCAACCGCGACAGCTGGAGCTTTTTTAGCGGGCAGCGTTCTTTCGGTCAGTTTTTCGTCAGGCGAAGGAATAGTAATTACTTGCCCTGGATTAATAATGTCTGGGTCGACAATTTGCGGGTTTGCATCGTACAACCGCTTAAAGGTTGTGTTGTGCTGACTAGCAATACTACCTAACGTGTCACCTGGCTTAACTACAACAGAGCTTGGGTTACTTATAGCTGCTGTTTCTTCTGTAGGTTCTTCTTCGGTTTCTTCGACTGGCTGGTCGTCTACAGTCTCGGTCTCTTCAACAGGCTGCTGCTCGGCTTCAGACTGTTGAGTAGGCTCTTCTTGAACCTGTTCTTCGACGGCCTCTACCTCGCGGGTAGATAGCATTTCCAGCTGTTGTTGGATTGGCCTATATTCTGAGCTGGTCGCGGTCATTCCCTGATGGGCATTAACCACGGCTAAACTTAAAATAAATGTCGCAATTGCAACAAACACTGATTCAAACGCTAAATGAGCGCTTTTCTTACTATTCATGTTCCTCCTTGAACTCCACACACAGATGCAAAACAACGGCAATTGCCGTTGTTTGGCTTTTTATTACTAATTGTTGAGCTAACTTGTTTGATTTTCAGCTTTGTCTGATGTGTGAAAATGTGCCAAAATTTTGGCACGCGATTAAGCATAGCAAATTACATAACCAAGTCAATTCTGCTTGTGGATAAATAATCGGTTTGATCAGATAAAACATATATAACAACACGAAGTTTTAATTTTGTAATTATGGTGATATTGTCATGTTAAATCGGCCTACTGAACAAACGTAAACTCAGAAAGTGCTATAGTTTACATAATGAAAACGCTTGCCGCTATTGAGCGGATTTTAAATTTACATCACGAGTTAGCGCGAAAAATCGTCCACGTTTTATTTGGTCTTTGTTTTTTATTTGCTGCAGCAATTTTTGATCTAGAAATAATTCCGTATTTGGCATTTGGTAGCTTGTTAGTTTTTATCGCCATCCGTTACTTAATGATTTTCCCAGTTATGCACGACGTGTATCGCCGTACCTACGGTGAAATTTTTTACCCAATTGGGTTATTAGCAGCCAGCTTGATTGTCGATTCGGCGCGCGAATTCTTTGTATGTGTTGCTGTACTGGCATTTGCTGATTCAGCCGCGAGCTTAGCAGGAAAGTGGTGGCGATCGCCAAAATTACGACTTGGCGATACAACCGCCAGCGTCGTAGGCAGTTCGACATTTTTGATTATTACAATAGGCGTACTAGCTCTGGGTGGGTATTTTGACTTTATTAATATTTGGTGGGACGGAGTTATTGCATTTGCCCTGATTTTAACCGCTATAGAAGCCGTGTCGCCAGTTGGGTCCGATAATGTGTTTATACCTCTAGTACTTGCTGTATTGCTTCAGACATTTTCATAAGCACCATTTGACAAAAATATATAAATAAGAGTATTACTATAGCTATGGTTATTTCAGCCTTTGCACACTACATACATTCAGTAGCCAAGATGATTGGTCTGATTATTGTGGTGCCAGCAAGCGCTATGGTTGAAGTTCCAAACCGATAAAATAACATACAAAAGAAATTAATCACCCGGGACTTCAACCAAGAATCCCGGGTCTTTTAATTTCAGTAAAGAAAGGACCCGTTATGACACAAAGGGGGATGGAGTACAGCTGGATACAGCGCCAACTTAACAATGAAGCGCTGCAAGAAGAATTAAAAAAAATTGCACTCGCAAGCGGTGCACAAGCAGTAGAACTTAGCACACAATAAAATGGCGCCTCAACTCGCCGAAAACTCAAGGAAACAAATGAAAAGCCATCAGAACTCAAAGATAAAAACTACGTCACAATTAGTATCAAGCGAACGCCGCACCATGTGGCTTATAGCAGGCAAGGACTAACTATGCCGCGTAATGGAGACGTTCACAACGGATTGATTGTTTTTGAAGATCAACTTATTAATCCTGCTACGGTAATCGCCGAAGCCGAACGTCTGACTGAGCTAGCTGCTAATAAGCTAAACGCCGTCGAAGACTACGTATTTGGGCTTTGGCTCGGATTTCTCGCAACGCAAGAATAGACGTAAGCAGTTATACTGTAGGTATGCAAAAGTCGATTCCAGCAGCTTCTAAAATAATGCGGTTGCTATTTGGTAGATCACGCAAGAAAAGTCTTAGCTACTATTTTATAGTTATTGTGCTAGCTTTTGGAATTTGGATATTTAATGCTGAATCGACCCAAACTCAGCTACAGCAAACCCCACCCGGCACATACCAAGTGGTTTCTGTCAGCGATGGCGACACAATAACGGTGTTAATGAGCGGGGAAGAGCAAACAATTCGCTTTATTGGTGTCGACACCCCAGAAACTCATCACCCGCAAAAACCAGTCCAATGTTTTGGCCAAGCAGCTTCGAACTTTACAACAGAGCTTATTGGCGATAACAATGTTCGACTCGAAGCCGATCCAGAGAGCGATAATCGCGACATTTACAATCGGTTGCTGCGTTATGTTTATTTGCCAGACGGAACAAATGTAAACGCAGAGATCGTTGCTCAGGGATACGGATTTGCACCCGTTACGTATGCGCACGGCAAGCTAGAAGAATTCAAACAACTTGAAACAACCGCTCGCACCCAGCAACGCGGTTTGTGGGCGGGGTGCGATATTGAGGTGAATCAGTACGGAAGCGAAGAAACACAAGCGGCTGGCGGCACGGAAGATGGAAGATAGAAGATGGTAAAAAAGAAACAAGCTACAAAAAAACCACTGCTTTCAATAATCATCCCAACCTTAAACGAAGAGCACTATATTGGGCTGCTTCTTAAAGACCTTACTCAGCAAACGTTTACCGACTTTGAAGTAATAGTTAGTGACTCTAGCTCTGACGACGCAACACTTGAGGTTGCTAAAAGCTTTAACAATAGATTAGACCTGCGTACGACTGTGGTGGAGCGAATGAGTGCTGGTCATGGACGGAATGGCGGCGCAAAGATTGCACGCGGCAACTACTACATTTTTCTTGATGCCGATATTCGCATAAAACCGAATTTTGTTAAGACGATGATGGACCACCGTTCAGCACACAATGCAGACATGATGACTACTAACTACCGCATATCGGGTTGGAATTTGATTGACAAGTCAATTTACAAAGGCGGCTCAGACTGGTTTAAAAAACAATTTCAATCAAAAAGCCCACTTATGTCTGGCGCATGCATGTTTGTCACAAAAGAGCTCCATAAAAAAGTCCATGGTTTTAAAGATGAACTTACCGTAGGCGAAGACGTTGACTACGCCCGCCGAGTCGCGAAACACTCCAAACGACCTCACTTTGTCGACGGCATCAAAGTTACGGCTTCAAACCGTCGCATGAAACAAGATGGTAGGATGGTTAATTTACTAAGGAATTTCCAGTGGATGACAGGCAAGAAGCTTGGCTTAAAAAAAGTTGATACGTTCGAATTTGGACATTACGGTAAAAATAAAAAAATACGCTGGATCACGAGGCTTCTGATTGTAGTAGTTAGCCTCGTATTTATTATTTTCTTAATCGGCAATTCATACTCCGCTCAGGGAGAGCAAAAATTTGGTGTTAGTTTTTCTATTCCTCAAGCTGAGCAACTCGGCTTAGATTGGCAACAAACCTTAGAGCAAAGCGCCAGCCAGCTTCCAATACCGCACTACCGCTTAATGTCCTACTGGGATAGGACGGAGCCATCGTCGGGCGAGTATGATTTTACCGAGATTGATACCCAATTAGATATACTGTCCGAAAACCAAAAAACAGCCACCCTCGTAGTGGGGTTGCGGCAACCGCGCTGGCCAGAATGCCATACACCGAACTGGCTAGAGTCGCTCCCAGAAACAGAGCAGCGTAAACAAGAATTACAATTTATAGAAGCTGCAGTACAGCGCTACAGATTCAACGCCACAGTCACCTCATGGCAACTTGAAAACGAAAGCGCCAATCGAAACTTTGGTGAGTGTCCGTCGTTTGACGCTGCGTTCCATGAAGAAAAATACCAGCTAATTAATCAGCTTAGTCAAAAGCCGATTAGCATTAATACCAGCAATCAGTCGGGCTGGCCATTACGTGAGCCGACAGGGGATAGAACGGGTTTTTCTGTATACAAAGAGGCGCATTTTGATGCATTTAACAAAACCTGGAGCTGGGACTTTTGGTACGTGCCAAGTTGGTGGCATGGCTTTAGGGCACAAATAGTGCAGTGGCAGCACGGGACCGATGCGTTCATTCACGAGCTGCAAACAGAACCATGGCCACCGGAAACAATCGCCGAATTAAGCAAGAATGAGGTTGATCGCTATTTTAGCCCCGATGAACTAGAGCGAAACATAAACTACGCCCAGCAAACTGGCATGAAAGAAATTTGGCTATGGGGATTAGAATTTTGGTATTGGTACGCCCAAGAGTTTGATGATTCAAGTTACCTAGAGCAGGTGATTGAATCTGTTCAATAATTTATTTAGCTTTAATTTGATATTTGGCAATATTCTGTGGAATGCAAAAAAATACGCCAATATATATATGCTTAGAAAGTGAGGTGCTTCGGCGGTAAAGCTACTGCATTGTCTAGACTTTGCTTGAGATTATTGTGCTCTTCAGCATAAAAGCCTAAGGGTGCAGTAACTGATGGGTCAGCCTGTTTTTGAATAGTTAGTCGTCCTTCTACAACTGACAGGCGCCACCCTTCGTCAGGCATCTCATCATAGAATAACCTACCAAAATGAACTTCTCTCGGAGTTTGATAATAAATAGCAGTCGGGTGATAGTCTACAAGTCGTGGGTCAATTTCCGGTGGGATGGTGCCCGCAACATGAAAACTTTGTAGTGTCTCCATATAGGCGTGTAGGTTAACTCTGTTTTTTGCGTTCAAATGTTGCCCCCAAACAAAAGATCTCGGGCTAATTTGACCAGAGAAAAATCTCTGAAGCTCTATTAAATCAACACCCGTCTCTGCAGCATCTGTACCTTCTCGCGGAGGCATCGTTACTGATTCTTTTGCGATTTTTTGCACTCGTACACCGTTAATATCGAATACTCCTACAACTCGTGGCTTACCGCGTTCATCAAAAGCATCATCTTCTACCTCAGCGAAAATTGTAGCCGACATCTCTGAACCGAGGTCGTTAGCTTCATATTGAACGTATGCTATTCGGTCAGCTGGCTCACTTTCGGGCTGAATAAAAGGTATTAATGTAGACCGCATAAACCTAATTCGATGCTTGTTATCACAATCTGGTGCAGCCTTAATCTGATCCATTGTAAAATCGTAAGCAGACTGATAGGCAGCACGCGTAACATCGACAAGTTCGCTAATTGCACTCCAACTCGCGCTGGCTTGCTCTACGACAACACCGACGGCACGCTTAATTTCGCCAAACGCTTCTCGCTCCTCTTGCTCGTGCTTGAGTTTATTATCTAATTCGACTGCTTTCTCGTCCAATGTTCTTAGTAATTCTTGAGGGTTCATAGTATCTCGCAGTTAATTATATATATTTATACATCTGTATCGATATACTGTGCAAGCATGAGCTTTGCTGATTCGAGTTAGCATAACTTCTGGTTATAATTATGGCTATAATCGCTAAATAGACGAATCTGTTCACTAGTTTTAGTTGTAAGCCGACACTGTAGCCCTTTCCGCTCTGAATCATTCCTGATGTACCGAATGCTTAAAATACAACTTGAGCGAACAACTTTGTTTGGCGTAATCCAATAAAATTATAGCCAAACCGCTTGGGCGTTGTTGTGATCGTTGTATTTCTAAGCAATGAGTACATAAAGAGTGATGAATGCGGTCGTGTTTTTGGCTTCCGTTTTTGACGAGACAAAAATGGAAGAGTAATGGCAAGCAGAGCTTGACTAAAATCTATTTAAGAATCAATTTCTAAAAAGTTATTTTTAGCAACCTGCCCATACCACTTCGCACTGCCCCGTGCTGAACGCTCTTTAGTCTTAGGGTCAACTGCAAATAAGCCAAACTTTTCCCAGTATCCCTCGCTCCACTCAAAATTATCTAATAACGACCAATACAGGTACCCCGTAACCTCTGCGCCAGATTCGATTGCACCATGAATATGTTTTAGGTGTTGAGCAATAAATTGTTGGCGGTAGGTGTCAGAGCTATCTGAAATACCGTTTTCTGTGACAAAAATCGGTAAGCCGTAATGAGAATGCAAAGAGGAGATTGCCGTTTGAATACCCTCAGGATAAACCTGCCAACCCTTTTGAGTCTTTAACTGACTATGTTGACCGTACTGACTGACCCACTTTGACGGCCACGATAAACCAACTTTTACATCAGCTGCCAAATAGTAGTGCAGGGCTACGAAGTCGATATGTTTGTGTATGGGCCTATGAATTGCTTTGTTATTAATCCAAGAAATAAATTGAGTAAGCAGTTTAGATACGACCTTACCTTTATTAATAAACTCCACCCAGCCATGCACAAAGCCAACCTTAACAGATGGTTTTTGGGCTTTCATGTAGTTGTAGGAGCGTCGGTGAGCTCGAACCATGTTTCGATACGCAAATAAAGCTCTAAAAATGTTGTTTTCGGCCTTAGGCCAAGCCGGCCAGACGTCACCCTTTAAATAGCGCATAAAAATAACTGCGCTTGGTTCGTTTATGGTTATCCAATACTTAGCCTTAGCGCCAATTGCGTCAAAAACGTACTGTGCATATTTTTCGAATGCTGTTGGTGCATGTCGTTCGTGCCAGCCAGCGAACCATACTGGATTAGTAAAATGATGCAGTGTAATTACCGGCGCTACGCCATGCTCAAGACAGGTGTCGACGACGTCAACATAATGCTGCATTGCTTCGTGGTTGAAAATTCCTGGTTCTGGTTCGATTCGTGACCATTCAATAGAAAACGCAAAACTGTTTAAGCCAAGCTTGCTTAAATTTTTAATGTCTTCTTTATAGCGAGTAAAGTGGTCGGTTGCTTTTGCCGAAATATAGTTGTTTGGGTCTTTGGCTTCGTCACGTACATCAGCCCAGTTATAAACAAGTTCTTTCAGCCGCGCTGGGGCTTCGCGCGCCAATCGTTTAGAAACAGTTGGCTCCCATTCTGTCCAGTCATTATGCTGGCCACCTTCTATTTGATGAGCGCTGGTTGCCGCACCCCACAAAAAACCGTCTGGAAATTTCAACTTTTTACTCATTTAAAACTTTTGGTCTGTTGGTTTGTCTTTTCTGAACTTGTCGGTAACCGCAAAACTCTCTAGATATTTACCGAACATCAGTCGGGTTTGAGCGTTCAGCGCCGGGATACTTCCAAAACCGATCATGGTAACGGGAATCAATACCCATTGCAGATACATACTAATTCGCCGCGTCAGTGGCACTCGCTTAGGACGTGGCGGCAAGGCGAGCATCGTAGCAATGATTGGACCAAGTAGTCCGATAAGAGCGATAGTCTGAACACGACTAACAAGAGTAGGGAGCTGTACAGCAACGATACTCGTGCCAGAGTCAGGACTAAATAACAGTGGTAAAAAGCCAGCAAATGCCAGCACGATTGGCGCCGTGGCCCACGAAAAGTAGCCCTCAATTTGCCTAAATAACTTCACAAACTTTTCGTGCCAGGGTATGACCCGGCTGCGATACATTTTTACCATTACATACGGCGTGTCAGACGTGCCCCACGCCCAACGCTGAATTTGTTTGAACTGTTCGCTAAACGTTTTACGTGTAGTTTTAGCTAAAACGGCATCTTGATAAATTGCAGTGTACAGTGGAACGACCGAATATTTGCCGTCGTAGGTAAAATAGGTGCGCCAATACTGATGACCATCCTCAACAATTGATTTTTCATTCCAGAAGTTAGTGTCTTTTAGCGCTTGTAGGCTTTGCGCGTGTGAAGAAAAGTTTCGTAGCCGCTGTGGTCGCATTGCTTCCATAAGCAGCCAAAAACTATTGTTGGTGGCAATAACGCGGGTCATAGCTGGCGCATCCCAGATGTTATTAAAAAACAGCGCCATCGGTTGATAAGATTTTTTAACTCTGTCTTCGCTAATACAATATATGTACGTTAGATAGGCAAAGTAGGTTGGGGCAGGGCGGTTGTCTGCGTCGAGCGTCGTAACAATAACGTTTTCTGCTTCGATTTTATTGTCAGCTGCCCATGCAGCTACTTTTCTACCAGCATAATTAATGTTACCGGCTTTAGCTTTTGCTTCGCCTGGCATTCCGTCTGGGTGAATAACTGCCCAGGCATCTAAAAAGCGGCTTTTATATTTTTTAACTATTGCCTGAGAGCTTTTATGCACATGCTGCGGTCCACGCTCTTCATAGGCGATAACGAGCAGTATCTTTTTAGTGTCGTAGTTGTTTTTTAGAATTGATTCGATTGTTGCTTCGGTAATTGCTCCGTCCTCGTTATAGGTTGGAACAATCACGGCGTGCACAACGTCTTTAGGGTCTAAAATTTGGCTATTGTCGCGGGCTTTTAACAATACTTTTTTATAATTGAGCAGTGCAGCTTTTTGTTTAGTTGACTCCAGCTCTTTATGCAGTGCATCAAGAGCCTTATTAGGATTTTTTAAATCTTTAAGACGGGCGTTCCAGTCGAAATCCTGCAATACCCTCATTAAGCTGTAGCCTCGAACAAGGCGGTGGCTGTAGCCGAATATCTTAAACAGCCATAACATTGCATACCCAACGATTACGTACGAAGCTGCCTCAACTGAAACAATGCTTAATACAAAAATACCGATTAAAAATCCCCAGCTTAGCAGCCCAGGAATAACCTCTAACATTCGAACTTGCCAACGGGGAAGATTAAGGTCTGTGTGAGCTGACATAAACTACGAGCCTGCTATTACCGTGCCGACTGACTCGCCCTCAATAACACGTTTTATGTTGCCTTCACGCAAGAGGTCAAACACTACAATTGGAAGATTATTGTCTGTCGCCATGGCGAGAGCTGGTTTATCCATTACCCGAATAGTGTCGGACTTTAGCGCCTGCGAATGGGTGAGTGTGTCGTGTTTTATAGCGTCGTCATGCTGGGCGGGGTCCTTGTCGTACACCCCGTCTACTTTTGTAGCTTTTAAAACTGCATCGCAGTGTAGTTCTACGGCTGCCTGTACGCTAGCGGTGTCAGTAGTTACGTACGGGTTTCCAGTGCCGCCGCCAATTACTACAATCCGGCCTTTTTCTAAGTGCCTGACAGCACGGCGGTGAATGTACGGCTCGGCTACACTTTCGGTGCGCAAGCGAGTCATTAACCGAGCATGCATACCATTTGCCTCGAGCGTATTTGTTATTGCAACCCCGTTAATAAGTGTGGCCAACATGCCCATGTAGTCAGCGGCGGTTCGCTCAATGCCGTTTTTCTCAAAGGCTGCACCACGAACCATATTGCCACCACCAACGACAATAATAATTTCTGCGCCAGTTTCTTTAGCCTGTTTGATTTCTTGACTTAGCCAATTTAAAAATTCTGGGTCAATGCCGTGATCGCGACTGCCTTCAAATTGTTCGCCAGATAGCTTTAATAAAACTCTTTTGTACTGTGTTTTTGACATTGGTCCTAGTATAGCAGCTTGGCCGGTATTTGCTGATATACTAAGGAGTAATGAGTTTGCATATATTTTCTTGGAACGTTAACGGCATTAGAGCTGTGCTACGAAAAGATATGTTTGATCCGTTTTTTAGTACATATGACCCGGACATTTTGTGTATTCAAGAAACCAAAGCTCAACCAGAGCAAGTGAGTTTGCAAATTCCTGGCTACCAACAAGTATGGAATTCGGCAGAACGTAAAGGTTACAGCGGAACCTTAATACTTAGTAAAGAAACTCCAAAACAGGTTATACCGAATATTCCATTAGAAATTACTCAAAAATACGGCGGCACCCAAGACGAGTACGGCGACACCAACAAGGAGGGGAGAGCAATAGCAGCCGAATACGACCAGTTTTGGCTTGCTACTGTCTATACGCCAAACGCTAAAGACGATTTAAGCCGAATACCAATGCGCTATAAACATTGGGACCCATCGTTTTTAGAATTCATGCTGCAGCTCGAAGCCGACAAGCCGGTTATATTTTGCGGTGACTTAAACGTCGCTCATAAACCAATTGATTTAGCTCGGCCAAAGCAAAACGAAGGCAAAAAAGGCTTTACTAAAGAAGAACGCGAAGGCTTTGAGCACTTCTTAGATGCGGGCTTTGTCGATACCTTCCGAAAATTCGATGACCGACCAGAACAATACAGCTGGTGGAGTGCATGGGGCGGAGCACGCGATCGAAACGTAGGCTGGCGGATTGATTATTTCCTGGCAAGCAAGCGACTTGAAGATAGACTTACTTCGGCAAAAATTCACCAGAATGTCATGGGTAGCGATCATTGTCCAGTTAGCATAGAGTTAAACTAAATCTGCTCTATACTATATAACTATGAACAAGTTTGCGGTTTTTGATATCGACGGGACGCTCTTTAGGAGCGGACTATATAGAGAGTTAGTTTTTGAACTGGATAGAGTAGGGGCTATTCCGAAGTCTGTCCGCCAAGCCTATGAAGATAAAAAACAAGCTTGGCACGACCGGACGCACGGCAATGCATTTCGAGAATTTGAACAAGCGATGGTTGACGCCTTAAACGCAATAATTCCGTCAATTGATGTCCAGGCTTACGATGCAGCCGCAAAGTTAATTGTTAAAGCTCAAAAAAACAATGTGTATTTCTATACACGGACCATGGTGCAAAAACTAAAAGAGCGCGGCTATTACCTAATCGCCATCTCGGGTTCGCAAATTGAACTAATTGAGCAGTTTGCTCCGTTTTATGGATTTGACCACTGGGTTGGTCAAGAATACGAAAGAAACAACGGTGTTTTCACTGGTAGTATTTTCGAAACCCACACCAACAAAGACCGGCTACTGAAAAAACTTATTGAAGAAAAAGACCTCACCCTAGCGGACAGCTATGGCTTTGGGGATTCTAGTGGCGATATTTCCATGCTCGAACTTGTAGAAAATCCAATAGCATTCAACCCCGACAAACCTCTGGCTAAACATGCTCAAACAAGCGGCTGGGACATTGTGGTGGAGAGAAAAAATAATACCTATAGTTTAAGAAATGATGGAGACGGCTATGTCTTGGCAGACGTTATCTACAACTAGCCCCGAGCTGCAAAAGCAACGCTGGCTTCGACCAGAGCGAGCCGATCAACGGGCGCGAATCGCTGTAATTGGCGGCAATGCTAATTTCTTTGAGCGCACTCAGGCCATATACGCACAACTTAGCACGCAGCAACTGCAACAACTCGCTGTTTTCTTGCCAAAAAAGTTAGAGAAACTACTGCCACAGTCAGATTTTTTACATTTTATAGGTTCTGGCTCGGCTAATTCTTTTAATGCAGAGGCATGGGGCAATTTGCTAGTACAGTCGCGTCAATTTGACACTGTATTTATTGCTTCGGACATTTCAAATAATTCAGAAACTGTTTTGGGCCTCCAGAATTATCTAAAAAACAGTTCCGCGGCTACCGTGCTAGACTTTGGCTTGTCGCAGGTTCTTGAACAGTCATCAGTTGCAGCCATTACTTTGCTGGACTTAAAAGACATCCAGTTACTTACTCGAAAAGAAAAACTACCCAAAACTGTTACCTCGCAATCTTCGCTCGAAGACATTCAAACCTGTCTTGACCTATTATTTGACCATTTTCAGTCAACGCTTGTTTTCGAACAGAACCAGTTTGTGTTTGTGCGCTCCAACACCGAAGCTATCCGAATCAAGGGTCAGCTAAATGCACCTTCGTTGGTTGCTGTGCTTGGTGAAAACTATCTACCGCAGAGCAAAGCAGTTGCCATTAGTGTTATTTAACAAGATATAACGTCATCGAATTATTGCCAGCTGTAATCGTTTGCTGCTGGCTCCAGTTGGCAGGAAGTTCGGCTGGAGGAATATCGTTACTGTCAAAATAAACAGTCCACACTCGGTCGTTTGTAACAGTGCTCAAGTCGTCAACATGCAAATCCTCACGGTCATAAACCAGTGACGTGCCACCCCATTGATACGGCTTGTTTAGAGTGTACATTTTAGCGTTGAGGTTACTGGTTGATGCATAGTAGCTCACATCAAAATAGGCGTAATGTTCGGCCGACAACAGCAAATCATCGTCGCGAATTTGCGGCTCCGCTTGCTCCCATACAGTGCTAAATTGATTGTAATTTAAGTTGTCGGAATTAAAATCACGGAGTGCAAAAGTATTGGTAATACCAAGTAAAAAACTGAGTGGAATTGCCAGGCTGGCAACTTTTAAATAGTGGTTTTTTTGCGCTAACCAATAGAGCAACGATCCAGCAAATAAAACCATAATAAATGGGGTAGTAAGACTGAAATAACGGTTATTGTACACCGGGTCCAACGGTGGCAATGACAGAACAAATATGCAGCCAATAGGTACGAGTGCAATAAGAAGTGGTAGTTGTATGCTTCGTAATGAATGAGTGCGAACATACCGAACAAAGCCAATCACCGTAAAGACACATAGCGCCATGGCGCCAACAGCCTGCCAGCCCTCAAGCTTCCATTCGTCAAAATAAAGAGCTATTTTGGTGAATGTCGAATACAATGATCGATGATCAACTGGCTGTATCCAAAAACCGCCTTGAACCTCTTGAAATTGACGCACTGCCGCTGGAAGCCAGACTGCAAAAATTCCAAGTATGCCTACCCAAGCAGCAATATAGCGTCGCTCAAACGACTGCAGTAGGCCTTTTACTGACTGGTTTTGAAGGTACGATTCATACAGTAACCACAGAGCGTGCGCTGCTAAAACAAAGGCGAAATAGTAATGAATCAATAGCCCTATGCCACCCAGGATCGTGTACACGACAAGGCTAAGTGCTTTTTTTGACTGCCGGTGGCGCAGAAGGGTATAGGTTGCAGCTAAAGCCATAAAAGCCGCCAGTGTATACATGCGCGCTTCTACTGAATAGCGGAGCCAAAAGGGGTTAATAGCTAATAACAAGCTAGAAGCGAGTGCCAGCTGTGGTTTTTTAAGCCGTGATACAACCACATACAGTAGAGGAATACATAAAATTCCAAACACTAAGCTTAACGAACGCATAGCAACAATCGTCGACCCAAATAAACTCATCCAAGCTTTTAGCAGTAGATAATACGCAGGGGGATGAACGTCATACTGGGCTCGTTGCAACAGTTCGCCCAGATCATATTCTGCCAACATATAGGTAAAGCTTTCGTCGAACCAAATTGAACCCCTGCCAATAAGCAAAACCCCTAAGCATGCGAAAACAAGCATCAACGCTGCAACGACTAGTAGTCTACTTTTTTCGGTACGCACCTTGCAGGTCCTTTACTTTAATTTTAAAAAGCTCTTGAAGTGTTTTAAACGACGCTAGCAGTGTATTGTCGCCAACTAAGCCTTCTTCTTTCGACTTAGGATCAAACCAGTCTCCGATAGTGAATGTCGCGAGACGCAGTTTGTTGCGTCGGGCAATTAACAAATATTCAAAATCAAAACCCCATCCCAAAATACTTTGATATTGCGTACAAATAGCACTGGCTTTGGCGCTAAAACCTTTAAAGCCACACTGGGTGTCTGACACTCCTGGTGCAACTAAAAACTGAATAAGGTAGTTGCTGAGTAGCGATAAATACTCTCTGTAGCCAGAATGAATTTTACGAAGATCACGCTCGGCAATAACTACGTCCGCACCAGCCTGCAGATAGTCGTAGGCTGTTTGTATATGGTGCAGGGGAGTGGCTAAGTCGGCGTCCATAAATATATGGAACCTGCCGCTGGCATGCTCGAGCCCAACTTTCACATTGTTGCCTTTGCCGATTCTTGCGCCAGCATCTACCAGTCGGACGCTGGTGAGTTTTTTCTGCATGGCTTTAACTATATCGGCAGTTCCATCCGGACTATGTGCATCGCACACTATAATTTCGTACGTAAACGATTGCCGCTGTAGGTATGAGTCGGTTCTTTTTAAGGTGTCCTGTATTCGTGCGGCTTCGTTGTAAGTTGGAATTACAATCGAAATATCTGGCTTATTCATTTGCTACTTATTAAACACGAATTTAGCGTACATAACATAATTCCATAGTAATGAGCCGACTGTAGCCACAGCTTTTGCGCCATTAACAACGACAAATTGGTCGTCGAATACTTGTGGTAGCAATGAATTTATGCGAATGAAAACATCGTGAAAAACCAACGATTCGGCGGTGAGTATGGCTATTAAAGAACTTTGTATTACATAGATACCAATGGCAGTTATGACTACAAATAAGGCAAATTGATGCTTGGTGTTTTTGCGAGAAATATCAGAAAAAACGTATTTTTTATTCAACACGAAACTAACCATCATTGCCAACGAAGCAGAAAAGACATTCGCTACTACGGCCGCGAAGCCAAAAATAAAAATCAAAATATTATAGGTGGTAAAGTCAAAAAAGGTATTAAATATACCAACCACAGCAAAAAGTGAAAATTGCTTTTTATGATGTCCGAGTTTTTTTGAAATAGTCATCCTTGTCCACATGGTGGCGCGGGTGGGAATCGAACCCACACTCGGGATTAACCAAACGGGATTTTGAGTCCCGCGCGTCTACCAGTTCCGCCACCGCGCCTTCTCAATAGATTAGCAGTTTTTGCATCTAAATTAAACTAAAACACTCTGTTGTTTATGACATGGGTTCACCAAATAATTTTGCCTCGTAACCTCATGTTTAAAGGCGTTTAAAAATTAAATTATTTCACTATTCGCCACACAGCACATGCGCCATAAACTAACTCAGGTTGTGCCTCAAACATTACTCTGTACAAAAAAACATAATTATTATACAATATTTTTGTTAAACTTAAACAACATGGATAGACACAATAACCCGTATTTAGGCAATTCTAGCAACAGCAATCCGCCTAAAGACGACCCCGACCAGAACAGTGAACTTGCCGCCAATTTAGTCCGCGCAAAATTGGCGTCTTTATATGGTGATGATTCTCAGCCACAGCCAGCCGCTCAACCACAACCAGAGCCACAGCAACCGGTGGTAGAACAGCCAACGCCTGAACCAGCAGTATTTCGACCGTACCAATCGACCCAAACCCAGGCCAGCACGCACCAATCACCGCACCAAAACGACAGCAGCCACAAAGACTTCCAAACATTTAAAATTCCGCACGGCAATACGCACAGCCCAGCTACCGGCATGTTATACGAACGAGAACAATCGCTGCAGCAATCTATAGATCATGTTGATCATGTTGCTCAGCCAGACCACGAACTACCGCCACCGAATACTCATTTTGAGTTACCGCAGGCTCAATCTGCATTTACGCTGCCTCAAGTATCCACGCCACGTCCTCAAACCAGCCGGCCGCACGTAGAGCCACCAGTGCCGCAACCAAGCATTCAGCAACCCGTCGTTAATGAGGATCAGTTTGCTGCACCAACTATTTCGCAGCAGCTTAATCCCGAAGGTCAGATGCATTCTGCCGCTACATCACGAGACAGTGCGATTAAGAACTTCACAAAACAGGCCGAAAAGCTGCGCGCAACTAAAAAAGACAAACTTAAATTTTGGAAACGACAACGACACAAAACTCCAACCCAAAAAAAGAATCCAATGTACAAAACTGCAATTATTACTGCACTTGTGTTGGTGCTGTACAACAACCAGCTAATTTCAGGCCAAATTAACTACTACATTAGCCCGGGTGATGCAGTGGTTTCTCCGCAAATTATCGATCCCTCAGCTAATAACACTGTCGGGGCAGAACCGGAAGTTATAATTCCAAAAATCAATGTCCAAGTGCCTACTGTATATGGGGTAGAAACCCGTAACGATGATGTGATTCAAGACTATCTAGAACAGGGTGTGGTGCACTACGCTAGAACAGCGTTGCCCGGCCAAGTTGGTAATACTGTAATCTTAGGCCACTCGTCAAACAGCTTCTGGAACGGCGGACAACACAAAAATGCGTTTTCACTCCTTGACCGCTTAGAAATCGGCGACACCTACATGATCCATTTCGAGGGTAAGCGCTATGTCTATGAAATTTTTAACAAAGAAGTTATTGAACCGACAGAATTTAGGGTAGTTAGCCAAGAAACAAACGGGCTACCGATTTCAACCCTCATTACTTGTACGCCGCCAGGGACCAGTTGGAAGCGTCTTGTTATCCAGGCCGAACAAATTAGCCCCGACCCCCTAGAAGCAGAAGAAGCAGATATCGAACTAACCCCTGAAGACCAAGAAATTATTGGCGGCAATACGCGGTCGCTATGGGACAACTTACGCGACTGGCTATTTGATTAATTGTCTTGAACGATGAGGCTAATTTGGTCGAGTACGGTAGAGTTTGATCCAGCAATTTCTGACACCACGTAGGCTGACCGGCCAGACTGAGACAAAACAACATCAGAAGCATCCAACGCTGTAGTTACAACTTCTTGGTTGCCGCCGTCGAATTCGAGTAGGACATGGGCCTCACCAACCTCTGCTAGAAGCGAAAAATCGTCTGCCCAGCGGATGTTTGCAGCCTCTTGGTCAAACGTAAACTGATGAACGGTGTTTTGATCTAGGTCAACAGTGTTATAGCCGGTAGTTGTTTCGAACAGAGCATAGTGGCCATTTCTTGAGGCCTCAATATAGTCAGTGGCGGCCGGCAAGTCACGCACCGATTGTTTACCAAGAACATCGCGAATAATAAAGCCGCCTTCGTCAGTCATCCCAGCTATGTATTGTTTACTTTCAAATTCAAAAATATCAATTTCTGTCGGGGTAGCTTCAATTACATCTTCGATGGCAACAATCTGCTCACCATCCCACAGTGATATAACGCCATCTTCAACCCAAACTGTGTAATTTTGGCTGGTACTAAAGGCTGTTGCGCTCGCTGCAAGTGGACTAACAGTTTCACCATTTATTGGAACTGCCCACAAGTCATTTGCTCCTCGTCGTCCAATAATTTGATCTTCAAGCAAAGCTACAGGCGTAAAGCTCGACAGCACCTTGGTGACATCGGTTACTTTTAAGCTTTCTGGCTCAAAAATGACAAACGACGGTTGCTCGCCAGCAATCACAATCAGCGCAGCCGAGCCATTTGAATTCCACAGTATTGATTGGATGCTGCTATCTGGCCCGACAGTTAAGTTAATTGGCTGTTGTTGTGCTGATGGATTAGTTAAGTCAAGCAAGGCAAGCTCCTGAGCAGTTCCGCGCACGGCAAACTGGCCATCCGGGCTAAAGCTTAGTTCTTGCGTTGCTGGCTGAGCTAAGACAGATTCTGCTACAAGTGTTTCTGGTATCAACCGTGGGTACCGAATTACATCTTCGATGGCAACAATCTGCTCACCATCCCACAGTGATATAACGCCATCTTCAACCCAAACTGTGTAATTTTGGCTGGTACTAAAGGCTGTTGCGCTCGCTGCAAGTGGACTAACAGTTTCACCATTTATTGGAACTGCCCACAAGTCATTTGCTCCTCGTCGTCCAATAATTTGATCTTCAAGCAAAGCTACAGGCGTAAAGCTCGACAGCACCTTGGTGACATCGGTTACTTTTAAGCTTTCTGGCTCAAAAATGACAAACGACGGTTGCTCGCCAGCAATCACAATCAGCGCAGCCGAGCCATTTGAATTCCACAGTATTGATTGGATGCTGCTATCTGGCCCGACAGTTAAGTTAATTGGCTGTTGTTGTGCTGATGGATTAGTTAAGTCAAGCAAGGCAAGCTCCTGAGCAGTTCCGCGCACGGCAAACTGGCCATCCGGGCTAAAGCTTAGTTCTTGCGTTGCTGGCTGAGCTAAGACAGATTCTGCTACAAGTGTTTCTGGTATCAACCGTGGGTACCGAAGCCACTCCACAAGTCCACCTCGAATTTGTACGTCTTTTTGCCATGTTCGATAGCCATCAGCTACAAGCTCCACATTATACGAGCCCTCAGGGATTGTTTCTTTGTATGATGTGCGTTCATCGGTTGATTGGCCGTCTATAAAAACCTCAGCCGTAACGGGACGAGACTCAACTCGCAACAACCCCGACAACGACACTTCGCCACTGGCGACATCGTAGCGGTAGCCTTGCGCTAAAGCCACAATTAGAATAGTTCCGATCACAACAAAAATAAGCGTGGCAATATTTGCCACGGCAGTATATAAAAAGTGCCGGAATGATGGTTGATGTCCTAGCATATTTAGGTGCTTTCTAGTATAACAAATAAGTTACTGCTTATGTTTGCAGATATGCTGCAACTCACTAATACTTAACAAGAACACATGATTACACAACGAATAGCAATCGACTTAGGAAGCAGCGCAACGCGCATTTATATACCTCGTAAAGGTGTTGTTCTTGACGAACCAAGTGTAATCGCCAAAACACCCGACAACAAGATTGCTGCCGTCGGAACCGACGCTCTGGAGATGATGGAACGCACACCAGAGGCATTATTGGCCACTCGACCGCTCAGCAGCGGGGTAGTAGCAGACTTTAAAATGACCCGGCTCATGCTAGAACAATTTATTATCGACTCAATCGGTCGCTTTAGGCTGCGTAAACCCGAAGCCATGATAACGGTGTCGTCAGGGGCAACCTCGACCGAAAGACGAGCAGTCGTCGACGTAGCTAAAACTGCTGGTATTAGTAACCCATTCTTGATTGACGCTCCCGTTGCCGCAGCCCTGGGCGCCGGTATACCTATTGCCGACCCAACTGGCAATCTAATTGTGCACATCGGCGCTGGCTCGACCGAAATTGCAGTCATCTCATTAAGCGGGGTAGTGGCCTCGCACAGTATTCGGGTTGGCGGCATTACTATCGACAACGCCATTGCCCGCTACATGCGCCAGAATCATAAAATTTCAATCGGCGCAGCAACAGCAGAAGAAATTAAGCGACTGGTAGCATCGGCCATGCCACGGCAACAAGACGAAACCATCAAAGTTCAGGGACGCGACACAATTGGCGGCATGCCCAAACAAATTGAAGTCAGCAGTAACGAATTAGTTGATTCTATCGAAGGCATACTTGAGCAAATCGTTCTAGGTATTCGCCAAGTTATGGAGCGAACTTCGCCAGAACTTGTTGCAGATATTGTTGAACACGGCATGATGCTGACTGGTGGCACGGCAATGCTCCACAAACTCGACGATCTTATGCGCAAAGTTGTCGGCGTACCATGCATAATCGCCCAAGACCCACTGTACTGTGCGGTTAAGGGAGCTAATATAGCTATGACTAATCTTGATGACTATAAAAAGAGTTTTTTTGTGAATTAGTTTTAAAAATTTTATTTTTATCTAAAAAGTTGCAAGCTGCCGCCTGCCCTCATTTCCACCATTTTGAGTGATCAAAACGGTGGAGCCAAAAGATCACCACGTTCACTCCTTCTTTATGTTTCATTGCTTTTTACACAATTGGCTGCGGGAGAAAGCTCCAAGTATTCGCTTCCGTGGTCCTCGCCCTCCGAGCAATTGTGCAAAAAGCATTCTTCATCAGGAAGAAGTTCAAAGTGGACTAGCTGCATTGCGAGCTTTGCTCGCTTGGGTCTGGGCCTAAAGCAGCAATCTCCTGAGTAGGCTGTTGTAGTCAAAAACATGTGAACCTCACCTCAAAATGCGTGCCTGAACAAGAGTGCTGGGAGCACTCTTGTATCAAGTACTCTTTTTGAGAATGTTTTTAGTACTAACAGCTACTCAAGAGATGGGTGCCCCGCCCAGTCGTTTTGTGCCCGTTTGTCGACACAAATGGGCGAGAGGTTTGTAAGCGGCAGCTTGCCAAATAAAACAGAGAAATACTACTTTTTTAAAGAAACAATCAAAGTATACTTACCTCATACAGCACCTTGCCAATAGAGGTGAAATTCCGTATTATAGAGCCAAAGCGTAAGCGCTTGGAAAAGGGTATAATTAACCAAGTACATGGCAAACAACAAACACACAATGGTTATAAATGGCAGGAAGGTTGCAGGTCAACCTCGTCGGTCGTTGGACGGACTTAGCTTTGCCCCGGGGGCACCAAAAGCTTCACCCGCTCCACTTCCACGACACAACCAAGCCACAACTCCTACTCAAGCTGCCCCTGTTAAACCCATTACACGCCGAGTACCTAAAAAAGCCCACGCACTCCACCAAAAACAATCAACTGCTGTAAAGCGACGCAAACCAGCGCAAAACGTCGTATTCGTCAAAACTCACAAAAAACCGACTGCCAACCACAAAGACCATAAGTTGCCACAAAGTGCAGCCCTAACAGAAGCTCGCTTACAACGTGCTGCCTACCACCGTCAGTCTCATCACGTTACTCGTTTTGGTGTGTTGAGTGATCATTCGTTTAAGCAATACCGCCAGCACCCGTCGCAAAAAGCAAAGCATGCAGCCGTTAATGTGGTTGAATATGTTATTCCTCAGGCAGGACCACCAGCTAAACCCCGTACTATCAATAAACAGATTGCCGAATACCACCTAAATCAGCAATCATCGCAACTGCCAAAGCCAACTGCCAAACCATCGCAACGACTTGGGGGAATTTTCTCTAGTCGCCGCATTGTTAGCTTGTCTGCCGCTGCACTCAGTTTCATGGTGCTGTTGGGTTATGCAGCCTATCTAAACGCTCCTAACTTAGCGTTTAGAGTTGCGGCTTCTCGTGCTGGAATTGAAGCAACCATGCCCGGCTATCAACCGAGTGGCTTTGCTTTGAATGGCCCAATTGAATACACCGACGGCGAAGTCACCATTAACTACAAAGCCAATGCCGACCAACGTAAGTTTTCACTCATCCAGCGCGAAAGTGATTGGGACTCTCGATCATTACTTGAAAACTATGTATCGCGCGAATCAGCTCGCTACGAAGTAATCGAAGAAGATGGCTTAACCATATACAACTACAACGGGTCCGAAGCCGCCTGGGTGAACAGGGGCATGCTATTTGTTATTGACGGCGAATCTCTTCTTGATAAAGACCAGTTAACTCGATTAGCGACAAGTCTTTAGTTTATTAAGAATAGAACGTCACTGATACTAGGTGATATGAAAAATAAAATGCCAGTTTTGGAACTCTATTGACAAATCATAATTTTCATTGTAATATGTTTTCAATAAATTGTGGAGAAATAATAATGAATTACGAATTCCAAGATTCCGGCTATTCTTTTTCCGAGCCATCAAGTGATGAAGATCCAGCAACGCCGACTATGATTGAGCCGAATGAATACCCTCATCAGTACACAGAATGCCCGGATGGGACTATTCTGCCCGCAGATAATCATGAAGGACTGCAAGAATGCCCCAACGACCCCGTTACTGAACTAGATAATGATTATCTAGACATGGGTTCAGCGGGAGGAGACTCTGATTCAGTGGAAGAAGACCCTGAGCTTTATTTCTGTGCTGATGGTGTTTATGTTCAAACCATCGAGGAATGCCCGATGGAGGGTGAAGAACTTAATGCACCACCAGATTACGTACACCCTGAATATGGACCATACATACCTAGTAGGCATGAAAACGATTATTACACCTGTCTTCCGCAAGTTGAGAGTATTTGTGGTTTATACACTTCGGAGGATTTTGCTAGAGGACTAGAAGCGCCACCACTCTTTGCAGATGTACCTGAAACACCGTCAATAGACATTGTTAGTGGAACTCTGGCATTAGTAGCTGCCGCCGTAGCCGGAGCAGTTGCAGTCAAGCGAGCCAACAAGAACCTGTAAGCTAGTCTAAATTACAAACTCCTATACAATAGGATTATGGAACAAAAGATCGTAACTCGTTTCGCCCCAAGCCCGACAGGCTATATGCATATTGGTGCGGCTCGTACCGCTATCTTTGCATGGTTGCTCGCTCAGCAAAGCAATGGCGAATTTATTTTACGCATCGAAGACACCGACAAGAATAGGGAAGTGCAAGGTTCGGAAGCGCACTTAATAGAATCTTTAAAATGGCTTGGCTTGAATTGGACCCAAGGGCCCGATATTGGTGGTGAAGCCGGTCCGTATCGCCAGTCTGAACGCTTAGAAATCTACGCCCGCTACGCCCAAAAGCTCGTCGACGAAGGTAAAGCTTACGCCGACACCACCACCCCAGAGCAGTTAACTAAATGGCGCGAAAAAGCCAAAGCCGAAAAACGCCCATTCCACTTCAACGACCACCGGCCTGCTAACCCACCAGAATGGCAGATTGGCTTGCCACTACGACTCAAAATAGACGAACCACAAAGCCCAGCCTGGAACGATGAAGTTCGGGGGCCACAAAAGGAATCAAAAGAAAATATTGATGACTTTATTTTAATGAAAGCCGACGGCTACCCAACCTATAATTTCGCTCACATTGTTGACGACTTTGAAATGGGTGTAACGCACGTTATCCGCGGCGAAGAATTTGTTAGTTCTGTCCCTAAATACTTAATGCTTTACAAAGCACTTGGCATAACACCGCCAGTTTTTGCGCATTTACCAAGTATATTAGCGCCAACCGGCAACAAAAAACTCAGCAAGCGTGACGGAGCTCCTGATTTGCTTCAATACCGAGACCAAGGCTACCTACCCGACGCCATTCTTAATTTTTTGGTTAAACTTGGCTGGAACGACGGAACCGAGCAAGAAGTTTATAGTCGTGCAGATTTAATAGATAGCTTCAGCTTAGATAGAGTGCAAAAATCGGGCGCTCGCTACGACGAAAAGCAGCTTAATTGGATATCTGGTCATCATATCCGCACGCTCGAACTTGACGATATTTACGAACTGTCAAAACAATGGTGGCCCGAAGAAGCCGCCAGCGCCGATGATGATCTGAAAAAGAAAATCCTGAGTTTAATTCAAGAAAAATTAAAAAAATTCAGCGAAATTCCAGACGCTACTCGGTTCTTTTTCACACGGCCCGACTTTAACCCCCGTGATTTTATTGCAAACGACAAGCAACTTAAAAAGCTTACCGACACCGAATTAACCGACTTTTTAGAAGCCGCTATTGAAAAGCTGCAACAAAGCGACTTTAGCGAACAGGACCTTGAAACGGCTCTGCGCAACCTTGTCGATGAGCTAGAAACCAAGGTTGGGGTTCTATTTAAGCTAATCCGAATTTCTGTGACTGGCAGCACAGTCGCTCCTGGCTTATTCGAAACATTAGCAGTTTTAGGCAAAGACGAATCCCTAGAGCGTATAAGAATCGCCCAGAGCAAACTATAGTTAACTATACTCAGTCTTCTATCTTCCATCTTCTGCCCGTAGGCCTTATACTTATAACCATATGCGCGATAAACTTGCTGATTTTTCTGCTTGGATTAAACGAAATAAAGTAAAACTCGGCGCCAGTACTGCTGGGGTTGTAATTGTTATGTTTGCTATTTTTTTTGGTTTGAAAATTTTTAATGGCGTCGAAAAGGTTGATCGAACAGCTCTTGACGTGTCAGCCAGCGAGGCCAGCGAAGCCGTTAAGCTCGTGCCTTCGATAACAACCGGCCACGACGTCACCGAATCTGTTAACCAACAGCCAGTGATTGGAGTCATGATCAGCAATAGTAGCGAAGCACGACCGCAAACTGGCCTAAAAGATGCCGACATTGTGTTTGAGGCAATTGCTGAAGGTGGCATAACCCGTTACCTAGCGCTATTCCATGACAACACGCCAGAAACAATTGGTCCAGTGCGAAGCTTGCGGCCATACTTTACCGACTTCGCTTTGTCGTTTAATGCCTATGTTGCTCATGTCGGAGGGAGCCCACGAGCGCTTAGCGAAGCCGCAACAAAACTTGGCAGCAGAGACCTCAATCAATTCAGCATTGGCACGCGCGCCTTTGAACGAGTAGACTTTCGGTTTGCTCCACATAATGTCTATACCAACTACGACGACCTAAGCAATGTTGGCGGTGGCAACGCCAGTGAATTTGACTCACTGCTGCGCAAAGAGCCCGAACCACTCGCCACGCCAACAGCCTCTACGATCAACATTGAGTATTCAGCCGCAAAATACGACACGGCTTGGCAATACGACCCTGCCACCAACGACTACAAGCGAACCTTGGCTGGTGCGCCGCACACCGACCTAGAAACTAAAGAACAGCTGCGCTTTGACGTTGTAGTGGTTCTTAAGAATAAATACAGTCAATTCAGCGAAGGCGGCACAACCTATAACAGCATTCAAAGCACTGGCAGTAACACTGCTTTTATCTTTCAGGATGGCGGCTTCACCAAAGCAACTTGGACTAAAAACAACCTAACCGACCAATATGAATTTACCGACGAAGCAGGTCAACAAATCGCCATTAACAGCGGTAAAGTATGGTTCGCAGCTCAACCCGAAGGTCAAACAACCAGCTATGACCAATAAATACGAAGGTCAAATTTTTAAACGGCTTATTATTGTAATGGCAGTAGTAGTTTTGGGTGTTGCAGGTGTCGGATTGCTGTTAGCTAGCTTTACCGACTTGCAACCGCTAATTATTTTCGCTGCAAGCCTGGTTGTTGGGTGTGCGCTTGGCATGACTCTGTCGCTGTCTGTATCTAAACAATTTAGCGCTCCTTTAGTTAGTTTGGCTCAGCAAGTTGAACACGCCACCGCTAGCGAAACCACCCTCGACCCCGTTTCAAGCCAACTGGGAAACGATTTAATTACCCATGCACTTAATTCTTTGCAGAACTTCATTAGCAACTCAATGAACAACTCAGAAAAACTAAATTCCACTGCTCGGCAAGTTGCGCGGACGTTAAATATTTTGCCATACCCGGTCATTGGTTTAGACCATAATAAAAAAATTGCTCTGGCCAACCAAGCAGCCGCTCAATTAGTCGGTGTAGAATCCAGCCACGACTTGTTGGGCCAAGAATTTACAGCCGTATTTGCATTAATTCAAAACGACAAACACGTGCTACCAACCTGGGTCGACCTCCAACAAGCGGGAGCGGTAAATGCCGAACAACAATGGACCGAAATTCGTTTTCAAAATAAAGACCGTCAAGAATATAACTTTGATGTGTGGGCCCGCTACATCCGGGCAGAAGAGAGCGGCATTGAAACAAGTATTATGCTGGTGGACCGCACGCTTGAGCGCCAGCATGAAGAAATGAAAGTCGACTTTGTAGCAATGGCTGCACACGACTTGCGCGCACCTGTTACGGTTATTCGCGGCTATATAGAAACCATTGCCGACGAGCTAGAAAAGGCCATGACTGCCGATCAAAAAAATTATATGCATAAACTTGACGCCTCTGCCGCCCAGCTAAGTGGTTTCATAAACAACATACTAAATGTTGCAAAAGTTGACCGCGGAAAGCTTAACCTTAGTCTGCAAGAAGGAGAATGGGGTACTATTTTGCGCCAAGCGGTTGACCAACTGCAGATACGCGCCAAAGCGCACGGCAAAACTATCGAACTTAAAATCGACAGTGCATTGCCACATGTAGCTGTCGACCCGGTTAGTATTATCGAAGTAATTAATAACTTCGTCGACAACGCAATTAAGTACAGCGGTAGTAACAATGAACGTATCATCATTACTGCTCGGCTTAACGACAAGAGCGAAATCGAAACAACTGTGCAAGATTTCGGTGTTGGCATACCAGACAATTTAGTCGGGAAATTGTTCACAAAATATTACCGATCACACCGTACTCAAAAAGAGTTTGGCGGCACTGGATTAGGGTTATTTATAAGCAAAGCTATCATTGACGCTCACCACGGTCATGTCTGGGCACAATCAAAAGAGGGAGAAGGCAGTACATTCGGCTTTAGTTTGCCGCCATATGAAAAAATAGCTGCTAAACTAGAAGAAGGCGACTCACCAACAATTACTCGTGGTACACACGGCTGGATTAAAAATCATTCACTATATAGAAGATAAAATTAGAAGATGGAAGATAGAAGAAGGGATATGAAAAACACAGACAATCACAACTTTTTTTCGTTCATGCAGATGCAATTCAAGGCGATTACGAACCGCGGACTGAAACGTATTAGCAATACGCTGAAGGAGCAGTGGAGTAAGCAACAAAGAAGTGCGTTGCAAGTAAAAACAGAGTTTCTGACTCTGTCAGAAAGCAGGTTTTTACGATGAACGAAAAAAAGATACTGTGCATTGAAGACGACATGTTCATTAGCGAAATGTACACCCGTGCCTTACGCAAAGCTGGCTACGAAGTTGACGAAGTAAGTACCGGCCCAGATGGTATTTCCCAAGCGCGAAAACAAACCTATGATTTGATTTTGCTAGATATTTTTATTCCAGAACGCACCGGCATAGAAGTTCTAGCTGACCTGCGCGGTGCAGACGGCAAAGGCCTGCCCGACACCAAAATAGTAATTATGACCAACTACGCTCAAGACGACATGTCTAAACAAGCTTTAGAAACTCGTGCTGACGGCTACTTTATAAAAGCCGACATTACTCCTAAAAGCTTGGTCGCATTGGTCAAGCAAGTCATAGGTTAGTTCAGCATGGACCCTATTAGCGACTTGTTGTTAAAGAAAGCCAAGCAGCTTGATTTTGACTCCAAAAAGTCCGAGCTTGAAATTATCCAAACTGAATTAAGCCGACTACACGACACATCTGTTAAATTGCTGAAAATTAACACCGATCGGTCAATTTTAGTCACTGCAAATTCTGCTGCAAAAGCTACAGAGCTGCGGTTTCAACAGGTAGAATTGTTAGAAATTATTAACTCTGCAGTTACAAAACCAATCACAGCTGTTCGGATTATTATTAAATAGATTTTTTTGACGACAGGTGGTAGCCAGAGCATTGATTGCACTTGTAGACCCGGTTGGGCTTTTTGGGTTTTCGCTTAGGGTTTATGAGGTCTAAAGCTGCATTGGCCGACTCTAAGTTGTCAAACCGGCGCTTACGCTTGCAGTTGGTTTTATGAATTGTGTTCTTAAACATCAACACCAGTATACTAAATAATATGAATCAACCGCTGGCCGACAAACTACGTCCCAATAAACTTGCCGAGGTAATTGGCCAAGAACACCTTACGTAGCTAGATGAATTTCTGTATAAACATGCCAAAATTAAGCAGTTAGTAGGCATGAAATCTTCGATCAATTTACAGCAAAAATAGGTAGCCTAATAAATCACATAGAACAAACCAGCAACCAAGAAAACTGATACTATACTAAAATGCAAAACGAAAAAAACAAGAAGATACTTTTATTTTGCCTAATATTGCTGTCGATTCTACCAACATTTATTCTAGCTGGAACGCCAAAGTTGACGTGGCTATATATTTCCACTTTCTCTGGATTCATTGGCACAGTGCTAATTCTTTGGCAATACATTCTTGGCACCCGTAGTGTTTCAGGATTATATTTTAACGAATTGCCGTGGGTCACGCGCCTGCATGTACTGTTTGGTGTCTGGGGGAGTCTGCTAATCTTTGCACATCCAGTTGCAGCTACGATTCTTTATGCAAAGTCGTGGACATATTCATTTGCACTAAACTTTTCTGGCGGACTAGAGACAAGCGTGAGCTACGGAAGAATTGCCCTCTTTTTCATCCTAACTATATGGCTCACATCCGTTCTGCTTAGGAGATTCTTGAGTTACAGGTTGTGGAAGTATATTCACTATCTTGCCTATATCTCTCTGCCGTTTGTCTTTATCCACGCACCAAGTATTGGAACTAGCTTTATTAATCATGCTGTCTTTGCATACTGGTATTCACTCGCTGCCGTATTTGGAGTATTTACCGTCGTAAGACTTCGAATGTTTGTGTCTTTAGGGAGAACTAAGTACACAGTCATTAAGCTAACGAAGTTAAATGGACATGTAGTGCTGCTCGAACTGTCGCCACAAAATAAAAAGTTACGAATTAAGCCAGGGCAGTACGTATATCTTCGCCGCTCCATAACGAGCGAATCCCACCCGTTTAGCGTTGCTCACTATAGCAAAAAAAGTGGGAATATATTTGTAGCCTTTAAGGTGTTTGGTAGATACACCGGGGAGTTAACGAGGGTCAAACAGGGCGCAACCATGTATATTGATGGTCCGTACGGGACATTTACACAAGTCGCAAACCTAAATTCTGGTGAGACAATTGTATTTATTGCCGGAGGTATTGGCATAACGCCTTTTTTGATGCATCTTTTTAATCCAAAGTTAAAAAATAAACAGCTCTTCTATGCCAACCGACAGAGAGAAAATGCAAACTTCATAACTAGTCTCCGCAGAGAACTAGGCCAAAATTTGCATGAATTCTATAGTGAAGAGAAGAGCTCAAAAGCAGGCAGCAGGGCAGATCGAATAACAGCTTCAAAAATCAAAGAAAACGTCCCAGATTGGCAGAGTGCACAATATATTATTTGTGGACCAAGCCAAATGATGAAAATATTGAGAGATGACTTAAAAAACCAAGGTGTAAAAGCTTCAAATATTCATATTGAAGAATTCAGCTTTTGAACAGTAGATAATATCACTGCCTTGCACAAGCATGATTTTCGCTTTATATGATTTCTCGAGTGATTTTAGTTGTGCATTATTACTTAGCAAACTAACTGTTGCTAGCATATCTGCGGTCTTCGCATCACCTGCAATAACACTTGCTTGGTGCTCGGATTGAGCACTGGGAATGTGAGTGTGTTGTACGCCTCCAAACCTCCATGCCCGAGCCGCAGCACTACTAGATGCAACGGCTTGGTCTTCTACCCCCACCTTATGTCCAGTACTTTCAATTTGTACTATTTTTTTACCCTTAACATACATATCTCCGCCGCCATTGATCACAAAGTTATCAGATTTATCTTGCAGAATTAAAGCTAATTTATCTATAAGCCACCCCTTACCAAAACCGCCGAGATCAATACTATGCTCACCAGTAAGTTTTATCTCTTGTTCAGAGAACGAAATAGCTCCACTGAATGCATTACTGAACTTATTGTTGTTTTTGAGTCCATAGCCACTGTTTTCGAGCGTAGCGCCGATAAAAATATTAAACATTCCCTGTGTGTTCTGGTAAGCCCGGTAAGCAAATTCCAGCATTTCGTAGAGTTCACTTGGGGGCTGGTTGATTGATGATCCAGTATTCAACCTTCCAACATAAGAAGTTTTTTTAAAGCGACTGTAATTGTTTTCGAACTCCGTAACGACGGAGAGGATTTTGTTCTTTTCGGCAACAACGTCAAAATCATTTGCTTTAATTTTCCAGCCGGTGCCGAGTGCCTCAAACGTAAGCATACATACTCAATCAACTATATGGCGTCACGAAGACCAGCCTTAAACGCTTTCGTGGTTAAGCTAGCTTTAGATATCAGAATATCCTCAATTTCTCCAGTAGCCTTTCCTGTCGCTTGCTCTTGAACACCCTTATCAAAAATTCTGATGTGGCCTGCTGAAGCTGCATCTATCGATCTATGGACAGTTTCAACAGAAATAATAATTTTATTATCTAGTATTAATTTTACATCAAGCGCATTGCGCTTATTACCGGGAACTGTGTACTCAACGCTAAATGTAACTTCTTGTGGCTTTTCTTCGTCAAGCACTGCTGCTTCTGAAGTCTCGATTAATTTTGTGGATATTGTCTCTTTTTCTTTAACAGTCACGCTAACTTCGTTGCTTTCAAAGTCCATCTCTGTATATACGTATAAGTTTGCTAAGCCAATTGAAACTATCGAAGCTGCTAAAACAATTTTTGGAGTTTGCGAGTGATAACTTTTATATCTCATACTTGCTGTGCAATTTCGTTCATTATCATGTGTTTTTTTGCCATCTTAATAGTGGCTTTTGTTATAAATACGATAGCGATTGCATTAATAAATACACTTATAAATATGCCTGTTTGGATTCGCGATGAACTGAAATAAGCTCCACTGCCGGCTATTGTTGTAACCAGAGGGGCAAGCAATGAGCCTCCACATGCTACACAGTGGGTCCCGATGAGGGCGCCGAGAGTACTGGCGGTCCCTGCGCGTTTATTTTTAATGGCTTGTTTGTTTCGATAGGCTCGAACCATAAGAAAAAAATTAATTGCAGCGATAAAACTAAAGACAATAATAGATGCAGCGCGCGGGTCGCTACTATACCTGAATAAATTAGTTATTGAGTCTAAAAAAAAGCTCAATTTTTCAAAAATATTAAGCGCATTGTTTGTAAGTATATGGGAAAACAAACTAAAACTAGTTGCATACTGAAAGATCCATAGGGTTCCTATCCAGATTCCCAAAAAACCATAGGGTCTGTCTGCAATTTCTTTTGCAATAAATTGGATTGTTTTCATGAAAACTTGCTTGTTTAATTGATATCCTATGATACCATACACATATGTTAGATACGTCATATGAGAGATTTTTTGGAACGCTTGCCAATGAAAACCGCCTAAGTATTGTTCAGTATTTACTGCAATGTGAACATAGTTCAGTGAATGATATTGCAGAAAACACCTCGCTTGAACAATCACTCGTATCCCGCCACATGCATAGACTTTTGTCATGCCACTTCGTGAGTGTCACTCAACAAGGCAAAGAACGCATATACGCTCTAAATCAGGATACGATTGCGCCGCTTTTGAAATTGATAGACTCGCACATCGAAAACTATTGCTCGTGTGAGTCGTGTGTCTCTTGTGACGATAAATGCAAGTGTAACCAATAAAAAGGAAACAACATGGACCATTACTACACCTGTCCGATGCATCCAGAAATAACCCAGGATAAAAAAGGTACTTGCCCAAAATGCCAGATGGCGCTGGAAAAACAAAATAAAGGCTACGTATCACATACACAAAATCACGATAAACATGCTGGACATAGCCCAAACATATTTAAGCGAAAATTTTGGGTGTCACTTTTCTTAACGATACCTGTGCTGTATTTTTCTCCTTCAATTCAAACGTTCTTATCATTTAAATCAGTAGAATTTAGTGGTTCTACCTATATTCCTGCGTTGCTTTCATTGGTTATCTTAATCTATGGAGGCTTAGTATTCCTAAAAAGTGCACGTGCCGAAATTGGCATTAGAACACCCGGCATGATGACGTTAATCAGCATGGCAATTTCTGTTTCTTTCCTTTATAGCGCAGCTGTTACATTTGGGCTTGTTGATGGCATGGATTTCTGGTGGGAGCTCGCTACGCTTATCACTATCATGCTTCTAGGACACTGGCTTGAAATGGCATCTATTGATAGCGCGCAAGGAGCTCTAGGCGAACTTGCAAAACTACTCCCAGACACTGCAGAGCGCGCTACTAAAGACGGTACCAAGACTGTATCTGTTGCAGAGTTAAAAGTTGGCGACAAAGTGCTGGTGCGTCCGGGTGCAAGTATCCCTGTTGATGGTGAAATTATAAAAGGTAAATCTGGCATAGATGAATCATTCATCACCGGCGAATCTAAGCTGGTAGAAAAAGATGTTGGCGATAAAGTCGTCGCAGGTGCAATCAATTCTGAAGGCTCACTCACAGTACAGGTTACAGAGCTCGGTGATGACACTGTTTTGTCTGGGATAATGAAGCTCGTAGCAGACGCTCAGAATTCAAAATCTAAAACACAGCTACTTGCTGATTCTGCCGCTAAGTATTTGTTCTACTACGCACTTATAGCAGCTTTGATAACTGCAGTTTCTTGGGCGATCCTGGGGACGAGCGGATTAGACTATACTATCGAGCGAGTTGTTGCAGTGCTGATTATCGCATGCCCTCATGCACTCGGGCTCGCTATACCTTTAGTAACTGCGATATCGACAACAAAAGCTGCAAACTCTGGAATATTAGTCCGGGATCGGCTCGCTCTTGAGCAGGCACGAAAGATAGATGTTGTCGTGTTTGATAAAACCGGCACACTTACAAAAGCAGAGCACGGAGTAGTCGAAGTTGTTGCCGAGGACAAAAAACATGCTGTTTCCGTAGCAGCTGGAATTGAAGCAGACTCCGAGCATCCACTCGCCAAAGCAATTACTGACTACGCAGACGAAGAAAAGATTCGACCCAAGAAAGCCACCGACTTTACCTCAATATCTGGCAAAGGTGTAAGTGCCAAAGTCGATTCCAAGAAATACTATATCGGTGGACCTCAACTTCTGAAGGAACGTGGAGTAAAGCTGTCTGGAACATTTAAAGAAGCATCTAATAAAGCTGCAAAAAACGCTCAAAGTGCAGTTTATCTTGTAGAGGACACGAAGGTTCTTGCAGTATTTCTTATTGCTGATGTCATTCGTGAGGAATCTAAAGAGGCTATTCGTTATTTGCATAGCCAAGGAATTAAAGTCGGAATGCTTACTGGGGACAGCCAAGCTGTAGCCGATTGGGTTGCAAAAAGTGTTGGTATCGATACGGTGCATGCCGAGGTGCTCCCGGGCGATAAAGCCGACATCATTAAACACATCCAATCTGGTGGAAAACGAGTTGCAATGGTCGGCGATGGTGTGAACGATGCACCAGCGCTCACCCAAGCTGATGTTGGTATAGCAATCGGTGCGGGCACTGATGTTGCTATCGAATCAGCAGGGGTAGTCTTGGCCAGAAATGATCCACGGGCTGTCACATCGGTAATTAAACTGAGTAAAGCAACTTATAGCAAAATGGTACAGAATCTTATCTGGGCAACATTCTATAACTTGGCAGCCGTTCCACTTGCCGGAGGTGCACTGGCATTTACCGGGTTTGTTTTATCACCTGCGGTGGGCGCGGCACTGATGTCTGGATCTACAGTTATCGTGGCGCTTAACGCACAATTGCTTCGCAGAATTAATATATAAAGGATGAATATGAAGAATACAGTACTGCTAGTAGTGTTCTTAATGCTCGGAGGTTTAGTTTTAATTATGTCTGGCGACACAGAGCCAGAAGCATTCAGCCCAGTTGCAGTAGACACACTTGCTGACGCACACGGCTTTTCGGTTGATCTCAGCGACAAAGAAAGCCTCTATATAGCAAATCACAATGGCCTCTATAGACTTCTTGATGAAGCGACGCTAGAAAGAATAAGTGAGGCCCAACATGATTTTATGGGGTTTGCGGCTCATCCTGCAGATCCTAAGGTAATGTACGCAAGTGGGCACCCCAAGACTGGTGGTAATCTTGGTGTCTTAAAATCTACCGACGGCGGACAAACATTTGAAAAAATTTCAGATGGAGCTCAAGGGCCAGTTGATTTTCATGCAATGACAATTAGCGACGCTAATCCGCTGTATCTCTATGGTTCATATACTGGAACCTTTCAGCGCAGTATTGACGGCGGTGTAACATGGGAAATTACTAATGGACCAGCCAATACAAATATTATTTCTCTAACTGCTGACGTAGAAGATCAAGATACGGTGTATGCATCTACATCAACGGGTATTTTTGTTAGTACCGATGCAGGTGATAGTTGGGAAAAATACTACGGAGAATCAGCTGTTATTGCATTTGCAATCAATCCCAACAACCCAAGCGAGCGTATAGCATCATTTGCTGAATCTGGCCTGCTGAGGAGTATTGATGATGGAGAGAGCTGGAACCAAATGACGTCACCGAGCGAAAGCAGTGTGCCTGTTCTTTACATTGACTTCGCTGGTGACGAATCAAACACAGTGTTTGCATTGCTGCAGGATCTATCAATACATAGTACAACTAACGAAGGAGCCACATGGAAGACAATTCACAAAAACTAAACACCGAAGAGGCTAATAAAGAGACAAGTTCTAACAAAAATTCAAAAGTTAAAGCGCTGGTTATTGGGTTATTTGCTGCGTTTCTAATCGTTGGCGGCGTGTACGGTTTTTTGTTTTTCAACTCACCCGTAAATTTCAGAAGCCCAAAACTAGAACACGCACACTTACGAATGCAGTATGTCGTTGATGGTACAGCAATCGACTTTAGTGATGATAAGTTTCAGCAAGAATACAAGAAGGGAGTATGTAGCGCTGAATTCCCAAAGCAACCTATCCATTTTCATGATAATTTAGACCAATTTGTGCATCTTCACTGGAAAGACGTAACGGGCGCACAACTACTTGGCTACTATGGAAATAGCGTTGGTGGTGTCGATGGCACGCTTGGGTACAAGCAAAATTCACTAACGGATTGGGAGAAAGTACCCGCTCATGGGGATTTACTCGACAACACATTAAAAGACTCGATGTGGGTCTACGCTGCTACTGATTCAGGATTAGAACTCAGGGACATAGATGCTTTCTTAAATGATGACTTAGAGACCTTTTTCGGGGACCAAAGTAGCTTTAATCCTCCGGAAACTAGCTTCCTGAACAGATTTTTTCCTGTGGCTCACGCACAAGAAGACCTACCAGATGAGTCTGACCTAAAACGCATACAAAACCTTATCGGAGATGTGGTTATATTCATACAAGACACCGAGCCTACTGCAGAGCAGATTGAGTCTGCTCGCATCAATTTCATTGAACTGGAAAACAGCGTTTGTGGAGGCTAGGCTATTACTTATTAAATCAATCACCGCCCCTCGTGCATCTGGACAGCTTAGAGAAAACTTAGAAAGATGCTTAAGACTGTTACGTTGAACGTGTCAATACGCGCTTCATCAAAATATCCTTCTTAAATTAAAGCATCTAGAATATTAACGATAAACCCACCTATATGAGAAGTTAACAACGCTATGAAAGCAGCAGATAGTATAATTAAACTTAAGATGATCCAACCACTTGCAGACAAGCTGCGTCCACAAAAATTAGCTGACGTAATTGGGCAAGAACACCTAACCAAAAAGGGTGGGCTGCTTTTTGAATTGGCTAAAACAAAAAAGCTCACCAGCCTTATTTTTTGGGGGCCACCAGGTACCGGTAAGACAACTCTCGCACGAATTTTAGCCACCGAAACCAAAGCTGACTTTATAGAACTCAGTGCTGTCGCGAGCGGCAAAGCAGACGTAATGAAGGTAATCGAACGCGCTAAACAAAATAACCGCCTGCAAAACCGTACTGTGTTGTTTGTAGACGAAATCCATCGATTCAATAAAGCCCAACAAGACGCCTTTTTACCGTATGTGGAAAGTGGTGTTATCACCTTAATCGGAGCCACAACCGAAAACCCGAGCTTTGAAGTAATAAACGCCTTGTTGTCCCGCAGTAAAGTAGTTGTACTCAAACAGCTGTCAGAACAATCTTTAAAACAAATAATCCAACGAGCAAAAAAAGAGCTTAAACTAACAGTTAAACAACTACCGTCAAAAAGCGTCACTACTTTAATACGGCTCTCCCACGGCGATGCCCGCACAGCTCTAAATACACTCGAATTAGCCCTACAAATAGCTGGAAAGGGCGTTATAGCGCCCGATACAATTCAAACTGCAGCTCAAAACAAATTACCTGGCTACGACAAAAAGGGCGAGGACCACTACAACACTATTAGCGCATTTATAAAATCATTGCGTGGCAGCGACGAAAATGCCGCCAGTTTTTATTTAGCGCGAATGCTACAAGCAGGGGAGGACCCTAAGTTTATTGCCCGCAGAATGGTTATATTCGCCAGCGAAGACGTCGGCTTGGCGGTAAATGGCGTGCTTAATGTAGCTGTCAGTACGTTTATGGCGGTGGAGCGAATCGGCATGCCAGAGTGTCAGTATAATCTGTTCCACTGCGCCTTAGTACTTGCGCGCTGCGACAAGTCGCGTGATGTCACAACAGCCATGAAAAACGCTCTGCAAACGGCCAAAGACAATCCAACCGCCCAAGTACCACTCCATATTCGTAACGCTCCGACAGAGCTCATGAAAGACCTTGGCTATAGCAAAGGCACAAAATGGGAAGCCGGCTTTAAGCACCCAGAGGGTTTTTTGCCAGAGGAGTTGAAGGAGTGGAAGGCGCTATAGCCCATACCTCCGCAAGAGAAGGTTTATAGTGACGAGTTTGTGGATGTTTCGATAGGGTGGGTCAAAAACTGATCGTGGCCACCTTCGGCAATAGCATACGGTACCGGTGTCCGTGAAAATGCAGCCTCTTCATAGCGAGGTTGTATCGTAGCAATCGGGAAAAACTCATCCGCATCCATAAGCACTGAACCAACAGATTGACCAGCCTCTGCCATTTCTCGTAGGATTTCGAAGGTTGAAAAACTACCAATGGCCTTCATGTGTCGTAAATTCCCGTAAGTGTGAGTCGCAAGCTCTAAGCCTTTTTCGGCATTAAGATGTAAATGGCGCTGACCCTGCTCGCTTAGCCCAGAATTACGCGCATGATTAAGGCTAAGTTTTACAGCTCCAACTATTAACCGGCCAAAAGACCGTGGCTCTGGACCAGCAATGGCCTCTACATGCGCTGGTCGCATTTCAGACGTTACTGCAAGCAGACCTGCAGAGTGAGCGACTACAGTGTTGCCAGCAGCAGCCCGTTTAATTAAATCAGGATTATTCATGGCTTCTCTAAACGAAAAAGCCTGTCCGTCAGTGGCTAAATCAGCATCAATAAGCTCATCCAGCACCCGCTCCATCGATCGCGCAGGGGTATTAATTCCTCCGATGATAGTAAGTTCAGCGTCGTGGATGTTCATGAAATATATTTTAGTATATTTATATAATTTTGTCAATTTATCGACTGCTTTACTCCATTGATATCATTGGAATTTATCTGGGTGCAACCTCTCTGTTATATACTTAAATTATGAAGTTTAAATTAAAATTCCTTGGCCGCATCATCCTCTACATTGCAATTATCAGTGGTGTATCGACTTTTCTGTTGGCCAAGGTACTTCAATCACTTAGTGTAATTAGTTCCTTTTTTCCAGCTATAAATTTTAATAGTTTGCCATACTGCATAGCTACCGTGCTAGTAGTGATTTCATCCGCGGCTGTTTTATTTTATTTTACAAAATCAGATTCCTCCTATAATACTGCAAGAAAGAGAGCTAAAAAAAATGATTGGAGCACTACAGCCAATACCAATATTTTTTCTATTTATGAAGTTGGAGATAAGGAAGCAAGCAACTTTCTAGAAAAATACCGTAATAGCTTCATGCACTATCGAGCGTTAAAGGCACTACTTGATGAGCTAACAAATACAGATAGTCCGCAATCCAAGTCGACTATTTTGATAGATGGCAAGCACCGCACTGGCAAAACTACTCTATTGGCTATTGTGAATAACCTGCTGTGGGCAAAAGACGAAGAAAAAAATAAGTTCGAAAAGCTTATATATACAGTCGAAGGACTCGAAAAATTAACAGAAAAACCAAAACTACTGTATATCTGTCCTGTGATTTTGAATGATTTTGACGACTATATAAGGCTGCTGCTCCAAGAATTTAAAGAAATGAAAGACGTGACTGGCGTAGATGAACACGATGATATAGAAGACTACTTGAATAGCTTTATTAAACACAAATATGGCATTGAACTGTTTAAAAAAAATCTACACTCTAATCCCGTTGCATTTAATGCCGCACAAAAAACAAGTACTAGCAGTCCAAAAAAGCTCTATGTAGTTTTTGATGATATTGACCGACTGGAAGCGAAGGACATACTAAAAATCTTCAAAATGAAGATGTACTTCGAGCGCTATGCAGATATCGGCGTGGTTCTTTTACTTGACTTGGATTTAACAATTAAAGTGTTGCAGACAGAGTACCGCTATATAGACAACGCATACCTTGAAAAGTATTTAAACCCTGATACCACACACACGATAGAATTAAAAAAATACGAAGAGGATTATCTTACCTACCTAGACCAACAAGCCAGGCAGCTAGATGTTTCGACAAGAGCACTAGAAATGCTGTGTGTAGAAAAGGCTATTTCGTTTCGGTTAAAAAAATTTAATGTTCAAGACTTGCGCTACGATGAAAAAGGACACAGTTTCAAAGAAATCAAAGAGCACATCATAGGCGATAATGAGCTGTTAGAAGACGCATTAATTACTGCATATTTAAATATGCCGCTATTTCAAATGGATCGCACCGACCTTTCTCTTAGCAATAACGATCTATATGCGCCCACTGAATTTTCTACCGAAAAACCATTTCGATCGTTGTTTAACGAAACCGACAGCCAGATGGAAGAATCAGTGGCATATTTCTATCCCGAAGAAGAGAGTAAGTTTTCTTCGTCGTTCATTACAGAGCAATTTAACTATGATGGACTACATTGTAATACGGTACATTTGGGGCATTTGCCGAACTGGCATGTAACCAAACTAGTGATCAAAAAAGTAGAAGATGAGAAGGAGCTGCTACCTGAATATTCGGATGCGATGGAACTATAGACCCCTTGCATAGTCGACAAGACCCCGACCCGCCTGGCGACAGGCAGGCATCGTGCTGCTTGCTTGAATACCTGAAATCTAGATGGGGAATACTTTGTAGAACTGCCTCACATGGTTGATCGTTCGCAAGACTGTGCGTCCTTAGGGGAAGAAAAACAAAAACCTCGTCTCGCGCAAAAAGAGAGATGCCAATAAACAGAGAATTAAAGAAAAAATAAAAGAAAGCATAATCGCAACAGATCGGATACCTTCTGATTTATGTTTACTTTCATAAATCAGAAGCCCAACTATATTCATTAGTGAAATATAAAACACAGCCGGGACAATAGTTCCAAACATCAAGATAAATAAATCGTCGGTGTTAAACGGGGTTGATGAATTGTCAGACCCAAACTGTTGCTTAAATAAAAACCCCGTAACATAGTAAGAAATAATTCCTAAAAGTTGCAAGACACTCATGCTAATAAAGAACAGGCCCCATTTGGACAGTTTATGAGCTTTCAAATTATAAGGTTCTTTCTGGTTTAAGTGATTTGTTTTTATTGCTTGATGTATTCATTCGTTTAAGAATATCAGAAAAATGTATAGACTCGGGGATTTGGTTCTGTGCGTGGTTGTTGCTATCTGAACTCTAGAGTTCGAGATTTCATCAACGAAATCCATCATGAAAAAACCCAGCACAAGGCTGGGCGCTTTCATAGTGACCTATGTGAAGTCGAAATCGAACGTAATCTGTACTGAATTACCTGAGGTATACAACTATATGAGGGCGACAACAGTAGCAGGATGCATTTCCGCTTAGAGTAGAACTACTACCGACTATTCTATTGTTGTATTTTCGGTTGGGTTTTATTGTTTTACTCTAGTCCATTGGCCCGCTGGATATTCAGTCTCTATCCAGTCATCTATTGTTACATACAGCTTTTTAGTGTTGTAACAAGACTGTCGAAACTGCCTTGCCGTATCCTGTAGTTCTGTAGTCATTGACGTTGATGCGAATACATAAGACGTTGGTCCTTCAGATATTTCTATACCGCTACTTGACTGTTCGGCTTTCTCCAGCCACGATTTAGTATTACTGTCCTTCACAAGTCCTATATCAGTGTAGCCAACAAAATAGTCCGCCTTACAATCCTGCATGAAACTAATAGCTTCTTCTTTAGTTTTACCAGATTGCGTACTATTCACAACCTCACCCTTGAAATACCAACTACCATCTTTGAACTGTTCGTACCTACCGTCATGCCAAAATTGAGGACCGCCACACGTTTTTTGAGCTTCTCGAGCAATAGGTACCAGTTCGTCTACTAGACTATCAGCGATACTGATTCTGTAAGGTTCTCCATCTATTTTAGTCAGAACAATACCAGTTGCTGATATAGCAGGTGATGTCCCATGCTCTTTTTCGGTTTCCTTTGTATAGTAGAAACCCTTTAACTTACAGCTTTGTATTAATGTTATTGCTTCTTCTTTAGTTATTTCTGGATTTGCATTATCTACGGCGAACTCCTGTTCCCTTTGTTCCGAATCTTTCTTCAGTTGCTCACTGAACTCTTCATACTGTCTAGGAGCCGCAACTCTTAATTGGTATACACTGTATGCTCCATACATAAATAATATTACTGATATGATCAGCGAAACGACAGCCAGCAAGAACCCCTTACCACGTGGTTTGAATTTCCTCATGTATATCGGTAAGCTTATTAGATTTATTAAAGCAATTACTCCAACGGCAGGTACAAGAGTCACGAAGAGAATTAAGCCAACATATTCAGTACCTGAAACTCCTACCTTAGCTTGCTGTATAGCCCAAAACATTATTAAGAAAAATACTGCAACACCCAATGCTTGCAATATTCCTAATACTACGAAGAAATAACGCCATTTTGAAGGTTTATTATTCTGATACTGGTTAAATTGACTGCTTGAGGCTGGGCTTGAAAGAGGAGTATTAGTAGACTGATTAACTTCAACGGATTGCTGAGTATTCGACTGTGGATCAAATGACTGGATTATTTTATTTTCATTGTTTTTATTTTCATCCATATCATAAATAATATCATAAGGATATTACCTTAGATTATAGTCTAAAAATCGCTCTAGCCGTCTCTAAATGTACCCAGAAGGCATTAAAAGTCGGTTCGCTATTCAACCGATATTGTTACTGGGCTACTCTTCTTACGATTTTTCTCCAGATTTCACAACCTCTAACGCCATTTTCTCACACAAGATACTTGCGTATCCTTACACTAAAATCGGTAAAATCATTGGCTAACTTATGGGATAGTAAAGAAACTACACACTGCTTCACTTTGTCTTTGTTTCGCAGCCAGCATCCTTTTTTATACAATTACTGTTTCTCAAGTAATAAAAGAGGTAATAACGCATTTTGCGGAGTTCGTTTCGCATTAAAGCTTACCAATTTAAAAACCGCCCTTTCGAGCGGATCTTAAATTGGTGACCCCAACCTGCCTGCCGGTAGGCAGGGGAGAATACTTTGTATAACTGCCTCACATGCTCGAAACTAGGAGGTAGCTTCTGCGCGTGCTCGTTGTTATCTGAACTCCGCGCAGCCTAATGGCCGCTTATACGGAGTTCGCTTCTCCTGAAGAATCGCTCAACTAAAAAACCCGCCAAATGGCAGGTTTTTTAGTTGGTGACCCCAAGGAGAATCGAACTCCTATTACCAGATTGAGAATCTGGTGTCCTAACCGTTAGACGATGGGGCCATGATGTTTACAATAATATACCGTTTTGCTCGGGGATATTCTAGATATAACGGATTTTCTTGGTTTTAAAAACTCCGAGGGAATAAACAGCACTTTGCGCAGTTAGCAACTCGCAACTTAACACGTGGAGCGGTCTTTATACTCTTATTTTCGTTCTTTTGAACTCGTCAGCATAAATCCGCATTTATGGAATAAGAGTGATAAGTAGGCATCAATATAGAAAAACAGGGCGGGGTAGAAATGTGCGAGAGTGCACCAGCCATGTATACGTTCTATATTCATGTCTACCTATCACTCGTGTAGCTGGCTAGTAGGACATCCTGTGCCGATGGGGGAGGCTAGATTCCGGCGGCTCTACAGAGACGTTCTCCTTCTTCAAGTAGACCTCTCCTGGCCGCTTGTCTTCGGGGTGGTTGGGTCGAAGGGGAGGACTGTTCTGCAGCAGCTCCTCGGAAATATCGAAGAAGTCGGCCCCCAGTGCTTGCTTCAGGCCGGTCTCCTGCGGCGTGAGCGTCACGATGACGGCACCACTCCAGTCAATGCGAACGTTGACATCCGCGCCCGCAGGAGCAACGACAGTCAATCTGCCGTCGTCGTGTTCGGTGATTTCATACTTAGACTTGTCAGCCATTTTGTTGTGCTTTCTCCAGCAACTTGGCACTATGCACATGTTTAACTACATGCTGTGTTTTTCTATAAACACACAAGATGAGGCGCTAAATTACTTCCAAAGAGCAATCTTGCGTCTCACCTTATGCTAAACCTACTTATCAAAGTCCTTTTGAGACAGGGTCTCAAAATCGTATATATTATGCACTAATTTGATTAAAAAATCAACAATTTTGAGCTGTTGGTATTTGGTAAAAAAGCCAAACACGAGCATAATAAACAGCAACGGAAATGATTCATGCAAAAAGTTCCTGACATCTGGTATAGCCGAATAAATTTTGCATTAGGGGTGGGTGCGCTTCTAATTGCGCTTAGTTTTGTTGTTTTTAAAGTTTTTGGGATTGTTGACTCCACAGAAGTATTAGGTCTCACCAATGTAGCAGTAGCTGGTTTTGCTGTGGTGTGCGTGCAAGCGTTTGGGTTGTATTTTTTAGAGCGCAAAAAGCTAAAACCTGTGCTTTCGTCGCTGGTAACACTGGTACTTAGCGGCATGGCTAGCCTGCTATTAATCCATATTAGCGGTGGTATTACCTCTGTATGGCTGTTTATATGGTCGGTGCTTATATTTTTCTCTGGCGCATTTGGCATAAAATCGCTGCTGGTGACGCTTGGTGTAATTTTGGTCTACTTAGTGACAGCTCCAGATGGATTATTGCAAAACAGCACCGCAACCGCAGCAACGGCCATATATTCAACTGCTAATTTACTTATGGCCATGATTTCGTACTTTAGTTGGGAGCATGTAGGCGGTAAAACCATAGAGCATGCCAACACCGAACTGCAGGCCGAGCAACTAAAGTCTGAAATTGTTATTAACTCGATTGCCGACGGAGTGATTGTGGTTAATAACGCTGGGCAAATAGTTATTTTTAACCCAGCTGCACACAACATTACTGGCTGGAAACAAGAAGACGCCACGGGGCTAGACGTGACCAGTGTCTTGAAATTTGTCACTCCAGCAGGGGAAGGGCAATTTAGCGAACTACCGCGCAATGAACACCCCATTGTAAAGGCCTTAGACTCGTCAAGTGGCCAAAAGTATGAATCGATAAACCTTACGACTGCAAGTAAAAAAACCGTGGAACTGTCGCTGTCGGTGTCGTTAATTAGTGCGGCCAACGTAAAACAAGGTGTTGTTGCAGTCTTTAGGGACGTAAGTGCGGCCCGCCAAGCTGAGCGACAGCGAGCAGAGTTTATTTCGACCGCCAGCCACGAAATGCGCACCCCAGTTGCAGCTATCGAGGGCTACCTAGCCCTTGCCTTAAACGAAAAAGTAGCCAAAATCGACAGTAAAGCTCGTAATTACCTAGAAAAAGCTCACGAATCAACCGAGCACCTAGGCCAGTTATTTAAAGACTTATTAGCCGCTGCAAAAAGCGAGGATGGCAGACTAGAAAACCACCCCAAAGTTATCGATATTCATCAACTACTTACTCAACTCACCGAGGACGCTCGCTTTAGTGTTGAAAAGAAAGGCCTAAAACTTAACTACGCGGTGGCCGGCGACTCGTCTGGTTCACACGGAGAAAACACCATTGTTCCGTTGATGTACATTCATGTAGACGAGGAACGGATTCGCGAAGTTATTACCAACCTAATCAACAACGCCGTTAAGTTTACCGAGGACGGCAGCGTGACAGTTGGTTTACGAGCCATGCCAGACTATATTCAAATCAGCGTCCGCGACACTGGCTACGGCATACCCGAAGAAGACATTCAGCACCTGTTTCAAAAATTCTACCGGGTCGACAACTCTAACACGCGTGCCATTGGCGGCACTGGGTTAGGTTTGTTTATTTCTAAGAATATTGTTGAAATGTACAAAGGAAGAATTTGGGTCGAAAGTAAATTAGGCGAAGGCAGCACATTCTACATTAATTTACCGCGACTGGATGCCGACAGAGCCGCTCAATTAAAACAGCAAGAAGAAGGACAGGTTAAACCACTAGAGTTAGAAGGCAGGTTATAAAAGGGTGGTTAGCATAAGTATTATGAGTTAGAATAGGGGCAAGATGTCAAAAGTAATGGTCGTTGAAGACGACAATAATTTAAGAGAAATATATACCGACGCACTCGTAGCCGAAGGCCACGAGGTTGTTGCTGCTGCCGATGGTGAAGAAGCCCTCGCAGTTGCCGTAAAAGAAAAGCCAGAACTAATTATTTTAGACGTCATGATGCCTAAAATCAGCGGCTTCGATGTTCTTGATATTCTCCGTTCAACTCCAGAAGCAAAAAATGCCCGAATCATGATGATGACAGCCCTAAGTCAACAAAGCGACAAAGAGCGCGGTGAACGACTTGGCGCTGACAGATACCTTGTTAAATCACAGGTAACTATTCCAGACATCGTAAGTAACGTAAATGAACTATTATCTCAAGGTCCAGCACCAGATAAAGGCAACGATGAGTCAGCTGCACCATCGGCTAGCGACGTTGCTCAGCCACAAGCTGATATTGAATTGCCAAATCTACCAGTTTCTGACACCAGCGATCAAGTCCCAGTTGCGGCCGCACCACCGGTCGCTGAAGCTCCAGCACCTGCCACACCACCAGAACCACAAGCCAGCCCACAACCAGCTCCTGCAGAAGTGGCAACACCACCACCTGCACCTGCTCCAGCGCCTCCAACTCAGCCAACAGCGGCTCCGCAACCTGCTACACCGCCTACACCTGTACCAACGAGTGCTCCAGCTCCACAACCTGCAACGCCTCCTGCGCCTGCACCACCACCTGCACCCGAGCCAGCTCCAGCTCCTGTAGCGAGTGTTCCAGAGCCAACTACACAAGTACCTCCAGCTCCAGTAATCGTCACGCCAACTCCTGCGGACGACGATCAAGTTCAGGACAGCGAACCGCCAACAACTAGCATTGAACCGGAACCACAAGCTGCTAATGCAAGCGAGCAAACAACAAGCCCCCAACTCGATAATTTGGCAGTTGCCGATGTCGATATTCCTCAAGAAACAATTAGCGACGCTGCAGCCGACCTTGACCAGCCAGCCGATTCTAGCTCACAAAATGAGGGAGCAGCCGAAGAACCAGCTCAAACCGAAAATAATGCTACAGCTGCTCCAGAAGCGCTTGAAAGCGCAGAACAAGCCGTCGAACAGGCACTACAAGACAGCCAAGAAACCACTGCTGAAGGCTTTATTCAAGCTGCGCAAGACGCTACGGAAGCCCCACAACCTACTGAGCCTACAACACCTGCCCCAGAGCCAGCTCAACCTGCGCCCGCAGCAGAGCCAGAGCAAACAACTCCCCAAGCCCCAGAACCACAGCCTGCCCCAGAGCCAGCTGAACAAATTGAACCAGACACTACTGATATCGCTCATCCAGAGCCAGCACCAGCAGCTCCTGCGCCAGCGCCACAGCCTGTAGCAGATCCAGCTACACCTCCAGTGCCTGAAGCAACACCAACCGAAACAGCAGCTCAAGCGCCAGCAGATTCTCAGCCGCAACCACAAGCACCACCTAGTGAACAAGCACCAGCACCAGAGGCCGCAAATCAGCAGCAGGAAACAGCTGCATCTGACGACGTAAACCCACACGATATAGCGCTATAAGTTAGTAGTCAGAATATAGAAGATGACAGATAGACGAACATAGTATTCTCTTAGAATATTATTAATTTAGCCATTACTTTGTACTTTTTACCTTTCACCTTCTACTATTAGTTCATGCAATCCCTTAATGCCGCCGTAGCAGAACGAAGCCAATATTCACGCCGTAAGGCCAGTGAACTTATTAAGGCTGGGCGCGTTCAAATTAACGGTGCTGTGGCTATGTTGGGCGCTAAGGTTGATAAAAAAGATGAAATTAAGATTGATGGGGAAGTATTAGCCCCGGTGACTTTAAAATACTTTGCATTTAATAAGCCCGTTGGCTATGAATGTAGCAAAAATCCAGAAGGTAAAAACCCAAGTATGTACCAATTGCTTCCAAAAGAACTACAAAACCTAAATTATGTCGGTCGATTAGACGTAGATTCTCATGGGCTTGTACTGCTAACGAATGATGGTCAATGGCTACAACAATTAACACATCCCAAATATGAGATAAAACGTGTGTATGAAGTAGAACTCCATAAAGCACTGTCCGAAGATGATCAGAAAAAAATCATAGATGGTATAAATCTAAAGGATGGTATAAGTAAACTCGGACTTTCCGGCTCTGGCAAAAAGTGGACAATTGAAATGCGCCAAGGAAAAAACCGCCAAATCCGCCGAACCTTCGCTCACACGGGATATGAGGTTTTAGATTTAAAAAGAACTCAGCACGGAAATTATGATTTAGAAGGAATCGAAGAAAGAAACTACAAAGAAGTTAATAAATGATAATTCATTAATAGTTGCTAATTAGATGGTTTATGAGTATTTGAGCGGTTAGATGTAAGCTGTCGCTTACCAAAACTTATTACCATTTTGTCTCGTCAAAACGGTAAAGCCAAAAAACGACCACATTCACCCTTCTTTATGATTCGGTTGTATAAATAACAATTGGCTGCGGGAGAAAGCTTCAAGCTTTCGCTTTCGTGGTCCTCGCCCTCCGGGCAATTGTTATTTTTACGCTCTTCATCAGGAAGATCTCAGAGTGGGTTAGCTGTCCGCCCAGCAGTTTCGGGTTCCGTTTGTCTGTACAAATGGAACATTAATTCGCAAACGATAGTTTGCATACCTAAATTAAGGGTTGAGTTATGGGTTGAACCCCTAATTATAATGAGAGCGTAGCAATAACAGATGTAACAAGCTATACTATCATCTGTTATGAGTAAAATTCCTATAGTCGCTATTATTGGCCGTGCAAATGTTGGTAAGTCCAGCATTTTTAATCGCTTGGTTGGCTACAAGCAGGCCATTGTCGCCGACGAAGCAGGCACAACGCGAGACAGCGTCACAGCCCGCGTAAAGCTAACTGATAGCCATACCATTCGCTTAGTCGATACTGCAGGCTTAAAGCCAGCAGAGGACGAGTTTGAGGCTTCTATTCAAGAGCAAATTGAGGAAGCTACTCAGGCCGCAGATTTAATTTTAATGACTGTCGACGGGACGACGATTTTAACAGATGAAGATCGCCGAGTTGCCAAGACCGCACTTAAATCTAACACCCCCGTTATAATGCTTATAAACAAAGCTGATCGCGGTAAAAAAATTGACTTTAATGAATTTAATAAAACTGGCATAAAAGACTTGTTTGCAGTGTCGGCCATCCACGGAATTGGTTTTGACCAGCTAGTAAAACGACTGACTGAAAAACTACCACGAGCCAAGCAAGAAGTGTCCGACTCAATTAGCGTTGCCTTAATCGGCCGCCCAAACGTTGGTAAGTCATACCTATTTAATGCCCTCGCTAAAAAACAACAGGCAATTGTCGCTAACATCGCTGGAACAACCCGCGACGTGAATAGAACCGAGCTGAAGTACAAAGGTAAAGAAATTCGGCTCCTTGATACAGCTGGGATTCGTCGCCCAGGCAAGATTCAGAGAGGCATTGAGAAATTCAGTGTTCTTAGAACCATGGCAGCTATCGACGAGGCTGATATTTGTATGCTTTTGATGGATGTCAATGAACTTAATGTCAGTATGGACCAAAAGCTCGCTGGAATAATTGCTGACAGCGGCAAAGGGTTGATATTGACTGTTAGTAAATGGGACACGTTAGAAGACAAAGACGCCTACAGCCAAAACAATATCGGCGGTTGGGTAGGGCGTAACTACCAGCACGTGCCGTGGGCGCAATTAATGTTTACCAGCGCCGAGACAGGGCAGAACGTAAATACAATATTCGAGCAAGTTCTAGAACTGCACGAGCGTATGAATCAAAAACTAGAAACCAAAGACCTTAATAAGCTACTGCGAAAAGTCGTACAGCATCACCCACCAGCAGGACCAGCTGGCAGAAAAATTTACCCTAAGCTTAAATACGCCGTTCAAACCAGCGTAAAACCGCAAGAAGTAACAATCCACGGCAAAAACGCGAAAGTGCTGCACTGGAGCTACAAACGCTATGTCGAAAAAGCTATTCGTGAAAACTGGAATCTAAGTGGCGTACCGCTTAAGATTTGGCTTAAGAATGATAAAGATAGAGAGATGGATAAATAGAAGATAGGATAGAGGAGTTGGTAGCTGGAAGATGGAAGATAGGGAAGTGATAACCGAAATTATTGGAGACAATAACTCTAATCACGCAATTTTTTATATTCATGGTTTTGGTGAGAATCGTTACGATGGCGGCGATTTATTAAGAGATGTTGCTAAGTCGCTACCTGCATTTAAGAATGTTTTATTTGACCTGAATGTAGAAGGAGCGCAAGGCTTAACGCTAAACACACTTGCTACTCAAGCCGAGCGCATACAAGCAGTGTTTGAAGAGCACAAAACTAATAAATATTCAGTCATCGCGCACTCTATGGGATGTTTACTGGCGGCAGAGAATCAGCAATTATTGCAGGGTGCTAAAAAGATAATATTCCTCGCCCCAGCAGCAGAGGACTTGCATCAAACCCTACAAGATGCCTTTAAGAGCCGGGTTCCGGAATTTGACGTTAGCAGCGAAATGAAAATCCCACGCAGTAATGGCACTATTACTACTATTCCTGCCGAATTTTGGAGAGAGCTCAAAAACAAAACTCCTAAGAAAACAATTCTGGGGGTTAGTGATAGCCCTCAGATGCATGTCATTGCCGCAAAGAATGATGAGGTATTGGCAGACAATATATTCCTGAGTTCAGAGACTACAAATTTGCAAATACTCGACGATAACCATAACTTTTCACTAAAACGAGATGAACTGTGCTCGGCAATCCAAGGTATTATGAGCTCATGAAAATAATTATTGGCCTCGGCAACGTTGGCAGACAATATGTAAACACGCGCCACAATGTTGGCTTCAAGGTCATCGACGCTTTAGCTTTTGAAATGAAAGCCCAATACAAAGACAAGTTTAAATTGTTTTGCGTCATGGCCAAGGGCGAACTTGATGGGGCAGAAGTTGTTATAGCCAAACCTACAACCATGATGAACGAGTCGGGCAAAGCCGCCCGAGCATTGATGGATTTCTTTAAAGTGGCGCCTGAAGACCTAATAGTTGTGCACGACGAGCTAGATATACAGTTTGGCGACGTAAAAGTTAAACATGGCGGCCGTGACGGTTCTCACAACGGGCTTGCCAGTGTTACTCAACATATTGGTCCAGAATATAGGCGTGTCCGCGTCGGCATAGACCAAAAACAGCGAGAAATACCAGTGCCAGCAGACTTTGTGCTAGCGAATTTTAATGAAAACGAAAAGCAAAATTTGCAAAAAATCATTCAAGAATCTGTAAGTCATATAAAAGAACTATTATAAAGCGTGAATTTTATTTGAATTCACTTCGAATAAAATTCATCAACTCGGGTGGGGGATCCGAAAGCTTTAGCTTGAGCTAAGGGTGAAGATTCACATCCCCCTTAAACAAAAAGAGCCAAGCGGGGGTGGGCACCGCTTGGCTCATTACAACCCTCGATTATTCCTCCCACCCTTGAGGTATTACGAACAGGCTTATGTCTGCTCATAACACCTCAAGTTGTGGATTTTGGACCACCATTTCAAATATCCGGAGTCTCAGTGAGGTATAATCAAGGGCATTAGGATACCTACGATTTTTTCAATCAAGTGGAGGGTAGAAACTTAATTGAGCGTAGGTAACCTAACATCTGTTGTTGAATATGTACAAAGTAGATTTAACTACTCACGCAATAAAATTTAACATTTGTTTTACAAATTGTCAATAGTCTTTCTTAAATAAGTAAACCATGAGCACAATAACTTCAATTTCAGCCAACTCAGAAAGCTTTCCGAGCAGCCTCAAACATATTCCACAGCCTGTTAGCAAACTGTATGTACACGGCAATTTAAAATCAAAAATGCCATTAGTTGCTGTTGTTGGTAGCAGGAAGGCTACAAATTACGGTAAACAAGCAACAGAACTTATTACGAAAGAACTTGTGCGTCACGGTGTAGGCATTGTTAGTGGTCTTGCCTTTGGCATAGACTCATGGGCGCACAAAATCGCCCTAGAAAGCAATGGCTACACCGTAGCGGTGCTTGGTGGCGGTGTGGATATTATTTCACCACCTGCTCATCGCCAGTTAGCAATCACAATAGTCACTTCTGGAGGCGCTTTAGTAAGCGAATATAGCAATGGCACACCACATTTAGGTCATCAGTTTCTAGAACGAAACCGTATTATTTCTGGATTAAGCCGAGCTGTGGTCGTTGTGGAAGCCGCCCAACGGAGCGGCTCATTAAACACCGCTCGTCATGCTCTAGAGCAAGGAAAAGAAGTATTTGCTGTGCCCGGGTCGATAACGGCACCACTGAGCTACGGAACAAATCAGCTCATTAAGGCTGGCGCACATCCAGTTACAAAAGCGATAGATATTCTGGAGGTTTTAAACCTTGACCATAGCGATCCGACCGAAGACATTCGCTTGCCAATTTTCACAGATGACACGCAAACGGTCATATACCAGTTAATTAAAGACGGGGTGAGCCACGACGCGCATGAACTACAGCAACGGGCTAACCTAGAAACCGCTGTCTTTCAGCAAGCACTTACCATGCTAGAAATCGAAGGTCATATTCGACCGCTCGGTAACAATCAGTGGGCTATTCGGCGCTAGTTTTCTCAAAAATACTTGATATTGAACGACCAAAGCGCTTTAGAGCTTCGATCGACCGATTATGCTGATCGGGGAACTGTTCACGGAAGGTATCTTTAATATAGTCTGTAATTTCTTGAATCTGTTTGTCGTCTAAATCGGTATTATCTACTAAGTAATGTTCCGGCCGCTTTAAAAACCGTAACCAGTCGTCAGAAAAGCCCTGACTATTCGCAACAAATCTAAAATACGACCAGTCTGAAATTAATTTGCTTGATGCCGCACACAAAATAGCAAACCGAAAATGGTCTTCATCAAAGGATTCTTCTTCTATGCCGGTATATTCCGCCAAAGGGAGTCCAGCGTCCACTAAAGCATTGCTATTACTAGACACCATTACCTCATCGCCAAAAATAAGGCCTTCAAAAAGATCCGTGCAGGATCTGCGTAAATAATCGCTGTTGTAATCCATATGTGCACCTACTATAAAGTTATCCTAGATCAGTTATCAATGACTAAATCAAATTTGACGCTTGTGCTTGTTTACGGGTACTTTACTTGACAATACGTAAGCTTAAAACGTAGAGTGAGCCTCGATGTCAAAGAACCTCGTTATAGTAGAATCACCAGCCAAGGCTAAAACTATCGAGAAATATCTCGGTAAAGATTACAAAGTATTGTCCAGCTTTGGGCATATTCGTGATTTACCAAAAAAGGGCATGTCTGTTGATATCGAAAATGATTTTGAACCAACCTATGAAGTTAATGCTGATAAGAAAAAAACTGTCAGTGCGCTTAAAAAAGCCGTAAAAGAGGCAGAAACCGTATGGCTCGCCAGCGATGAAGACCGTGAAGGAGAGGCGATTGCCTGGCACTTAAAAGAGGCTTTAAAGCTTAAAGACGCCAGCACTAAACGAATCACGTTCCACGAAATCACTAAGCCGGCAATTGAAACCGCCATTAAAAACCCGCGTGATATCGACTACCACCGCGTCGACGCCCAACAAGCTCGGCGAGTTCTTGACAGGGTAGTAGGCTACGAGCTTTCACCGCTACTGTGGCGTAAAGTCCAGCCCGGTTTAAGTGCGGGTCGAGTCCAGTCAGTTGCCGTGCGGTTGGTTGTAGAACGCGAGCGCGAAATTCAAGCTCACGAACCAGAAACCAGTTTCAAAACATCTGCTGTATTTGCGGCTGACGGGGAAGAGATTCAAGCGAAAACTAAAGACTTTGCGTCAAAAGAAGAAGCAAAGATATTTCTAGAAACCGCTGCTCAGTCCGACTACACCGTACAATCAGTTGAAAAAAAGCCCGGCAAACGCAACCCGAGTCCGCCGTTTACCACATCGAGCCTGCAGCAAACTGCCAGTAGTCTGATTGGTTTCAGCCCACGACAAACAATGCGACTCGCTCAAGGCCTCTACGAAGCTGGTCATATCACCTACATGCGTACAGATTCACTAAATCTAAGTGATCAAGCCTTAACGCAAGCTGAAAAGATTATTACCAGTGAATTTGGCAGCAACTATCATCACCGCCGCACCTTTAAGACCAAGTCCAAAGGCGCTCAAGAAGCTCACGAAGCAATTAGGCCCACTAATTTAGCCGCTACCTCAGCAGGCAAAGACGAACGCGAACGCAAGCTCTACCAACTTATTCGCGAGCGCGCACTTGCCAGCCAAATGGCGCCAGCCGCTACTGAAAAAACTACACTTGTACTTGGAGCCGCTAATGTGGCACCAGATTTTATTGCAAAAGGCGAAGTCGTGACATTCCCTGGCTTTCTAGCAGTACAAAGTCGCCGCAAAGACGACTCTCTACTACCAGACTTAACAGAAGGCCAAGCCGTTGATCTTGTAACAGCTGAAAGCACTGAAACCCTTAGCCGTGGTCCTGCTCGCTACACCGAAGCCAGTTTAATTAAAGCGTTGGAAGAGCGCGGCATTGGCCGACCAACTACCTACGCTCCGACAATTAGCACCATCCAAGACCGAAAATACGTCGAAAAGCGCGATGTTATAGGTGAGGAGACCGAAATATCAGTACTAAAGCTTGCTGATAAAACTGTATCGCTTGAAACGGCTAAAAAAGAAGTTGGCGGTGACAAAAACAAGCTTGTGCCGACAACAATAGCAACTATTGTTACTGACTTTTTAACCAAGCACATCGACGATGTGGTGGACTATGACTTTACCGCCAAACTCGAAGCAGAATTCGACGAAATAGCCGAAGGTAAAGCCCAGTGGAAGTCTGTACTGAAAAACTTCTACAAAGGGTTTCATGATGACGTCGAAAAAGCTGCCGATGTCAGCCGTAAAGAAGCCTCACAGGCGCGGACGCTCGGCACCGACCCTAAGAGCGGTAAGCCAGTTATTGCTCGATTAGGCCGATATGGTCCGATGGTACAAATTGGTGAAGCTGAAGACGAAGAAAAACCAAAGTTTGCACCGCTACCAGATGGTGCAAATCTTGAAACTGTCACGCTCGAGCAAGCCTTAAAGGGCTTTGACCTACCAAGAACTGTTGGAAAAACAGCCGATGGCGAAGAAATTATTGCAAACAAAGGTCGGTTTGGCCCGTATGTTAAGTACGGCTCTACCTACGTAAATATTAAAGACTATGACCCGTTCACAATCGACGAGACAACCGCAAATGAATTAATTGCAGCTCATAAAGAAAAGCTCGCTAAACAGCTTATAAAAGACTTTAAAAACGGCATACAAATTAAAGATGGTCGTTTTGGTCCGTACATTACCGACGGCAAAACAAATGCAAAGGTACCTAAAGACGTTGAGCCATCGGACATTGATTTAGAAAAAGCCAAAGAACTACTAGAAGCTCGCAAAAAGGCTGGTCCAAAAAAGAAGGCAAAAAACACTAAAAAGAAAAAGACTAAGTAAACGTAGCTTTTACACATATTTTACAGTTATAAAATAAAGTAATGTTGTTAATTACTCATCCAACATTGTTGGTTAATTTTCTAGTTGCTGCTATAATTTTTTAAATCACAAGACTTGATTGACACATTTACAAAATAATTATAAAATAGACTAGGTAAATTATGGCAACAGACACTCTTGAACCAACTATAACTATTCAGGAGGCGGCTAAAAATATCTTGAACACAATCGACAAAGAACGTGAGCGAGAAATCATTAGTCGTCGTTTTGGGCTGTACGACCGTCGTGAAACTCTTGAGCAAATCGGCGACCTATTAGGTATTACTCGTGAACGAGTTCGCCAACTTGAAAAATCTGTAATTCAAAAACTTAAGTCTATGTCGAACCAATTGCCACACCTGCCAGAAATTGAACAGAATTTTATTCGTCACCTCGAGGAAATGGGACGAGCAGCTCGAATTGAACACCTTACCCCTAAGGTTAGTAGTGAAGTTGACGATCGAGCTCACGCACATGTGCACTTTTTATCAAGCCTTTCGCCAAAACTAGCAGTTATAAACGAAAATAACGACTACTATCACGGTGTGGCAATAAAAGAGCACCACGATGAAAAAGCCGTTAAAGACCGTGTGAAAAATCTCGTTAAAACTATTAAAGACATTGGCGAACCACATACAATCGAAAAAATCCACGAAAGCACTGACCACGAGCACCACACCCACACCCACGCTATGGCAACTCTGTCTAAAAAACTAGCTAGTCTTAAGAGTAACTGGGGGCTCAAAAAGTGGCCAACAGTTAACCCAAAAAACATTCGTGACAAAATTTATGTTGTGTTGAGCGAAAACAAAGAACCTATGCACTTTAGCGACATTGCAAGCGCTATTCAAGAATCTGACCTACGACGAAGCGACGTAACAACCCAAGCAATCCATAATGAGTTAATCAAAGATGCCCGTTTTGTATTGATTGGTCGGGGAATTTACGCCCTTAAAGAATGGGGCTACAGCAAAGGAACAGTGGCCGACATGATTGTAAGTATTCTTAAAAAAGAGGGTGGTCCACTGCACCGTGATGAAATTGTTAAGCGAGTACTAAAACAACGCCAAGTTAAAGAAACAACTATCCTGCTAAACCTACAGAGCAAACCACAGTTTAAGCGAGTAGAAAAAGCTACCTACGACTTAGCTGATAAAGAATAGTCCTATTAATGGGAGAAGTCTCAGCAAAAAACAACTGTGCACGATACTGCCCGGTTGTGTCTACTTGTCGATCAAGAATAGATAGACTTGAGGATGAGATAGCTGATACAAAGCAGGAAATACTCAGCGACAATCCAGACGCGCCAGTTTCTACTGTAATAATCCAAACATACTCCGAGACAAGACAAAAGCAAGACGAGATCATACGCTCGGTTGGCGTTGCAGATACAGCTGTCCAATACTGCCTAGATGGGCCGATGATTGTCCGAGGTACACCTATGAAAATCCAATGCTCGACCACCGCAAGCCACACGTATGTACCAGAGAGTTTACGTAGCGAAGTAGTTGAGGGCACTAGGATTCAAGCAACCAGCAATGACGAAATCAACCTCAGTAGCCACGAGGAAATCGAACATCGACTGGAACGCATTGTCGATAGAATATCTTCTGGCAAGGGGCCCTGCGGCGAGCAGCTGTCTGCAGCAGCCATATTGGCGCTTCGCGGTATCGCAAATGACCTAGTGAATCAGATATGCCAATCATAAAATTTGTTAGGCGTAAGCATCGTAGTACACTAGTGTTATGACAAATTTCGGGGTGGTCCAGTTTATATTCTCTTTGGTTGAACTTGTAGTGACTACTGTATGGATATGGTTACCGCTTGCCGGTGTGCTGGGCTATTTAGCGTGGCAAAACTGGCGACGCACAAAATTCGCCCTTAAAACCGATTACCAGTTGCTTATTCTTGAAATTCCTCGCAATAACGAAAAACGCGAACTGTCTGCAGAGCAACTATTCGCCAGCTTGCATGGTATTTTGCGTCCCCGTAAAGAAATCTTGCGTGAAGGAGCAATTCAAGAGCACATAAGTTTTGAGATTGTGACAATCGGACAGCAGATTAAATTCTACGTATGGACGCCAAAGCACCTGCAAAGTTTTGTTGAAGGTCAAATCTATGCTCAATACCCAGACGTGCAAATATCTGAAGCTGTCGATGACTACTCAAATCGCGAATTTAACCAAACAGTGGCTCACTCTGCCGAACTTAGCATGATTGCTAGCGACACGCTGCCAATTAGGACATTCCCAAATTTTGAGGTTGATCCACTAGCTGCTATTACAGCGACTTTGTCGAAGCTGGACAGTGCACACGAAGAACTATGGGTGCAGATTCTGGCACGACCCCTAAATGATTCATGGCACACTAAAGGCGCCAAAGAGATTATTAATATTAAACGTGGAAAGAGTAGGGGAGTGGGGGCCGGCGTACTTGGCTATTTCTTGCAAATCTTTAGTGCCTTATTCAAGCCGCCAGAAGCAACCGGCTCAACCAGTAGCGGAGTCGATTTAACAGAGAGAGAACGAAGTCAAATATCGGCTATAGAAGAAAAGAGCAATAAGCTTGGCTATGAGGTAAAAATTCGAATAGTGTACTTAGGCGATAACGAAAGCACCGCCAAAATACGCATGCAATCACTAGTTGGCACGTTTAAGCAATTTAACAGCACTAACTTAAATGGCTTCAAGCAAAGAAAGTCCAGTTTTGACGCAAGTGTAGTCCGCGAATACCGCGCCCGCTACTTTGCAGGCAAAGGTTTCACTCTTAACACTGAGGAACTGGCAAGTATTTGGCACTTGCCTCACACCAACGTAGAGACGCCTAATATCGTTTGGACAAAGACGAACGTTGCAGAACCGCCTTCGCAGCTCCCGACGCTTACAAACGCCTCAGAAGAAGAGCTAAGCCTATTTGGTGTAACTAACTTTAGGGGCAGCAACCTGCAATTTGGCCTACGCCGCAAAGACCGCGCACGACATCTATACATTATTGGTCAAACCGGCACTGGTAAATCTGGGTTATTGAATTTGCTCACCCTTAGTGACATTTATCACCACGAAGGCTTTGCATTGGTTGACCCGCATGGAGACTATGCCCAAAATATGCTGCGCTACATTCCACAAGAGCGGGCCAAGCAGGTTGTCTATTTCAATCCTGCCGACACCGAACACCCACTTGCATTCAACCCTATGGAAGTCACTGATCCAAAGCTGAAAGGGCACATTAGCTCCGAGTTAGTTGGAGTTTTAAAACGGATGTTTGATTCTTGGGGTCCACGCTTAGAATATATTCTGCGCTACACCATTCTTGCTCTGTTAGATTACCCTAACTCCACCATGCTAGACATTACACGCATGCTTACCAACAAAGGGTTTCGTGACGAAGTTATCGATCATATTACAGATCCGGTGGTTCGTAGCTTCTGGGTTGCCGAATTTAATAGCTGGGAGCCACGCTTTCAAACAGAGGCGGTGGCACCAATTCTAAACAAAGTCGGAGCGTTTGTGGCCAATCCAATGGTGCGTAATATTGTTGGTCAACCGCAGTCGAGCTTTAATATTCGTCAGGTTATGGACCAAGGTGGAATCTTAATTGTTAACCTTTCGCGTGGTCTTGTAGGTGAAGACAACGCCGCCATACTCGGTGCGTTAATGGTGACTAAGATTCAGTTAGCCGCTATGAGCAGGGCAGACATGCCCGAAGACCAACGACGGCCATTCTACCTATACGTGGATGAGTTTCAGAACTTTGCGACCGATTCGTTCTCAGTGATCTTAAGTGAAGCCCGTAAATACGGCTTAAAACTAACCGTTGCCAACCAATACATTAATCAAATGATACCAGAGGTGCGAGACGCTATTTTTGGTAACGTTGGTAGTATTGTAGCCTTTAGGGTTGGCGCCGAGGATGGCCGTATTCTCGAAAAATATTTTGAACCCTACTTTACTGCAAACGACCTCGTGAACACCACTAACCGTTACTTTACAGCTGCATTGTCTATAGATGGCGAAAAATCTAAGGCCTTTTCTGCCAGTACCTTAAATATCCCACCAACAGAGCAGGACTTAAGCCCTGTAATAATCGAAAATTCACGGCAAGTATTTGGTTCGCCGCGACAAATCGTAGAGCAGTACATACAAAAACAAGCCCTCGAACGTGATAGCAAACAAAAAGCGAACACGCGCGTACGAAGAGAAAATAGAAAAGAGCGGGGTAGAAACAATCAGCGCACTAATCGGCAACCGCAACCAAAACCCAACCAATCACGGCCCAGACCACAACAAGCTCAACAAGCACATGCTCAGCAAAACAATGATGGATCATTAAACGAAAATGAAGTGATTACGTTAAGGTGATCAAAAAACGAACATTTTGCATTACGCAATAAAAAATAATGTACAGCGACAATCAAACACATAATGAAATTACTTACTGCAAGTACTGCGGCGAATAAGGGAAGTGATTGATCGATACATTCACGAATCAGCCACATGCACATAAATCTCAAAAAATTAACATAAGAAAGATGACTATTCATACCTAAAACAGAATTAAACGCTACGTCGCACAATGTATATTTTGCGACACTAAGTATATGTATCACCTATGACACGTACATCACGAGTGACGGGGGACTTTGTGCTACTTCAGCTATTTAGTGGCGCTCAACCTACGCTGTTCTTAAGACTTTTTAAGGTTTAGCAATCAACCCACGCAACTTTCGTGCCATTGCCAGCATTGAGCTTCTACGCGTCCTAACGCCTCTACTAATTAACCCTAGTGTACCTCTGTTAAACTGACAACTATTTGCATATTTGCTATTTTTGTATCTTTATATACTAAATTGTATTTTTTGCAATATTTGCATTTTCGTGAAATAACTTGTTTTGTATAGTATTTCACATACTTTTCCACAACAACCCTTGCTTTTTTTCGTTTTTGGTATTTTATATACTTTTCTTCCCTGTTTATGTCATTTTTAAAAACAAAGTCTCAATATATGTATCGGAACAAAATACACACAGGCAGAAAAAATACAGCAGACTATTTCTCCAAAGAACAAAAAGCGAACATTGATGGGGCGATAGTAGTAGTATTGATAATTACCTACATACAGCAACGATAAGTATATTTATTTATGTACCAATTAGACTATTGCTGCTTCTGCTATTTCCAAAAAACTCGCCCTGCTACTCGAGTATCAACATACTCCTTAGGAGCTGCTCTTCCCTCTTGGGACAGTTTGGAATATAAGTCAAGGATACTGTCGATCTGAGCTTGAGGATCAATAGAGGTAGATACCAAAAATTTTGGACCATTTTGACTAGTTTGCAGGGTTAATGACTCGGTGGATTGACCTGCAACATAGTTAATGCCTTCAAAATAGCTCACATCAGACTGACTCGCTACCACTGCAGTAAGTTCACTAATAAAAGCCACCACACGTTCAGGCAATAATTTTTGACCTACACTATATTCTAGCCGTGCGGCATCAAACACTATCGGCAGTTCATCAAGCTGGTCTTTTGACTGGCTAATGTAACCGAGTTGGTTAACCTCATACTGAACACCATTACTTTGCCATAGAAGCCGCGTTGGTAGATTATCAGCACGGATGGTCATCGTGTCGCTAAATATGCCTATGTGGGTTGTTACATTAGTAAAAAATGGTGCGCGCTGGCGCAAATATCGCTCAAAAGACGCTGAATCAAAAGCAAAACGCCACCGAGATGTTTGCTCAAAATATTCGTTAGATATCTCTTGCACCAATCCATCATCCAAGGGGCCTTCATACTCAATGTGGTTAACTCTTGAAAACATGACTAACCACACCAATATTCCTGCGGTTAGTCCAATAAAAACGCCGTACGACAGCATTTTTTGCACAATAGTAGATTCGACGCGAGAAGAACTACGGCGCACTACTCTTCCCTGTTGGCGGCTAGTATTTGTAGTCGTCCCTTTATAGACACCACGAGACCGCGAGGTGGGTGTTGGTTTACGTCTACGGTTACGTTGTGGTCGCAGTTTCATGTGCTAAATCCACCAATATTTTTGCTGTCTGTTTTTGCGCATCATGCTTAAAAAGTTTGTGAAGATTATTTCCTAGCCACGCACTTTCTTTCGTATTCGCCAGTAGTTCATCAGAGTATACTACGAGTAAATTAGGGTCGTGCGACATGGTCGCTTCGTGAAGTAGTCGACAGGCGTCATTACTTTGAATAACATTGGCGTTTTTGAGTTGATGCCCACCTGTTAACAGAGGATTTGGAACAATAATGCTGGCTTTTTTTAAGTATGCTAGTTCGCTCACAGCCGTGGCGCCAGCACGAGATATAACAACGTCAGCAGAAGCCAAGTGGGCTGAATAGGAGTTTGCGTCCATAAAGCCGAATACAGCATACTTTTTAATTTTCTTCGATTTAATAGAGGTTGCTATTTCTTGCTCTTGGACAGCACCGACTTGATGCGTGACGTAGGCTAGACCAGATAATTTATCAGCCACCCGCAGCACGGCGTCGTTAATTATTTTGGCACCGTTGCTACCACCAATAATCATAATGTGTTTGGCGTTACTTGGTATCTTTAGTTTTTTGCGAGCACTTGCCTTGGAAGTTGCCCGAAAGACCTCTCGAATTGGCACGCCAACTTGAATGGTTTTGGACTTGTCATAGGAATAATTTTCTATTGGAAAACCTACCAAATTATAGTGCGCTCCTTTTGATAGAATTCTATTAGTTAAGCCTGGCAACAGATCAGAATCATGCGTGACATAGCGTATATTTAGCAACCGGGCAGCCAAACCAACCGGTAAACTCACATAGCCTCCTTTTATAAAAATGACGTCTGGTTTTACTTTGCGCAGAATCTTCATTGATTCAAAAATGCCAATACAAACCTTAAATAAGTCACGAAGATTTTGGTAAACTAGCCGCGGATTAATATACTGTCGCCACCCCAACGCGTTATAGCGTCTAAATTTTCCAGCCGAAATATAATAGGTTTTATAGTCTCCGATTGGTTGGGCGGGAATGGATTTTTCTCCAATTGCCACAATATCGATATTCTTCATAGACTCTAAGGCTTTGCCAACCGCCACCAGTGGCGTGGTGTGACCGCCCGAACCACCCCCAGTTAACAATACTTTGACTCGTTTGTTTGCGGTCATGCTCTGCTCCGTAAGCCTGACCGGCTTGTCGTTTGTGCTGAAAGGCCAAAAGCAATTCCTAGACCAGTCATCATCATCAGTAGACTACTGCCACCGTAACTTAAAAAAGGCAATGTTAGTCCAGTCAATGGCAGTACCGACAACATAGCGCCAACATTAATAAACACATGGGCGCCAAGCCAAAAAAACAATCCTGCAGCAAGCAGCCGGCCTGGCTGAGTTTTTTGATGCTCCGAAATCCGTAATAGTTTAGTCAGTAGCACACCAAAGGCGACCAACAACACAACGGCTCCTACAAAACCAAATATCTCACTGTGGATCGCAAAAACCGAATCGTTCTCTGCCTCGGGTAAAAAGCCGTACACTTGAATGCTGCGACCAAGTCCAACCCCAAACACCCCACCAGAACCGATAGCGGTTAGAGCTTGGTCAATATGATAGCCCGCCCCCTGTATATCCTCAGACGCGTTTAAAAACGTTGTAAGCCGAGCAATTCGGTGTGGTGCAATTGCTACCGAAAGTGCGCCAAGCAGCCCTAAAAGCGCCACCGCAAAACCGATATATCGCAGTTGCATGCCGCTAAAATACATCATTCCAAGCAAGATGGCCGTAAGCACAATCATTGTTCCAAGGTCTTTTTGAATAATGACAATAAAAATCCCAAGCACACCGATGAGCACCATCAACGGCCACAAGGTAAGACTAGGGTTATTGAGTTCTTGTTTGGTTTTACCACCTAGCCAAAAAGCTGTATATATCACCGCAGTTAGCTTAATCAATTCTGAAGGCTGAAAGGTAATACCCGCCAAACTAATCCACCGTGTTGCCCCATTTATAGTTACAGCAGTTGCAGGAATTAACAGTAGTATGCTCGCTACTACCGAGGCTCCAAGTAAAATTGGCAAAAGTTCTTTCCAGGTTTTAAGTGGAATTCGTGAGGCTACGAAAAACGCCACCGCACCAAGTAATAAATTAAACAAGTGGCGGTACAAAAAATAGTTGGCGCCAACCTCGCCGAATGCCCCGTAATTAAGAATTGGGCTAATAGTGTAGATAACCACAATGCCGACTAGAATAAGCAGGCCAGTGATTCCAATTAACCCGTAATCTCGTTGACCCTGTCGTCGTGCTGTCCGACTTCGAATCACAAGACTCCTCCCACCAATCCGATAACAAGACCCATAAGACCAAATACTTGTCCAACCACCCAAAAGCGCATAGTGACTTTAGTTTCGGGCCAGCCAAGCGCCTCGAAATGGTGATGAAGCGGTGCGACTTTAAAGATCTTTCGCCCCAAGTATCTTTTTGAAAGTACCTGAATAAGTGATGAACCTGCCTCAAGCACAAAAACTCCAGCAATAATCGGTAATAGCACCACTGTTCCTGTTAGCATTGCGACCACTCCAAGGGCCGCTCCGAGACTGAACGATCCGACGTCGCCCATAAAGAACCGCGCTGGATAGATATTGAACCACGTGTAGGCCTGAAGTGTTCCGACAATCGTAGCGCAGAATCCAGCTATGCCAATATTTCCCTGTAACAAGGCTATCGCTGTATAGGTAGCAAAGGCGCTGGTTAGTAATCCGCCCGACAACCCGTCGAGTCCGTCAGAAATATTTACTGCATTGGCGGTTGAAACCACCACCAAAGTAAACAACAAGATAATTCCTATTCCGCCAATGGTTAAGCTACTTTCAAAAAACGGAATTGAGATTGCGTCATAGCCAAGCTTGTAGTGAAAATAGGCCCCACCAACAAGCGCAACCAAGCTAATAAGTGCAAATTTTACCTTGGAGGTTAATCCAGCGACTCCTTTTGAGCCACGTAGATTAATGATGTCATCTAACAAGCCTACCCATGCAGCGCCGAGCAAAGCAGTTAGCGGTAGAAGTGTTTGGGCTCTATCTAGATTAAACAGTATGGTGATGATCACAGTAGCAAAAACAAATATAAGGCCGGCCATGGTTGGAATATGACGTTTGTGTTTTGCCTTGTGCAATTTGTTGAATTCTACGGCTTTTTCACCGGTCATTGCGTCTTGACGCGGTCGTTTCCACCACTTTTCTTTAAAGGCAATATTGGTGTAGATAGGAGTAAATATTAATGCCAACACAAACCCCGCCAAACCAAGTGCGGCAAGTTGTTGAACATCGTTTAATGTAAAGTTTGTAAATATTTGTTCCATGTAAGCTACCTTTATTCTACTCCTTTAGGGGCGATACCGTAATAGTCAATTAACCAATTTGAAATATCTGCGAAAACCGGTGCGGCGGCACCACTGCCCGCAAACACACCTTGGGGTTCATCAATTCGTACGACAATAACGTACTGGGGATCTTCTGACGGTGCAAATCCAAAAAACGTTCCTAAGACTCTGTCTTCATAGTAGCCACCTTCAGGATTAGCGATTTGAGCAGACCCGGTTTTGCCGCCGATTGAATAGCCCGACCGATATGCAGACCTACCGCCACCGTTAGTGACAACTGTTTCCATCATAGTTTTTAGCTGCTGGGAAGCTTCTTCAGACACTACATTGCGCTCAACCACTTGTGGCTTAACGGCATATTCGTTGCCTGCGCTGTCAATCTGGCTCGCTACAATGTGTGGTTTGTAATACGTTCCCCCGTTTATAACCGAGCTCAACGATGCAGCCAGCTGAACCATATTAATTGAAAGACCTTGGCCAAATGTCATATTCGCGTAGCGAACATCGCTCACCTCAGGCCCGTCAACAACACCGCCACGCTCACCCGACAATTCAATATTAGTTGGCGATCCTAAATGTAATCTATTGATGTAATAATCATGCAATAACTCTTTGTCCTCTCGACTAATAGAATCATCGTCACCATCAAGCGTTTTTAAAACGTAGATAACACCAGTATTAGCACTACGAGTAATGGTCTCTGTCATTGAACGGTGTTTAGTCACGCGATCGCCAGTATTGCAAATGGTGAAGCCGTCGATTTCTTCGCATGATCGGTCTAAATAGGTTGTGTCTGGCGTTACTGTTCCTGACTGTAAGCCAGCAGCCATGCTAAAAATTTTCACAACCGAACCCGGTTCTATTGGTTCGGATATTGCGGCGTTGGTAAACACTGCAATATCGTCCACGGAACGGTAACTTTCTGGACTGTAGCTTGGGTAGTTGGCCAGTGCCTTAACCTCCCCTGTCGAAGGATCCATTACTACCGCGCTCCCTTTGGTGGCGTCAACCCGCTCTACACCCTCTTTCAACGCTCTTTCTACCTCGTATTGGATGTTTTTATCAATGGTAAGGACTACGTCATTACCTGGCAGCGCTGGCTGCTCTATTGAATCTGCAACAGCTATCGGAATTCCTCGCACATCAAACGCACCGCTGAGTCGTCCTTCGACGCCCTGTAGCTCTTTGTCATAGTACTGTTCTATCCCATATTGCCCTGCCCCGTCGGCATTCACAAAACCAAGTGAATGTGCCGCTAAAGACCCTTCTGGGTAGACACGGCGGGTCACATCGCGGAGAGCTATACCCGCCAAATTAAGATCAGCTACTTTTTCGCCGGTTTCGAGATCTAAATAGTCCTCGAGAACTGCGTAAGAGGTGTCTTTATCGAGTTGTTCTTTGTAATATCCTTGATCACCACCAGTAGCTTCGGCAATACGCTGGCTAACCTCTTCGGAATTGGTTATGTAACGTGGATCAGCAATTACCCGTACAAATGTTTCATTTAACGCTAACGGCACAGAATTGCCGTTTTTATCTTGAATAAATATCTCTCCTCGTTCGGCAGGAATTACATAGCTTTTGTTGTGCGTCGATACTGCTTTTTGACTGTAGTAGCTGTGCTCAAGCACTTGTATTTGAAACAGCCGCACCATAAAAAATAATCCAACAACAAACAAAAATATCTTTGTAAGAAGATACCTATCAATAGAAACTTTTGACTGTTGTTGTCGTGCCATAATTGTACGTTTTTAAATACTAGCGAGGAAGAAAGCTAAGTTCTTCAGTTGGTTGGAATTCTTGGACCAAATCGCTGTCGCTTATTCGCTGCAGTGATTGTAACCGAGCTGCTTCAACACGTAAACTCTGGTTCTCTTGAGTTAGCTCTGTTTGGGTTTCTTTAAGTTCGTTAACTTCAAAACCATACACTGAGGTCTTTGTAATTTGAACTAAGTACAAAAGCCCCATTGCAGTAAGGATAAGTCCTACAATCAGCATATTAGAAATAGGACCCAAGGAAACACTACTTCGATGGCTGACAGCATTGCGATTTCGACTAACTCTTCGGGTCGAACCGGCTGAAACTCGTGCGGAATGTGTCATATATTAATGTTCTTTCTTTTTATTTTTGGCCACGCCAGCGGCTAGCACGCACGTGAGTACATGCTAACGCACCGATTAATCGTGGCTATTTATTACCTACTGTACTTTTACGAGTACTTTGTAAGCGTGGGATTGACCTTGTACCTTGATAGGCATAGTAAGGTGTCCTTTCTCGGCGATAAAACTATTTTGGTTTTTTGTCGCCTGTTTGTTTTATTTTTGCAACGGCTCGCAGCTTTGCGCTACGGGCACGCGGATTTATATCATCTTCGGTTGCCGTTACCGGCTTGGTGGTTAGTAATGTAAAATCGCTTTCAATACCAAGGCTTGTGAGGTCTTTAAATGCTTGTTTTACTAAGCGGTCCTCTAAGCTATGGAAGCTTATAATTGCGACTCTACCACCGGGACTTACGACCTTTGGCACGAGTTGTAGCATTGTTTTTAGCTGTCCGACTTCGTCGTTGACGGCTATTCGCAGTGCTTGGAACGTACGTGTTGCTGGGTGTTTCTTCCCTTTGCGGTGTACCACCGTGGAGACAACATCAGCCAGTTCTTCTGTAGTACGGATAGGTCGATGTGCCATTATGGCCTGGACTATTCGTTTTGCTTGGCGTTCTTCGCCATATTCGCGCAAAATTTGTAGTAAATCGACCTCGCTCCATGTATTGACAACGATTGCAGCTGTTAGATCCTGGCGAGGGTCCATGCGCATATCAAGCGGGCCGTTTCGCATAAAGCTAAAGCCTCTGTCTGCTTGATCAACATGAACCGAAGAGATGCCCAAATCGGCCAAGATCATATCAAACTGACGAGATTCGTCAATTAATGCCTGTAGTGCTGTTACCATATCCGCGTGAACAAATCGCAACAGGTCCTTATGCTCATAAAAACGGTTTTCTAAGTGTTTTATGGCTTGTGCGTCTCGATCAACTAGTGTTGTTTGATTCCATGCCCATGTTGAATCAAGAATTTCACTAGCATGACCGCCATATCCGGCAGTCAAGTCAAGATAACTTTGTTCTTTTTGCGGTTCTAGTAGCGTTACTACCTGCTTACATAAAACCGGTGTGTGTGGATTGTGATGTGTCTCCACAACTTAGACCCTGCCCAGAATTTTGGCAGAATATAAGTTGTAGAGAATCGATGAAAAAAAGTTCATCTAACCAGCAGTCAGCGTTTTGTTTTGTACGTATGTTTTTGTTTTTGTTTATCATTCGGGACGAATCCTAAATGATGAGTCGCAAGTGGATGTATCTTCTATAATAGAAGCTTGAACTTGCGATTGAGAGACTTATGTGTGAGGTGGAGTTTGGGAGGTGTTTCCAAATTTTTTAAAAGGTGCAAAAGTTTTTATAAAGTGGTTACTTCAATCCACTTGCTGGCTGCCAGATAGATAAACTTCTATTGTTTGTGGCAAACCATTGGTTTTGGTTATTTGCTCGTAATCTTAGATTGTTAAAGTACTAAAACATTAACCTAAACAAGTGTTTAGACTGCGTCGGCAACGGCGGGAGACATTAATCTCCAGTAGTTTCCTGCTCTAACGGCAACAACATCTCGAGTAATAGTGGCGAAATCGATAAGACTTTGATCAAGCGTAATTCTGCCTTGCTTAGAGTCCATAGTAGTTACTACTTTTCCTCTGCGAAATATTACGTTTAAATCAGCTATCTTTTCGTCCAAGATTGCTCCTTTAAGTTCTGGTTCTACCTGCTCATTCCATACTTGGAGTGTGTACATATGCAGATACGGTCCAAAACCTCGTGTGAGTACTACTTCTCCGTTATCGAACTCGCTTCGAACTTCGGCTGGTATTGTCAGCCGATTTTTGTCGTCTAAGCGGCGTTCAAAAAAATCTATAGAAGTCATGTACCTATTTTGTTGTTAATGTAGTGGTTTTTTTATTTTTGTTTTTTACCCTGCTTTTGGGCTTTTTGTTCCACTGACATTACTTTACCACCCACAATTACCCACTGCAACCCACTTATACCCACTTTTTTGGTATATTACCCTATTTTCCACAGCATTGTGTAAAACTAAAATCTGATAGCCGCTGTTATAGCCGTGACGATAGTAACTGCAATAAAAGCTGTTCTTATAAATTGGCTACCTCTGTTGATAGCGATATGTGCACCGATCCAACCGCCACAGTACATGCCCAGCAGCATGGCTATTCCATGCGGTACATCAATGAGGCCATTACTAAATAAAATAATACTTGCTGGTATTAAGATGCCGACGCCCACCACTCGCTTAGTGGCATTCGCGGCTAAAGCATTCATACCGAGCAACCCCATAAAAACAAACATTATTAAGCTGCCTATACCAGAACCGAAGGCGGCTTGCAGTATTGCTATAAGGCTATACAGCGCGTAACCAAGCAAGCGCCCACGTTTTGACGGCTGTCTTTCTTCGAGCCCGACCTTACTTTTAAGAGTTGCTAGGCTCAATGAAATAGATACTGCAATTACGATATACCCGACAACTTTTTGTGAAGTTTGTACTAAAATCTGGGGTCCAACTATACCGGCAACAATTGATATTGGAGCAAGCCATACAACCATTCGCCAGTTAATAACATTGGAACGGGCGAACCGTTGAACCGAACCGATTGCAAGCCCCAGGCCAGCAAGTTTAGGTGTGGCAACTGCTACTTGTGGTGGTAGTCCAATTAAGATCATATACGGTGAAATAAGTAGGCCACCGCCTCCACCCGCTATGCTGCTGCCAATGCTTGCTACTAAAGCCACAAAGCATGTAGCAATCGGCAGCAGATCCATGTTAGCCACGAATAGTGTTAATGACGAGCTGGTTTGCTTCGGCAAATGCTTTTGGGTTGCCGACATCTATAAAACTGCCAGTAATCGGCCATGTTAGCATCGGGTGCCGTTTTGAATATTCTTCAAAAGCATCGGTTAACAAATATTCATTGTCAGTTATCTCTATGGTTTTACATATATCAATTATGTCTGCATGAAATAAGTAGCTTGAAATGTTAATGAGATTAGATGGTGCTTGGTCTGGAGCTGGCTTCTCTACTATCCGATTAAATATTTTATGATCGTTACTATCTTGATATTCAATCACTCCATACCGTCCAACATTCTGTAGAGGAACCTCGGTGCAGGCGATTGCACTGTGCATATCGTGCTCGTTAAGCGTTTGGAGTAGTAATTCCAACTCTCGGCCGTCTGGCCTAAAAGCTGCATTGTCACCTGCCAGCAACCAAAATAATTCTTCAGATTCTAGCGCCTGCTGGGCTATGACCGGCAATAGGCCGGTTCCGTACCGTCCATCATGCGGTTGATCTACAAACACGAACTCTGCCAGGGTGTGTAAATACTCAATATCAGGGATAATGTTCGTTTTTCCGATTGACGCTAGGCCGTCTACAAGTGCTTGTTTAGGCTTTGAATAAAAGCTCCGCAGCTGATCATCATCCTCGCGGGTAATAAATATTATCTTTTCAACCCCCGCTTTAACCGCGTTCTCTACCGCATAATCAACTATCGGCCTGTTGCCTACGGGGAGCATTTCTTTACTTATGGATTTTGTAACAGGCATCATCCTACCACCAAAGCCAGCAGCAGCTATAACAGCTACTCTTGGACGTATCACGACACAAGTTCAATTAACGTTGCTATTTCTTTAACATCCGGCGGAGTCGGTTTTGAACTATAGGTACTATCAACGCGGTTAAGTCTAATCCCATCAATACCAAGTTCGCGGAACTCATCGTCAAATGTGTCGCCTCGGTCGTCTACTAGTACCACCTTTTCGTACTGATTAAATGTATCCTTAAACTGCAACAAACACTTCCCTTTTGATTCTTGGGTGATTGTTAGCGGGTAGTATTTTAGCTTTGGCGCAAAGCCAAACTTAAAGCGCTGATACTCATCTGTCCCGACTGTCACAATATGAATATCGTCATTTGCCGCGTCAATAATTTTTAATGTTCTCTCTACATCTGCAAAAACATAGGTCCGTTCAGCCAACTCTTGCGTTGCTATGCGTTTTACATCATCAATATTAATTTGTGGATATTCTTCACGGATCATGTCAAATGCGCTAAAAATGCCTTTGGCTGTAGACCTAATTTGATTATGTTTTTTTGCGATTTGGTGTAAGTCGTCGCCGTTGATTTCAAAATAAGCCGCTAAAATAGTTGAGAAGTCCTGAAAAAACTCATGATTGTTAAACAGTGTTCGATCAAAATCTAAAAAATATAATTTCTTCATACACAAACAGTACCAAACATATACGTAATTAGCATTAGCTAAAATATATTTTCATCAGGGTTCGGGCCACTTTATCTGCGTTATGGCGAATCAGTGTTCGTTGGATAGCGGTGTCATTTGGATCTTGGAAATACATATCATTGCTTACAAAATTGTCTCCTTTGGTTGTATAGTGCATCGATTTCAGCCGCCCGATATCAAAATCCAAAGCATACTCGTTCTTTTTTGCGTATTTAGCCAAGAGACTATCACTCGGTTTCTTGTTGTTGAACAGCACATAATCTAGTATTCGATCGCCAACAAACCGTTCGATCTCACTGGCGTGGTCGGCAACAGATAAGCCGGTTGTCTGCCCGGGTTTAGTTACCAAATTACTTACATACACTACGGTTCCTTTCGTTTCTTGCAAAGCCTCAGCCACACCCTCCACCAGTAATGCAGGCGCCAGCGATCCATAAAGATTCCCCGGGCAGATTACTACCATATCGGCAGTTGTTATTGCCGCACGCGCTTCGGGCGTAATAGCCCCTGAAGGGTCTAATTTTAACTGCGGCAACACTCCCTCGGACTGCAGATCTGATTCGGCAATTTTAAATTCACCGCGTACTTCGTCGCCATTTTGCTTTTGATACACCAATGTAAGTGGGTCGGTAGTAACAGGTAGAACTCGACCACTGATATTTAAAACTTTACTTGCAGTTTCAACGGCTTGGGCAAAGTCACCGGTAACTTTTTCAAGCGCAGTCAAAAACAAGTTCCCGAAGCTATGCCCGCTAAGATCACCTTCTCCAAATCTATAATTAAACAACTCACGAACTACTGATGAATCTTCCGCGAGAGCAACAAGACACTGCCGGACATCGCCTGGAGGCAACACTCCAAGTTCATCTCGTAATTTACCTGTCGAACCACCATCATCCGCCATGTTTACAATAGCTGTAACATTAGTAACATAATTACGTAAGGCTGAAAGTAATGTAAAGCTACCGGTTCCGCCGCCAATTGTAACTAATTTAATACCCTCTACATTCATGGTACCTAGCGTAGCATTCCTACTGAATTAGATCGATAGCATCCAATTGGCGCTTTCGCTCTCGGTAGTCTGGCAGGACACGAGCAACCTCAGTCCAAAACTGCTTACTGTGGTTATGTTGTTTTATATGAGCGAGCTCATGAACTATTAAGTAGTCTTGCAATTCGGGTGATAAATTTAGTACTCGCCAGTTAAAACTTAGGTTATTAACAGATGAGCAACTGCCCCAGCGGGTTGATTGGTTTCGGATAAAAACTTTATTCCAAGTTACGCCAACTTCACTCCCCCAACGATCTAATTTTGCATAGACAAGAGCGCGTGCCTGTCGCAGTTCGTTCTGAGTTGGCTTAGTTTTTTGTCGACTAATTACATCTGCTCGAGCCTGGAGCCACGGGGTATTAGTCTCCACAAATTTTTTTGCCAAATTATACGAAGAATGTTTGGGTATTGTGACCGTGACTTCACCCAAGCTATTCACTTTCATAGTAAGCTTTTTTGCCCAATGGTGTTTTAGTACTTTGATTGACATAGGAGTACCACCGATATCTACCTCTAAATACCTCATATTATTTGATTTTCTCCAATTAAATCAGTAATGAATTGCTTCATTCCTTCAAAAGACTCCTCGTATCCAGATACCTCTGGCCACTCGAACGCCTGAATCTTGCCCCACACTACGTCAATTAACAGCTTTAACTGATCTTTTTCTACGTGGCTCGGAATGTATTCGCGCACCAAATCTTTATCGCTTTGGGCTTCTACATATACCATGCGACCCTTGATTGATTTATGTTTCTGAGCTGCGTAGTCCTCTAGTAACAGGCTATAGAAGATGAGTTGTAAGCGATGCTTAAAAGCCTTTATACCGTGTGTTTTTGTTTTAGCGCCAAGCTCTGGAGCCAACGGAGAGCCAGTCTTATAATCAACGACAACTAGCTCTGACTGTAGTTCATCCAGCCTATCGATTTGACCACCAATAGTTGCATCGCCAATTTTTACGGCTTTTATACTACGTTCAGGCTGTGCGCCTTCAATCAGTGTAAGCAGATCTGGATTTTTAACATATTTCTCAAGCAACTCACGACCCTTTTGTCTATATTTTATAAAAGCTGGCTGCTCAAGGTGTTGTGTTTCAAGTACAGAATCAAATTCATCAAGCACTAAATCAAGCTGCACTGACTGCTTATTGAACTGTAATTGCAGTAAGCGGAGCGCGGCATGAATTGCCGTCCCGTACCCCATGTGGGGAGACTTCACATCTGGCAGACGCAAAAGGTTCCGTTCAATGAACAGCTGCGGCCCTCCATTTTCGATATCCAAAAAATTTATAAGATGAGTCACCGAAAGCTCATAGTTGGTAAGAAGGGGCTTAAGTAGGAGCTTCTCGTCAGTATGGTTGAGTCGTGGCCATGTATTAGCTCGTAGCAAGGACTGGTGAAGTACCTGCTTAGTACTAGTTATATCTGTTGGGGGTATGTCGGCAAGAAGTGGGCTTGGTAATTGAGCTTTGCCTGCAGCATCGGTTTTATAGCTAACAAATACTAATCTGGACTTTGCCCGTGTTGCTGCAACGTACAATAAGCGAGCATAATCGTCAGGATCCTCGCCGTACTCTTGCATCATTTCTAAATTAATTGGTGTTTTGTTTCGAGACCGTGATGGACTCCAAATAGAATCTACAGCGTCCAACACAAATACACTATCGAACTCCAGCCCTTTAGATTTATGAACAGTCATTAGGTTCACAAATGAATCACCATTTAAAAAAGTTAGTTCATTTGAAATTTGAAGATCTAAATCTTCATAGGACCGTAAAAGCTCAACAAATGACTGCAGATTATTGCTGCTAGATTTTAAGCTGCTACTCGCGAGAGACCTTAGTTTTTGTACACCGGACAGTAATTGCATCGCTTCAAAATCTTCGGCAGAATCAACAAGTTTTTTCAGTGGCGAAACGTAGCTACCAAGGGGCTTCAAGCCTAAAATATATTCCAGCAAAATTGAAATCGAGGTATTTCTTTCTAATTTTGCTAACTCAACCAACCACTCTACAAAAGACAACAGGTCCTCATTTTCACTAGCAAGAGCAGCGCTCACCCAGTCTTCATATCGATTACGTATACTAAAAGACCATAAAAACTTAGAATCTAAACCTACAACATCGCTCGGCAAAATGGTACGCAGTAAATAGGTAGACTGTTGTATATCGCCTTTTTGTATTGATGCAACAGTCTTTAACACATTTATAAGGAGCTGAATGCCAGGCAGCTCGAACACATTGCTCTGCCTGTCATACTGCAGTGGCACATTGCATTCATCAAGCACGGCAGCTATCTTGGCAAGGCTGGAATGATTGCGCGCTAAAACAGCCACCGACAAGCCTGCTTTGTAGTCGTGCTCGATTGATTGTGCAATAGAAACGTAAGAAACATCGAGCGTTGAATAACTTTTGTGTTCGACTTTATCGGTAGTAGTATTGAATTTTGCTTCGATTTTTTTAGGTATATCAAGTTGGGCCGATAGTCGATGCAGTATTTTGCTTGCGATAGTCTGACTGGAATTAATTAATTTACTACTAGAGCGATAATTTTCAGTCAGCGAGATAATCTTCGTATGAGTAAAGGTATCAAGGAAGTTCTGAGCATTCGATATTTCTGCCCCCTGAAACCTATATATCGCCTGGTCGTCGTCTCCTACCACCATTATGTTGGGGTTATTGGCTTGCAGCTCTACAATAAGGTTCACAAGCCTCATCTGAGCATCATTTGTATCTTGAAATTCATCAACCATTACATAATTAAATTGCTCTGCAACTGCGTGTCGAAGCGTCTCATTTTGCTCAAGCTCAGTAATAACACTTAAAACCATGTCCGAAAAATCATAATACCCTTGCTCTTCAAGTGCTGATTGGTACTGCTGGTATACATCAGCTAGCTCTAACCACCACAGGCTTCGTTTTACGTCTTTTAGCACACGCTTACCGTCAACAACCTGGCTATGAGCACTCTTCCACGCACTAAGTGGTTTTGTTGTGTTGTTTTCATCTGCTTCTACCAGAACTGCAGCTAACGAAGAGTGAAGCACTTCGTCGTAGCCGCGAATAGGATGAGTTTTTGTTTCAAGTGTCGGTATTTCATCTAGAAATTGATGAATCTCATTGGCTGTATTCTTATTAAATCGCTTAGAAAAAACTTGATCGAACCTGTCGCTGATAGAGTCAATATACGCAATGTTCAGAGCAGCCACCGACCGTAGTTTCTCAGGGGTGAGCCCAGCCTTTTTAGCTTGATCAATTGATCTGATAATTCGCTTAATTTGCGTAAACTTACCGCCATATTTAGACGTAAGGCGACTCTGAAATGGTAGCTCTTCTAAAATATTATTAATAATTTGTAGTTGAATCACGTCATCGGCGGGTTCGACGAGTGCATGATTAAAAAAATATTCTGGGTTTTGGTTAATCACGTCTGCGCTAAAACTATGAAATGTTCGCACTTGAATATTACGGGCTGTAAAACCAATGATTTCCTGTAGCCGCTGCTGCATATTAAGCGATGCTTTGTCAGTAAAAGTTAGACATAAGATAGAGCTTGGATGCGTATCGGTTGTTTGTAGAATGTTTGCAGCCCTCATTGATAGAAGCTCTGTCTTGCCCGTGCCAGGACCAGCTAATACCATCAGAGCGCCGTCGATATAATCTACAGCCTCCTTTTGCTTGGCGTTTAAACCATTGTACCGATTTGTAAAATTATCAGACATTACCGTCCTATTGTCTCAAAATAAAGCGTTAATGACGAAACTAAAAAAGACTGCTTTGAGTCTTGACTGACTCTAAACCAGCAACTGCAAGCAACACCCTATAAATTTCCACCATAGCAAGTGTATCGAGTTTGCAGTATTCAATAAGATCGTTAAACACTTGTTCTCCTCCGTCAACAGAATCAAACACAACCTGCTGCCACAGTCGCTGGGCTGCTCCGCCTTCTTGAATGCCGAGACTTTTGTAACTTAACTGAGGTACAACCACTGGAAGAACATTTTTTATCGATGTACTGCCGCCAAACCGCGCATCTACATATCCGAAGTTAGCAAATGGTATGCGTAAATCTTTCATGTGTTTATTAATGTCATGGAGCCTATCTTTATGTTCGGGTACAAAGTCTGCAAGCGTTCGATTACAGTATTTTTCGAACTTATCAAACCAAGCTAACACCGTGCCTGTTTCACCCAAATCACCCAGTAATGACTCCGTTAGTTGCTGGGCTGGATTGTTTTTTTCGGTGTGCAGATATTCATAATGTTCTAATGGTGATTGCGGCGAATCGAGTTTATGTAGCGAATACTGAAATGGCATCTGTTGATATGGCTTCACCCCCTCGTAAAATGGAATTGCGTAGGCCGAGGTTTCGTAATCGAGAAAATACAACGGATACTGCAAAGAATCTAAAAACGTCTTTACTTTTTCGCCGTCAATCAGCGGCGAGCCATTTTTGGTAGCCCTAATTTGCCATTTTTGTCTGTCATTTAATGCAGAACTAGGCTCGAGCTCATGCAGTGACTCAATACCAGCGAAAAAGTATTCTTTTACCTGCGATGGTTTAATACTTGTTAGGTTTAAAACTGAATCATCCGCTACGTCATGAATATGATTGTATATCGGCATCCATTCGGCCAAATTTCCAGCAAAAGCCGGGTGATCGTCGGCCTCCGCCTGCTCGATAACGGCTTGCGCCTCTGCAACTTCCTTGTCGACTTTATTGGCTATTTCGGCAACTTCTTCGCTTACGTCACGGATTGCAACCAAACTTTCAGGTCGTATGACTTTTTTTCTTTTATAAAATTTATTAATATGCAGCACCCGGCAGGCAGTAACGGTATGCCCGAGTTGTTGTAGAACTTTTTTTTGAAAAGCTAAATCAAACAAGTGACTTGTTTTAACACTTGTGGAACTCTTTACTTCATACAAGATCCAGCCAGTGTCCGTTTTCTCGATGATATCGCTTCTACAGTACAGGCGGTCGTCAGTCATAAACCCTGGCTGAAACACCACGCGCCATTCACCAGAAAGTAGTTGTCTAGTCTGGTTTAAAACTTCCTTGAAATCATAATGCTCGGCAGCAACCTCGACCCCGCCCTCAAACAGTTGTTTAGCGTACTGCTCAAATTCGTCACCTTGTTGAAAGGTATATTTTTGATTGTCGGTCGGTTTTGGCAAAACATTCGGACTATGTTTTTGATACCACAAGAAAGCTGGATGAACCCGAAATTTTAAATAATCTGACTTAGAAAGATGCTGCATGTCAGTATATCGTAGCTCGTATACCGGAGTTCGTACAGTTCAATTGTAGACCATTACACCCACGCGGGTCAGGCACCTACAAATTCACGACAACGTGCGTGCCCTCGTCGGGCTTACTATTAACTGTTAGTTGACCGCCTTGAGCCGAAACTGCCTTTTGCACAATCGCCATACCAAGGCCGGTACCACTAAAAGCCGAGGTGTTCGACGCCCGGTAGAACCGTCGGCCAATCTGAGCTAAGTCGTCACTCGGAATACCTACTCCAAAGTCCCGCACGCTCAACCGAACACTGCCATTCTTTTCTGTCAGCGAAACCCGTACTTCGCCAGAGCCAGGCTTACTGTATTTGATAGCATTGCCAATGATGTTTTGGGCAATCTTCACAAAACGTTCTGCCGGAATACGTAAAGAAATATCATCTTGAATTTTAGAAATTATTTTAAGATTTTGTTGTCGAGCCAATGACTCTAAATCTTCAAGAACGTCTAATAGAAGCTCTGAGATATTAAGTTTTTTTGATTTTTTCGATAGCGATTCTTCTTTTCGCTCCAAATAAAGCAAGTCTTCGTTGATTGAAATAAGTCTATTTACCTGTGTTTCAGTTGATTTTAGTAGTTTTAAGGCATCGTCTTTGTCTAGCGTGCCGCGCGACTTAATATTTTGCACGGTAACTTTTAGGGCCGCTAACGGATTTCTAAATTCATGCGCTGCGTCTTGCATAAAGCGCTCCTGAGCGCTGTAAGAATCCTTGATTGGGCGCAAAATTTGACGTGCCACGGCATAGGCAATTACACCGCTTGCTAGAACAATTAACGGCGTTAAGCGGGTTACGCCTTGAGCTCTACGCTCGACAAATTCCTCGTACAATACCCCTGTATAGTCTTGCAGTGCTTCCTGGGGCACATCCATGAAAAAAATTCGCTGTGTATCTGGTTGGGTGTCGCTAATTATCTGCAGGGTTTCTTGTTCTGTAAGCCGGACCTGCGATATCGACTGCAACAGCGTCAACGCGTAGACGAAAATCGAAAAAGCAACCAATACAATAATTGTAAGAGTTATTTTTAGCCGTACACCATAAAATAATTCTCGAATATTTGTTGAGGACTTTTCTCTAGCCATCACTCAGCTTATAGCCTGTACCGGGTATTGTTTTGATTACCGAAAAGTCGTCGTCACCAATTTTCTTACGAAGATTAGCTATATGGATACGTATCGGAGGGTTTATCAGGTCTGACTGCTCGCCCCAGGCAAATTCTATAATGTCGTCTATCGGGACCATAACAGTGTTATTTTCGAGCAGTTTTTGCATAATTCTAAATTCAATTTTTGTTAACTCAACCATATGGTCATCAACAAAGAACTCAAAGGCATCTGGCACTAACTTAAACCGCTTGGTGCGCAAAACAAGGCTCCTGTCGTCGTTGTGGCCAGCTTGACGTAAATGAGCGTGGACGCGGGCTATTAGCTCGGTTAGATCGAAGGGCTTAACAACATAGTCGGTAAAGCCAGACTCTAGCCCCTCAATTCGCTCTTGTAGGCTATCCCGGGCTGTAATTGCAATAAGTGGTATGGTTATGTCGAGATCGCGAATATAATCTGTTAGATCTAGGCCCGAATCACCCGGTAAATTAATATCCAATATCCCAATATCAATGTCGGCGTCCTGCGCTAAAAAATCCTTTGCCTTCTCAGCTGATTCAGCCGAATACACCTTATGGCCATCTCGTACCAGCGCTTCGGCAACCGCCTGGCGCATATCCGAGTTATCCTCAACAACCAAAATCTTATACATATATGAAACTACTATACAACATGGCTCCGTTCAGCCACTGTTAAGTTTTTTCTAAAATAACCAAACTTTCGATGTGTGGAGTTTTAGGAAAAAAGTTATACCCTTTGGCAGCTGTTATCTTATAGCTGCCGAGATGGCCGATATCGCGGGCTTGTGTTGCCGGGTTGCACGACAAGTACACAACATAGCGTGGCTGGTACTCCTCAATCGCATCAGTTACATAACCATGCAGGCCAGCTCGCGGTGGATCAACAATTAGAATATCGGCGCTGTTTATGTGCTCAACAGCCTGTTCGCTGGTGGAATGAATGACTGTTTCATTATTAGCGGCATTCATTTTTGCAAATCGAATTGATTCTGTATCAGAATCAACTAACGTATGGGCGCCAACACTCAGCCCAATACTGCCTACCCCACTGTAGAGATCTACGATACTGGTAGCGTCACTTTCGGTAGTAAATTTTTTAATATCTCGTAGGGCTTGCTCGAAGACCGGTATATTAACCTGAAAAAATGACTCAACGCTATACGTCAGTTCTGTATCTAAGATTTTGTCTACGATCTTGTCCTCGCCAAATGCATGTAAAAGCTTCGTGCTCACAGAAGCCGGGCTTTTAGGATTACTAAAATAAATTTTTAAACCGTCGACTGTTTTTTCTATGTCGGTCGGAGGCTGGAAATCTTTATCTTTAACAAATAACGCTGCATACACAGACCCATTCCTGTCGGCGCGCAGCATTAGTGTTTTTAAAACTCTCGCCTCAACCTCTGCTACGCGTAGAGCGTCTCTAATTCCACGTGCTGCTCTGTTAATTTCTTCCATGGCAAGTGAACTACCCTCTACGGGTAGTCGGTGTCGTGCACCGCGCATATGGAACGCTAGTTCAAGTCCAGTGTCATGATCCCACCAAAAACTAAACTCCATTTTGTTGCGATAAGCCCATTGCTGCTCATCGTTATGCCAATCGAACTCCACCTCAATTCCCTGCTGAGCAAACGTTTCCTTTAACAATCGGTGTTTCTCGGTGTTCTCCATTTTCCACGGTACGATCTGCCACGGAGACGTACTTAAAAACGCTCCGTCTTTTGGCTCAACACGTTGCTTAGATGGTTGTATGACCTCAACGACAATACCTTGAGCAAATTTTGTTTTCGACTTAGTGATAGCAACCTTGCATTCTTCGCCTGGCAATCCTCCCCACACAAAAATCTTGCGACCGTCGTCTAGCTCGCCTATAGTCTGCCCACTCGGCACAAAGGCGTCTAGGTTTACGACTACTGTTTTATTCTTCTTTGCCAAAAAGTACTCCTTTTAATATTTGTACAATCGCGTATGCGCTCGTACCTAGTTTTCGATAATCCTTTTGCACAGTATGCGTTACTCCATACCTTCTGGCTATGGCATTTTTGGACGGCTCGGAAGACATAGCTATCACTTTGTGTGCGTCAATTAAGTCAAAGTCGAGCTTAAAGAATGTCCCATCAACGGCGTAATAGTCTAATAAAATCGCATCCCAGTTTGTCGCGTTCGGGTTGACTATCTCAAGTACATCGCGCTCAGACTCATACACATCAATTTGTATGTGAGTACTTTGGTTTGTTGCCAGCTCTTCTAAATAGCCAGTGAGTAATGAGACAAATTGCCTATTATCCTCTAAAATCAGGACTTTCTTCATTAAGTACCAAGCGGTTCCTCGCGGACATACTCCGCGAACCGTTCTTTGAATTTCGCTAGCTTGGGGTTTATGACAACCATGCAGTAAGGATTGTTAGGTTTTTCAAAGAAAAAGTTCTGGTGATGATCTTCAGCTGTATAAAATTTCTCAAACGCTACAATCTCTGTAACTATTGGCTTATCCCATAGCGTCGGCGCTACTTCGTGCTTACTGATATCGGCCTGCTGCTTTTGTTCATCATCATGGTAAAAAATTATGCTTCGGTACTCTTGCCCAATATTAGCTCCGTCCTGGTTCGGCGTAGTTGGGTTATGACTCGTCCAAAAAATTTCCAACAAAACTGCGTACGAAATTTGATCGGGATCGAACTCAATATGTACACTTTCTGCATAGCCGTCATTTCGAGTGTGAATAGAATCATATGTCGGGCTGTCGTGCTCGCCACCACTGTAGCCAGACTGAACGTTTGTCACTCCTATTGTTTTACGAAATATTGCGTCTAAACACCAAAAACAACCAGCTGCAAATGTCGCCTGCTGAACTCCGGCCGCCATTAATCGTCTCCCTGTGGCTTGTCTAATTGCAATGGGTCTACTACCTCTGTCGCACCAGTGATTTTAGTTACATCCTTATCAACTTTTTTAAGCTCTTTGTGGGCTCGGTTGTAGTGGTTTACGGTCGTGCCAAGCGAACTACCTAGTTTGCCCATAAACTCATCATATACTTCTAAATGCCGTCCAAGTTTACCAACATTCTTTTGAATTTCTTTGGCTTGCTCTTCAATCTGCAAGCTACGCAACCCTTGTAGCACAGTTTGTAAATAAGCTAAAAAGCTTGTTGGGCTTACAATAATCACCTTTTTTTCTTGAAACGCATACTCAATTAAGTCCCTGCTAACCACACCCACGTTAGCTATAAGGAGGTCATAATACATGGCCTCGCTTGGCAAAAACATAAAGGCAAAATCCATAGTGTTTTCCTGTGGGCGAATATATTTGGCGGTTTCATCAATCCGTTTTTTTAAGTCATTTTTTATTAACTTCGTAAGAGCATCCCGTTTTGTTTTGTCCTTTTCGTCTATAAGCCGATTGTAATTTTCTAAACTAAATTTCGAATCAACTGGTAAAATTTTGCTGTCTTGTAAAAAAATTGCCGCATCAACTATTTCCCCATCAGCAAACTTGTACTGCATAGCAAATCGTCCAGGTGGCAAGACGTTTTCTAACACCGTCTGCAGATAATACTCCCCTAATACGCCTCGTTGTTTTGGATTTTGCAGTACGTTTTGCAGGGTCTTTAATTCGTCTGCTACATCAACAACACGCTTATTAGTTTCATCAAGTTTAGTCAGGCGCTGAGTGACATCTTTAACGATTTGATTTGTTTCTGTTTGAAATTTACCAAAACTGTTTAACAGCATGGTGTTAGATTTATCTAAACGGGTGTCCATTTTATCTGTAAGTTTAGCAATCTGATCTTGCAATAAGCGCAGCTGGCTGTCGTTCTGATTCTCATTATTAGTTCCAGTCTGTGGCTTTCTAAGCCATAAACTAGCTACCAAAAGCCCTATCATCAACCCGCCAATTAAACTGACTATAAAATTTAAATCCATACTCTATTAGTGTAGCGTACTTATGATTTTTCTACAGGATACCTAATAATAGTTTTAAGCTTTGATTCATCAACTCGGCGCGGGTCGCTTAAGTATATTTCGTGATGTTTGCCATTGATTTTATAGCCCTGTGCTTCAATAAAATCATGTAGCTTTCTTATTGTCGGCGCTTCGGCTTCATACGACCCTATATGCAATATCTGTGCTGCTTCAGTTGTCTCTTCTTGCAAATAATACATTTTATCTAGATCAAGCTCTGGCTTGTTTTCTTTAGTTAGTTCAATAAACTGCTCGGCCACTTCCTTTGTTGCAAAATCAGGCTGAACAATGAGTGCTGTCCATTTCCATTCTTCTTTTAATCGAGACTCAAAATCTTCTTGCGAAGTAACATCATCAGCCCACCATAAACCACTTAGCGGCCCGACTGTATATTCTCGGTAACCTGCAGGCGCTCTGTCTTTTTTTGGTGACATCCTAATTGCATATGCCACTGGATACAGCATTTCTATAGCTTTTTGCCAATCGTCCGACAAGCTTGGGTGCCCCGTTCCATCTACTGCTAAATATTGTGCTTTAGGTACATTTACAATACTTGGCTCTCTTTTAGCTTTAAAATAATCAAGTTTCTTAAAATCTAATTTGCTCATGACTCAATTATATCAAGTGGCTTTAAGCTCTGTGAAAAAAGTAATTCTAAATCCTTCGGGGTCTTTAATGAAAAATGAGGTATCACCCCAACTATTGTCTCGCAATTCAAAGACAATACACTCTTTTCCTTTATACTCTTCCCAAATACTCCACACATCGTCTACTCGCCAAGACACATCTGATGATCGATACTCTGGAGTTGCTTGATCTTTCTCCCACAATAGCTCCAGTATTGCTGGGCCTACTGTAAACATTACACCCTTTTTATCTTCATGATCCCACTCGTTCACTACCTTGAAGCCAAGCTGATCTTCGTAAAAATTACGTACTTTATAAAAATCTTTCGGGAATAGTTTTAACCTAAATTCAGCGACTTTAACCATAAAATTCCCAGGCTCCCTCTGAAACTACTTCTATTGATCGGTTAATTACCTTAAGAGCGCATTCGTCGTCGAGCGCATAAATTTTTTTCTTGTTCTGCTCTGCCCATTTCTCTACCACCCTAAACCTCTTTTGGTCGCAGTGTGGCTCAATTTCAAAATCAATTAACCCTAAACCAGTCAGATTAGTTAATCCACATAAATTTGGGTCTGCTGGTTCAATTCTTGCAACTTCAATAGTTGGAGTTGCTAAAATGCTGCCGGCACTTACGCCTACGTATACTTTATTTTTGATGTTTTTCTTTACCCATTGATCAAAACCGGTCTTGCGTGCCTGGTTTAGTAAATGAAACGTATTACCACCTCCGACAAACACAACATCTACTTCGTTTAACCTTGTACGCCAATCCACATCTGCAGCTGAAATATCAATTAAATCAATCCAGCCGAAACCAAACCTTCGCAAGTTATCTATAAGCCCCAGATACCAACGCTCATTTTTATTTGCTCCTTCAACATTCATAGCCGTAGGGATAAAGCCAATCTTAGTTTGCTCTGGTTTCTTATCTGTTAATTCGCTTAGCGAATCTGCAATTGATTGATTAGCTATACCCGCGGAAGTTAAAAGTAGTTTCATGGATTCATTTTAGCACTTTACTTCTATAGATTTTGTTCGCGGGCCTTGTTAGCGTACTCATCTGCCATCTCATTACCAGGATCGTCATTGTGGGCGCGCACCCAGACGAGCTTGGCTTTTGATTGCTTGTACAAACCACAGACCTCCTTAACAATGTCGAGGTTTTTTATGTCTCCACCCTTTTTCTTCCAACCTTTAGCCTCCCACGCAATCGACCATTTAGTAATGACATTAATCCAAAATTCACTGTCGGTATGAATAACGCATTCCCGTCCGTTGGCATCTTTGAGCGCTGCAATAATCGCAAAACCTTCCATGCGGATATTAGTGGTTTCTGTTCCGCTCGGTTCACCGCCTAATATAGCTGGCTTCATATCTTTAATAACTGCAAAGCCTCCTGGACCAGGGTTGGGGCTGGCGCTGCCATCGGTGTAGTAAACAATCGACTCAGAAATTATTACAGTTCCTCAATTTTCACGCGTGTTTGTTCGGTCGTATCACGGTCGCGCACGGTGACTGTGTCGTCTTCAAGGGTGTCAAAGTCAATTACGACACAGGTTGGAGTACCAATCTCGTCCTGGCGTCGGTAACGTTTACCAATGTTGCCATTGTCGTCCCACATCACATTGCCATATTTTTCCTTCATCGCGCCAAACACTTCTTGAGCTTTTTTTACCAACTCTGGTTTGTTTTTAAGTAACGGGCTAACCGCCATTTTTACTGGAGCGAGGTGCTTGGGTAGTCGTAAGACAATTCGGTCATTTTCTGTGTCGTGCCAATAGGCGCTGGTAAGCACCGCCATAACTGCACGTTCCACGCCAAACGACGGCTCTAATACATGTGGCACAAAAGGTTCACTTTGGTCTTTAGGTCGGTATTGCATATTTTTACCACTCACCCGCTGAACATTGCTCAGATCAAAATCAGTACGATATGCAAATCCGGCTAGCTCGTCTTTTCCATGTGGATACTCAAACTCAAAATCAATCGTGCGCTTGCTGTAGTGGGCCAAGTCATTGTCTGGAACCTCTAGTTCGTGCAATTTATCCTGTGGCAATCCTAGCTTTTCAAAAAAACTTAGTATTTCTTTGCGCCACAACTCAAACTGCTCTTCCCAGTTATCTGGATGAACAAAATATTCAATTTCCATTTGCTCAAACTCTCGTGATCGAAACACAAAATCACGCGGAGAAATTTCATTTCTAAACGCCTTACCCTGCTGAGCAATTCCAAACGGAAAATTTGGGCTAAAGCTATCTACTATATTGCGATAATTCGTAAAAATCGCCTGAGCAGTTTCTGGTCGTAAATAAATAAGGTCTTTTTTGTTATAAGAAACAACCGAATCTTTGTTCAAGCCTCCCATTGTGACTATATTTGAATTAGCAGGTCCATCATTTACGACACCAGGCATCTCGTGCCTAGAGTTTGGTCCGATGAAAGTTTCAAACATCATATTAAAAGTGCGAGATTCACTCAACGGGTTGCCATCAGGGCTTTTAATGCCCTCGTTTGCAATTAGTTCATCTATTTGTTGCATCGTTAAGCCATCTGGATTGTGGCCGTTATCTTTTAAAATGTGGTCAGTCCTAAATCGTTTATGATTAACGGTGTCTTCACACAATGGGTCAACAAACGTATCGACATGACCACTGGCCTGCCAGGTTTTTTGGTTCATTAAGATTGCACCGTCAACACCGTACATATCGCTGCGATCTTCAACAAACGTCTTCCACCACAGGTTCATAATGTTCTTTTTAAGCTGCAACCCGAGCGGCCCATAGTCCCATGTACCAGCCAACCCGCCGTATATTTCGCTGCCTTGATAAATAAAGCCTCGGCGCTTACATAAACTGGTAATATCTTCTAGGGTTACATCTGTTTTGCTCATAAAATGTAGTATACACGCCAACTAGCCGAGTTGATAATTTGTAAATGCTTCAATGTCCGGCGACACTTTTTTAACAGCTTCTACCACCCCTTTGACATGATTTAATTGGCGAGGATCATACCTAAGCATTAAGCGAAGAGCTTTTATGGCGTCCTCAGAAAAAATAGCATAATCGGACTCACTCGGTATTAGTGCCCCCTGACTTGGCTGAAGCGCGTATGTAAGATCAGCCCCAAGCTCTACTCCATTTACATCGTGGGTAAGATTTAGCTGCTGGCCGAAATACGTTAATACCTGCACGTAAAACCACACCTGTACAAGATCAACGTCTACACCCTCGTTCAAGGCATATAGAGACTGTTCAACGACGGTAAATAACTCCGCAGCCTCACCATCTTCTACTTTTTTATTGATAAGCTTTAGCTGATCATAGGCAATATTGAGTGTCGTGAGGTCTTTTGGAATACGGTCGAATGTCTGCGTAGACCGAGCTGACGTAATTGTGTACATAGAGCGACCTGGCAATACGCCAAGCTCGCTAACACTTAGCAGCTCTATGCCGCCAGCCAACTTAGATTTAAGCTTTCGCACCCCTTTAGCGATGGCCGTAATTTTGCCTAGTTCCTTGGTTAGTACTACTAGAATACGGTCGGCCTCAGCATAGTCGGTTCGGCGTAGAATGATTCCTGCTACATTACGTCTGGTTGCCACCAATAACCTCGCTCAATGTGCGTATTAAGTCTTTTGGTTCGGTCTGCGTTTTATCACAATAGTTAACAACACCAAGATCGGCTAAATACTCGTCGCTGGCCTGTATTTCGTCACGGTTTTTTGCCGACAGAATAATCACCGGTATGGACTGCCAATCAGCGTAGGACTGAATGTGATGCAATATAGCTAAGCCATTATGCTCGGGCAAAAATAAATCAACAACTAAACACCGAATATCGTCATAAGTGTCGAGTATGTCTATTGCCTCTTGCGCAGTTGTAGCTGAATACACCCGGTAGCCGGCTTTTTCCATGGCCCGCTCGTATGTTCGTCTAATTTCGGGCTCGTCCTCAACATAGACAATCGACTTGTGGACATGCATTACCAGCGTGCTCCGTGCCATAGGTCAAGCTGCTCCATTAATGGGAGTTGTAACACAAAACAGCTACCGATACGCCGTGGTTGCAGATACAACTTGCCGCCGATTGACTCGGACAATTGTTTGCATATGTAGAGCCCCAGCCCAGTTGAGTCAGCCTGTTTGCTTAACGGCTGCTTAAGCTTGCCAAATTTTTTAAACAAAGCCGCCCATTCGCTTTTTGATATACCCGAACCATAGTCCCTAATGCGTATGTTCTGTCTATTGGTTTCTTTGGCAAAGCGGATTTCTATTGGCTGACCTTTGGCTGAATATTTTGCAGCGTTATCAATCAAGTTATACATAATCTGCTCTACATAATTTTCGTCAGAAAAGATTGGCTGCAGTGGGCGCTCGTATATTCTAAGCTGTTGTTGTTTCTGTTTTAATACAGGCTCTAACATCTGACCGACGTTATATGAAACTTGCACTAAATTCACTGGTTCATTTTTTATATGTGCTGCCCCGCTTCTTAGTTTTTCAACATCTAACAACGAATGGACTAATTTCAAACTGCGGTCAGAAATATGAGCGATTCGTGCCAAGTCATCCAAAAGCTCACTTTGGTCGTCAGAAGCATAAAGGGCTAAGTTTTTTATTGCAGTTAATGGGGATTTTAGCTCGTGAGCAGCAATAGCGATAAGCTCGTTTTCCAGCATATTTAACTGAAGTTCATCCGGCTGCATACAGCAACACACTCCCTCTCTTATTGGTTTATCTAAATTTTATCACTAAAGTTTTAGCTAAACACAAACGCTATGGAGAGAATTGTAGTGAATCAAGAATAGATTCGAAGGTATCTTGGTGTGTGTCAGACTCTGTTCGCAAAATAAGCGTACGGTCTCGCAATGGCAGCAGCACTATACTGCCGGTTAGATCATTATCGATCTGACCATTCAAGCGCACACCGTCGACTCCAGAATACGTCACCGGATTAGCGGTTAACTCTCCGCGCTCAACATCATTATCATAGGTACCCAGCTCTTGCGAGTACGGATCATCAACAACCTGAATCTTTAAGGCAAAAGCTTTAACGGAGTTGCTAATAGCGTTGGGGTGAAAGGTTGCGTCCAGTCGAGTATTGCCGGAGTCATTCTCGTTAATTGACGCACTCCATGTTTTAGGGTAGTCAAATGTAATGCTACCAAGCACATCAGAACCAACATAGGTTGTTGTGTCGCTGTTAAGTCGATCTTCAAACTCTTCTCGTAGCTCAGTTTCCCGAGCGTTCACTGCTGCTAATGCCGCTGCATCAAGGTCGCTGTCATAATTAGCTTGCAGTGAACTGCGTTCACTAAACTGCCATATAAACAGCCCGAGAAAAATCACAGCTAAGGCCGAGGACATAAAGGCCACGATCAGAGCGGTGTTGTGTTTCTTGCCGCCTATCGGTGGCAGCTGTTGTTGTGGTGGCTGAAATGGTTGATTAAACTGAGGTTCCATATGTACTGCTTATGGTATATCAAAGTTGGTTAATCAACAATATCCTGATTCAGTTTAAAAAACCAAAACGGCTGTTGATTTTCTAGTATTTCCATGTCGGTTTCTTTGGCTGGCGCAAACCCATAGCTAATAATTAGCCCTGTTGGTCGCTTTGCAACCAAGCGAGCTAGGTTTGATTTTGAACCGAACATATAGACAACGCTACACTTTTTAAGATCAGCTTGCTGCCATAAGCCGTATCGCATACGGGTGTTTGGTATGCCGCGGCAATACCACCACCCAACAAGAAACACTATTGGATTTAGCTCGTAACCGACAGCTTTAAAGCCATGTTGTGCCGCAGCCCGCACCAACCGTCCATCGCCCGCTCCACAGTCTAAAAACGTTTTTTGTTCATTTGTGCCTATAGAATCCGGTAACCTATCGAACAATTTTTTTATATCGGCTTTGTGGGTGGGTACATATGGTGCGCCGGCCCACGCTAGGAGCAAGCTAATTAGTGCTAGTCCTACAAGCCAGATCATATTTGGATTTAGGAACTAATCTTTTTGATTTTTTGCTCGGCGCTGCTCAGCCTTTTTTTCAGCTCACTCGACAACACCACCCCTCGCTCGAACTTCTCTACTGCCGCTTCTAAATCAACGTTGTCAGACTCAAACCAGGCAACTATTTGCTCAAGCTCCTCGGCTAATTCACTAAAATTCATCGTATCGACTTTTTTCATAGAATCTTCGCTTTCTTAGTTGCATCTTTCAGCACTAAATGTATTACGTCGTCTGTGTTAAGGTCTTTTGCCTTAGTGACTATTGTATCTCCCCGCTTAACCATTGCATAGCCTTGGCGCAAAATATTGTGTGGATCCAACTGGTGTAAAACACGAGTCAGTCCACCAACCCTATTCTCATTAACACGCAGTGCTGTTTGAACACCGGCGAAAAGCTGATTATCGAGCGTCTCAAGTTTGTGAGAAATCTTTGCTGAGCTGCGTATTGCGGATTGTTCAAATAAGCCGATTAGATCTTTTGTATGGGTAAACCGTAATTCCAGCCCAGAATGTAAATCGCGCAAAGACCGATCAACAAGCAAATCGAATTGCTCCATATCAGGTGTAATAATTTGTGCAGCATCAGTCGGAGTTGAAGCACTTTTGTCTGCAGCTAGTTGAGACAATGCAATGTCAGCTTCATGGCCAACACCCACTACAACTGGCACTCTACTGGCGGCGACTGCACGTACAACTGGCTCACTGCTAAAAGCTAGTAAATCTTCGCTACTGCCACCACCGCGAACTACCGCAATTACATCGACGTCAGTTTGATTTAAGGCATTTAGACTGGCCGTTATTTGCTTTGGTGCTTCATCCCCTTGAACTAAGCTGTGAGCAAACACAATTGTAGCCAGCGGCCAGCGTTGTTTTGTTATTTTTAAAAAATCTTTATAGCCATCCGCCTGTTCAGAACTGACAACACCAATCTTCATTGGATAAGCCGGCAATGGGCGTTTACGATCCACGTCAAATAGGCCTTCAGCCTCTAGTTTAGATTTTAGTAGCTGCAAAGACTTTAATATCGATCCTTGCCCTACAGGCTTAATAGCACTAATACTAACGCTAAATTTGCCCCATTTGGCGCTTAATCGAGGGTTGCCGGCAACCACCACCTCCATGCCGTCTTGTAGCGGAGTCTGAATCTGCCAGACACTCCCGAAACACTCAATAATCGAATTATTATCCTTAAGCCGAAAACTCACCCATTTTCCGGCGCGAACTTGATAGTTGGACACCTCACCTTGAATTCGGACAAATGGTAGTGCCGCTTCAAGTATTTGATTTGCAACAGCAGCAAACTGACTGACAGTATAAATATTTTCCATATTATTTAGGTAGACTTAGCGGTTTTAGGTGGTTTTAAAATTTGGTTGTAATAGTAAAAGCCAATCGATGTAAATAAATATTTTGCCAAAACTCGATACAAAAGCGCCCCCGAAAGTGCAACTTCCTTCTCTACACCAGCCAAGGAAAGCATAACAACCATTACGGTTTCATGTACACCAACATCACCAGGGATAACCGATATGACACCAGCCACATTCGCAACTGCAAAGGTAACCATAATAATGCCAGGGTTGATTGTTGCGCCAACAGCCAAATACGAAAAATACACCACAAGAACTTCGAATGTCGTGCTTAGAATCATAAACGCTGCAGGTGCAAGCAAATGCTTCCTGTTACTACGTAATTTTTGGAAGCTTTTATGGAAGTCCTTGGTAGTTCGTCGAATGGATTGTTCGCCAAAAATCGGCTTACCGCTTCTGAACTTACGGCCAACCCAGTCAATTACCCTTCCCATGGACCCAACTGTTTTGTCTACGCGTGATTCCTTAGAAATAATGTAGAAAACTGCAAAAATCAGAATTGTTGAACCGACAACTAAACTAGTGATGAGTGTGCGGCCGGTGAAGTTAATGCCCACCAGCATAAATCCTTCGTTCAAGAATTTAGTAGTAAGTGAATCACTGCCAAATCTTAAAAATAAAAATGCACCAGCTAAAACAAAAAAGTAACTAATATAGGCAAAAATATAGCGCCCGAAGTGTGAAAACGTCGCTAGACCTGCAGGTATCTTTTTACGGGTTTTATCGACACCATACAAAAAATAAGTCGTGCCGCTAAGCCCCCCTGACGGGAGAATTTGATTAACAAAGTTAAGTGCAAACACTAATTTGTATAGCTGTTTAATGCTGGTTTTTTTATTGAACGCTTTGAAAAAATAATGGTAATAATTAGCAATACAAAGATAGCTGAGAGCAAATGAACTAGGCACCAGCAAGAATATAGCTAAATTTGTATCTGCCAGCTGTTTAATAGCGCCAACTACAACTTCAACATTGAAAAAAATAAGGGCTGCGAATATTGCACCAGCTACTAGTGTTAAAAGTCGTCTCGGTGTCCAGTATTTACGACTAAATATCTGCATCTCTTATGTGATTATACCTGTTTGGTTTAGAATGTGCCCATGTACTTGTACCAAACAGGGCGACAACAAGAGTTAAGTATCGCCGAAATCGAAGCACTAGCACCTAGCTCATCGCTAAAAATAGTTGATGATCAATTTGTTGCTGTTGACCAAGCAATTCGACTTAAGCATATGGGCGGTTCGCTGAAGCAAGCGTTCATCCTCGACGAGTTGGCTGACAGTTCAACGGCATCTATAAAACGACGTATTTTAAGCATTGATCCAACCCACCTGTTCGCTGCTGAAGATAAAAAATATAACTTCGGAATAAGCTGCTATGGTCTTGAAATAGCCGACAATGACATTAATGGAATAGCGCTGGAGTTGAAAAAGAAATTAAAAAAATTAGATACACCACGCAAATTACGTGTCGTTCCAACCAAAAACCAAGCTCTTTCTAACGCCCAAGTTCAACACAATAAATTATTTGACAGAAATAAGGGCGCGGAACTTGTTCTGGTAAAAGGCCGAGACGGAATTATATATCTTGCGGTAACCACCGACACCCAAAACTTAGACAATTACACTGCCCGGGACATGCAGCGCCCAAACACCGACACCTTTGTTGGGATGCTTCCAATAAAACTTGCTCAAATGCTAATCAATCTAGCTAAGGCCAGTCCTGAGAAGAAAGGCTATGTACTCGACCCGTTCTGTGGGCTTGGAACAGTTATTCAAGAATGCGCCTACGCAGGCATAGCAGCCTACGGCACCGATATATCACCAGAGATGGTGCGAGCTTCAGAAGAAAATCTGCAGTGGTTCACAGAATTAAAAAACGTACCCGCAAACTATACAATAGAAACCGGCGACGCTACCTCCCACACCTGGTCAGAGCCAATCCAAGCCGTAGCAACAGAAATGTTTTTAGGTGAGCCATTAAAATCACTTCCCTCTCCAGAAAAAGTCCACGAATTAAATACCCAAAGCAATCAACTATTAACCAAGTTTTTAGCAAACATACACGGTCAAATTGCAGTTGGTACGGTGCTGGCAATCGCCACTCCAGCGTGGAGAATTCACAACTCTTTTAGCTCTGTCATATCTGTTGACGAGCTACAGCAACTGGGGTATACTTATGCGAGTTTTCAGCACGTAGACTCTACTGACCTGGTGTACATACGAGACAACCAACAAACTGGTCGGAGAATCATGGTGTTAATCAAGAAATAGGAGTCATCACAAGATGAGTAAAAATAAAGCAGGCGGCACAAGTAAAAACCTCAATGACTCACCCGGTCAAAGGCTTGGCGTTAAGCGTTACGGCGGTGAAGTTGTAGGCGCTGGCGAAGTATTAGTACGACAACGTGGTAGCAGCAAAGTTGCTGGCCCTGGAACTGATTACGGTCGCGATTACACTATTTACGCAACTAAACCAGGTACGGTCAGCTACCGCAGCATAAAAGTAAAACGCTTTACGGGCAAATCAGCTCCGCGAACTGAAGTTAGCGTCGTTTAAGGTTACTTTAATCTAAAAAACACCTAAACTTTTAGGTGTTTTTTGATTTTCTCAACGACGTCAGCAATAACAACCTGCGACTTAATTAGATAGTCGTCAGCATGAAGCTCCTGTGCTCGTTCAATATCCTTGGCTTGGGAAAGAGCGGTGAGCATAATAACTTTAGCATTTGTGGTTTCTGGTGTGTTTCTTAAGATGTCTAAAACGTCAAAGCCGTTTATTTTTGGCATCATTACGTCGAGTAAGATTAAATCGGGCTTAAATTCGATTGCAGCCGAAAGCGCATCCTCGCCGTTTGGGACATGTTTTACGCTAAAGCCTTCTGCTTCAAGTCGTTGCTGATATACCGTAGAAAGACCTTGATCGTCTTCAACCAGTAGTATTTTGTGTGCCATTAGTATTTTTCCTTTTTATTTAATGTAGCTTACGCTTACTTGCCTGTATTAAACCATAAAATAGTGGGTGTGGTCTAGTCGGCCGGCTTTTGAATTCTGGGTGGAACTGCGTAGCTACGAAATACGGGTGCAGCTTTTTGTCTAGCTCAATAATTTCGACAAGCTGATTGTCTGGCGATGCTCCAGCAATTACCAAGCCATGTTCTGCTAATTGCTCTCTGTAGGCATTATTAAACTCAAACCGGTGGCGATGTCGTTCTTTAATAGATTTTTCACCATACAAGCGTCTGGAGTGGGTGTTTTTAGCCAATACACATTCGTAATCCCCAAGGCGCATTGTGCCGCCTTTGTGTGTGATAGTCTTTTGGTGTTCCATAAGGTGAATAACTGGGTGATCACATTGCGGATCAACTTCCTCAGAAGCAACGCTGCCTTTGAGGTGTTTTCTTGCGTGAGCCACAACTGCAATTTGCATACCTAAACACAATCCTAAATATGGAATATTATTATCGATCGCATAATGTGCTGCGATGATTTTTCCTTCGATCCCCCGTTCACCAAACCCACCAGGCACAACAATCGCATCGAGTGACTGTAGCATGGTAGTTTTGTTCTTGGTAGTTAAGGTTTCAGCATTTATCCATTCGATAGAAATTCCAATGTCGTTTGCCCAGGCAGCGGACTTTAAGGCTTCGAAGACACTCATATAGGTGTCTTCATTGTCCATGTATTTAGCTATCACGCCGACCGACAGCTTTTTGGTGTATTGTTTAGTGGCTCGCTCAATGAGCTTATCCCACTCTTTTAGGTCAGGTTTTGAAGCCTTGAGCTTTAACTTCTTTAAAATATAGTCGCTTGTACCGCTTGACTCTAAGACACGCGGTACCTGATACACACTCTTCGCGTTTGGCAATAAGACTATTCCAGATTCTTCTACGCCGGTATGTATGCTTAGTTTTGCTTTTATCGAGGGTGGTGCAGCCGCTTCGCTGCGAACAGCTAAAACATCTGGGAAAATACCGATTGAACGGAGCGTTCGCACTGCATTTTGTGCCGGCTTAGTTTTAAACTCACCACTCGCCCCAAGGTATGGAACATAAACAACATGTACGAATATGCAATTTTCGCGTCCCACAGCATTAGAAAATTCCCGTATTGCTTCTATCCATGCCAAACCTTCGATGTCACCAACCGTGCCGCCAATTTCTGCGATATGAACTTGATGCCCCTTGGCAGCATTCGCAACGTACTCTTGCATGGCATTAGTAACATGCGGCACAACCTGTACGGTCTTACCTAAATATTTTCCAGCCCGTTCATCTTCGATTACTTTGCGCAGCACTCGCCCGCTCATCACAGAACTGTTGGTATCGAGTTCGATGTCCAAAAACCGTTCGTAATGACCAAGGTCAAGGTCGGTCTCTGCGCCATCATATGTTACAAATGTCTCACCATGCTCAGCCGGGTTTAGTGTGCCGGCATCGACATTCAAATACTGATCAAGTTTTTGAATATTAACAGATATATCCCGGGCTTTTAGTACTCGCCCGATTGAAGCCGCAGTTATACCCTTACCAAGACCACTCAATACACCGCCAGTAACAAAAATATATTTTGTTTTCATAGTAGTGTTGATTTTTTAGGGCTTTGAAGAGGCTTTGACTTTGTTTGAAATTGTTCGCTGTAAGCAAACATTAAAAGTTAAACCCTTCCTTTCTTCGCTCCATAATACCGACCGAATGGAGTTTGGTCTAGCGAAACGCCACTGATTCTTTTAAATCTTAATTATTAAGTAGAGATTTTGCGGCATCAAGCTGAGGATCTCGGTCAGCATTAAAGTCATCGAGTGTAAGTTCAACCTGCTCATCAGGTGTAACACCTTCTTGATCAATGTTTTTGCCATTCGGCGTAAACCAGCGTGCAATTGTTACTTTTAGCTGTCCGCCATCACTCAGGTTCTCAAGGCTTTGAACACTGCCCTTACCAAAACTTTGTTCACCCAGTATTGTTGCTGCTCCGTAATCTTGCAACGCGCCAGCCACGATCTCGCTCGCACTGGCACTGCCGCCATCAATTAGAACGACTGTCTCAACGCCCAGTAGCGGGCCGGTAGAACCAGATCGTAAAACCGCCCCTTGTTCGCCCTTTTGCTCAACGACTGGTTGATTGTTCAGCCACAGCCCAGCAATATCAACGCTGGCGTCCAAAAAGCCGCCCGAATTCCCGCGTAGGTCTAAAATAATTTTTTGTATGTCTTGGTCGACAAAATCAGAAACGATCGCATTTACATCACGCACTGCATCTTCACCAAACGTATTAAGGTCTATGTAGCCAATACCGCCGTCGAGAATTTCGCCTTCGGCATTCGGGACAGAAATAATATCACGGGTGATGGTAACGTCGAACGGCTCCCCTGACCCGCGGTAAATATTTAAAACAACGTCAGTACCTTTTTCGCCCCTAATCTTAGCGACTGCCTCTTCGACCGTAATTCCGGTGGTGTCTTCTGAGTTGATTTCCAATATTAAGTCCTGCGGTCGTAAACCAGCATTTTGAGCTGGTGTTCCCTCGAGCGGAGCCACAACCTGCAGTTGATCATTCTTAACGGCAATTTCTGCACCAATCCCTGAAAATTCACCGTTTAGGCTTTCGCTAAAGGCCTGGGCAGCTTCTTCATCAAGATAGACCGTATATGGGTCTTCTGTAGCACGAGCAATCCCATCCTTTAACGACTCTATCAGTTGCTCTTCGGTTAAATCGCCAAAATAGTTTGCTCGCAAAACATCGTAGACCTTCTCGACTTCTGAATAATTTAAATCGTCGGGCAAACTACTGTTCGAACTCGACGACGACGTTACTTGTTCAGCGATCTTAGCCGCAAAAAATGTGTCTTTACTAAGTACGCCAACGACAAACGCTACAGCAGCGCTGATAATAGCGATCCCTATCACACTTATAAGTGGTACTTTTTTATCCAACGGTCCTCCAATTCCTTTATAACATGTCAAACGATCAAAAATTTTACTACTACGCCGCTCGATTAGTATATGCGCGGGTCGTAGTTCCTGCTGCAACCACTCAGGCGTGAATCACCTCTAGTATCTAGGTGAACGTACCTACTTATTAGCCCGTCATCATGCAGAATTTCAATAGTATAGTTATTGTACTTAGGATTCGTGTAATATACACACCCATTTGTTATGATCTCCCCATTAGCGACTGCAACTGCTGGAATACCTTTTGCATACTGCGTGCCAATATCGATACCATCATGTGCCGCACCCTTAAATGACTGTGTGACACGCGTCCTGGCTGGCACAGGCCAGGTGTAACCCCTGCTTGAAATAATTAATTCAGGATCGAGCCTAGTTGTCCCTGAAACAATTTCAAAGTGCAAATGTTCACTTGTCGAATATCCGGTATTACCGACGTAACCGATAAAATCACCCGCTTGAACTCTACCTAAACTAACGAGCGTACCGTTTCGTTGTGCTGCTGCAATTTCTGCCAATCTCCTATTTAAGGCTTTGTCCGCTTCTTTTTTATCTTTTTCAAGCTCTCCTGCTCTAGCTTTGTATTCCGCTTCCTTACCTCTGTATTCCTTCAAGAGGGTTTCTTTAGATGCTTTAATGTCAGATTGTTGTTTTTTCTGGTCTTTTTGAGTTACTAATAAAGCTTCTTGTTGTGAATGTTGTTTCTCTAGCTCAGCTTCTAATCGGGCGACTTCTTGGGACGAGGTTAAAATACTTTCGCGAAGCTGATCTAAGTAGTCTTTTTGATTAAAAAATTCAGCAAAACTGTCTGAACTTGCTATCAACTCAATTGTCGTTACTTCACCAGTCTTATAATGCTCTCGAATCGAAATTGCTAGAGTGTCCTTTTGCCGCTCTAGCTCTATACGAGTTTCTTCTAGCTCTTGCTCTAGGTCTTTTAGCCGCAAATTGGTTAGTTCGATCTGTTTTTCAATCTCTGCAATCTGATCATCAAGTTCGTCGATTGCTTCTTGGAGTGTTTCGGCTTGAGCATGAAAATGGTCAGCTTCTTTTTCTGACTGAGCAATCTCTTGCTCAAGTTTAGAAATTTGGCTCTCAAGTTCATCAACACTTTGGGCAGTTGTTATGTAGGGTGCGAACACAGTAAAAGACCCAACAAGAAGTGTTGTAATCAGTAGTGCGGCAGATAGTGTTTTTATTTTTGCAGACGCAAATTCGCGAATGTTCATAGATACCCTCTTATTTTATACTTGTTACGCTTATGCGTCAATTATTGTCATCTGTTATTTCTTGGAATGTAGTCGGAGATAGCGGGACATTGCAAGCAAAGAAGATACTACACCAATAAGTACCCCGCCGGCAATAGTGCTGGTGCTTATGAGCCAGACCCGTTCACTAAACAGTTCAGCAGTTGGCAAAATAGTGATAAATCCATTCTCGCCCGAAGCACTCAAGCGGTTCATTACCGAATACACCAAGCTGAGGCTGATAACACCGGACAGCAGTCCATATATGCCGGCCTCAACCAAAAACGGCCCGCGTATAAAATTATTTGTCGAGCCGATTAACTTCATAATCTGTATTTCGTTGCTTCTGGTGAAAATTGCTAACCGTATAGTGTTAAAGATGACCAATACCGATATAAGCGCAAATACCCCTGCCGCTAATAATCCTGCGGTGATAATAAAATCCTGCAAGTTACCAACTCGGCTGGCTCGTTCCAGCCGCTCTGAATTAAAGTCGTCTATGACGTCGCTGTAAAGATCGCTGTTAATTAAATTCAGTAAATTTTGATTTTGGCTTAGTTGAGTTAGCTCTACTTCAAACGATGCCTGCAATGGATTTTCATCCAAAAATTCCGTAGCTATTGCCAGACCAGTGTCGGCATTGTCGCGTAAGTAATTTTCAAGTGCTTGGTCTTTACTAGTAAAAAAGACGTTGGTGACGTCAGGGCTCATCTGTAGATCGTTTTGGAACTCCAGACGTTGTTCTTCGGTAATGTCATCGGTCAAAAAGATCGAAATCGTAATATCTTCTGCCGCCTGCTGCAAGGTGTCTTTAGTGGCGTTGTTTATAGCAAAAGTCGACAAAATAATAACCAGTGTAACTACCATTATCGCGGTTGCTGCCATTGAAAGCCATAAATTGCGAGCAAAGTTTTTTATGCCTGTCCTAAACACTCGACCGATCGAAATAAACAGTCGAATCATACTTTGTACATCCCTACTGCTTGGTCGGTAGAGATTCGACCATTTTTAATGGTAACAACGCGGCGTTTTAAGGTATTAACAATTTCAACGTTATGAGTTGTGAGCAAGACTGTTGTGCCGTGTTTGTTGATCTTAAGCAGCAAGTTAATAATGTCCCAGGCGTGTTTAGGGTCTAAGTTGCCAGTTGGTTCGTCGGCAATTAATATCTTTGGTTGTCGCACAACTGCCCGAGCAATTGCAACTCGTTGACGCTCACCGCCAGACAGCTGGTTTGGAAAGGCGTTTTCTTTACCTTCTAGTCCCACCAACTTAATAACTTTTGGCACGTTATGTTTAATGCGCGAGCTTGGAATACCCACGATCTCAAGCGCAAATGCTACGTTTTCGTACACAGTTTTACCTGGTAATAATTTAAAATCTTGAAACACCGTACCAATACGGCGTCGTAAATACGGAATGTCTCGCTTTTTCAAGGTATCGTAATCAATACCATTAACAATAATTTTGCCGCTGGTCTGCTCTTCTTCTCTGGTTAACAGCTTCATTAACGTCGATTTTCCGGCACCACTCGTACCGACAACACACACAAATTCTTTCGCTTCAATATGTAAATTAATGCGACTAAGGGCTGTGTGGTCTTTTCCGTAAACTTTGCTTACACGATCAAGTAAAATCACCTCAATAGTTTAGCATAAGTTCTAAGCTTCGGAACCCACTTTCCAGTTTAAATAACTGTCCACAAAGTCAGCGATATCACCATCAAGAACAGCACTGGCATCAGTCGTTTCGTGTTTGGTGCGGGTATCTTTTACTAATGTGTATGGATGAAGCACGTAATTTCTAATTTGATTACCCCAGGCCGCTTGCACGTCTGGGCCGCGTACTTCACTGATTTTTTCAGCATGTTGCTCGGCTGCCAGCTGCGCTAATTTAGACCGCACAATTTTCATAGCCGTTTGCTTATTTTGTAACTGCGACCGTTCATTTTGAATCGCCACTACAATCCCCGTTGGTTCGTGAGTAATTCGCACCGCAGAGTCAGTCGTATTAACACTTTGCCCACCTTTGCCGCCCGAGCGATACACGTCAATCTTTAGGTCATTGTCGTCAATCTCCACCTCGTCTGGTTCATCAATCTGCGGAGTTACTTCCACCAGCGCAAAACTAGTTTGTCGCAAGTTATCTGAATTAAACGGACTGAGTCGGACTAATCTGTGCACGCCATGTTCGCTCTGTAGCTTGCCGTAAGCGTATGGGCCGGTTATAGCTAGTTGCACTCGTTTTATTCCAGCTTCGTCACCAGCACTTCTTTCAATAACTTCTGTTTTAAAACCAGCTTTTTCGAAAAAACGTAGATACATACGCTCCAGCATTTCCGCCCAATCCATTGCGTCGGTTCCACCGGTGCCAGCATGGATGGCCATAAGTGCATCGTAGTCGTCATATTTACCAGACAGTTTTAAGGCAAACGCTAACTGGTCGTAGGTTTTTTTAATAGCGGTGTATTCTTGTTTTATTTCGGTGTGTAGTGCCGCATCGTCCATGGTGCTTAGCTCAGCGATCTCGTCAATTTTCGAGGCTACTTCAAGCCACGGCTGCAGCTTTGCTTTAATTTTGGCGTGTTGTTTAGTGATTTTCTTAGCTCGCTCTTGATCGTTCCAAAAGTCAGGCTCAGCCATATGCTGCTCGAGTTCGCTTAGCTGCGCACTCAAACTATCGCTGTCGATTCGCGCTAAAGCGTCCTGTATGTCGCGTTGTAGTTGGGTGATCTGTTCATTCATCTATTGATCAAGTATATGTTCTATCCCCTAAAACACAAAAGACCCCGATGTTAGTCGAGGTCTTTGTTTGGTGAGGTGCGCTCTATTACTTAGTTAAAAGTGTTTCGGCAAGCTTGCGGCGTGAGCTTACAAATATGTTTGCACCTTGGGCGAGAACACCAGTACCAGCTGCGGCAGCAATCATGCTACCTGCACCAGTGTTTGGTAGTTCTTCAGGATTTTCTTCAGGTGTTTCTTCTGGCGGTGTTTCACCAGGTTCACACTCTACTCGAATATCAGTTTTAGCAGTGTTAACAAAAGTATTCATGCCTGCAGGACGTACAAGACCAACGTTTGTTATCTCGTAATCGCCACATTTTTCAAATACTTCAACATCGTCAACTTGTGCTTGGAACATTACGTACCCAACTGCACCTGGACCAAAACTTGCAACGTACTCGCTGGTGTCGAATCCACCACGAGTTATCAAGTCTTTATCGTCTTCGATAACTTTTTCGATTAACTCATCGGTGTCACCGTCGCCATCTACATCGTCAACGTCTTTCATGCTGTACATAAATCGAGTCGAACCTTCAACATAGCTAAGGTATTTTGGTAAGTTATCACCAACAATTACACCTTCAAGTGGAACATTACCTTCATTCGCAAAACGAATTTGGTATTCAAGCAATGCACCTGGCTTAGCAGCATTGTGTGTCTGCCAACCAGTTAAGCCAGCTTCACGCACAGTTTTGTTAATGCTCACTTCCTGAGCTTTAACACGTGCTAAGACAGTAATAGTAGACTCAAACCCAAAACACGGCTTGTAGTCAGTTTCGATCACCGCACCGTTAGGTTTGGTTACTACTTCATCGGTTATCACCTCTGTTGTGTAACATTTAGCTGGTGCGCCAGCTGGGTCATTGCCTGTGTCACAAACACTTGGGTCAGTAGCTGCACCGGTGTTGTGTCGCCATTCAACGGTACCAGGAATAAATTCAAGATACGCGTTCTCAAGGCTTAATGTTACATCTACCGATGTGTTTACTGTGTTCGCATTGTCTGCACCTACAGTGGCAGAGATTGTCTGATTAACCCCTTTATCGGTTGGTATGTTGATTTTCGCAGTTAATTTCTCAGCGTTTAAACCAGAATCTGCGTCTTCCATGTTGTGGTACCACAGTTGAACCTTAACAACGTCGTCAACTTTTGCGTTAACGCTGTCAGAGTAACTTGTGTCACCTTGGGTTTGGTTTGCAACTCCTAGGTCGCTTTCTAAACGAACAGCTGGAGCTTGCGCAACAACACTAAGCGGAATAGCAAATGCAAAAAATAATGCAAAAACTATAGACGCCAAGCGATTAGAGCTTGTAAAAATACTCATATTGCTTCCTTTCAAAATTAGTAAATAATTATAAATTTTTGTTAAGCGGTCAGTTTGTTAAAGAGCCTCTGTTTCAGGTTCGTTTGTCGTTTTAGTCAAATCACTGCAAATAAATTCAAGGTGTGTCCGGGGGAGGTTGCAAGGCGCCATGTTACGGCTGTCTTATATGCAATTAATCCTCTACCCCGGAAAACACTTACTTCTTCTAACCTTGAAGAACATTTCCAACTTCACTGCTGCTTAGCTTCCTCGGCAATCAAGGAAACAAAGTCTTATGCTCTTTTCACTCGCACTGGGTGCGATCGCGGGTAGACACGATTTGTGTCCGCTATACTCATCCAATTGTAGGATGGATAGTTTAAACTCGCGTGAAAGTTGGCCAGTTCTTATACTTTGCGCTAACTAAAGTTAGCGCGTGCTACTGGTTAAGTAGCAACGACGGGTGCTTCAACCACAGGGGCCGGAGCGGGTGTCGGAACAGGCGGTGCCTCAACGACGGGTGCTTCAACCACAGGGGCCGGAGCGGGTGTCGGAACAGGCGGTGCCTCAACGACGGGAGTCGGAGCGGGAGCGGATGCTGCCTCAACGACGGGAGTCGTGGTGTCAACAGTCACGTCAACCACCGGGGTGGTTTCGCGGGGTTCGACTACCACCGTAGCGTCGACAACTTCTGCAGCCACCAGAGCGGCACCAGTAGTGTCGTTCTCATTGGCGGCAAGAATGCCGTCTTCGACCACAGGCTGGATAGGCTGGCTAGAGCCACTAGTAGACTGAGTTTCCTCGGCCTCCTCAGCGGCGTCATCGGACTCCAGCTCGTCTGCATCTGCCGGAGGGGTTGCCTCATCAGCATTTGCAGTCTGCGTAGATCCAAAGCCGCCAGGGTCACCAGCTGCATCATCATCACCCGTACCAGCAGGATCGGTAGTTACACCATCCTCGGTACCGGGCGAAGGAGCGGCTTCCGGGTCGTGATCGGGGTTGTCCTGAGCATCGTCGCCAGGCTCTTCCGTCACACTCTCGTCACCGCCGCCAATGGCGACATCGCCGTCCAGCGAGTCCTCGATCTCGGTTCCAGCGTCAGACGCTTCGTCCTCGAGATCAAAGTCCTCCTCGGCCACAGGGCCACCCTGAGCGTCGTCATTATCTTCAGCGCTGTCTTCCTCGTAACCCTCGGTCGGGTCGCTCGTCTGGACAGGCTGCTGGTCTCCACCCGCGTCGGAAGTTCCGCAGAACTCTTCTTCAAAGATGGGGTTGCCATCATCGTCGAAGCACTTCGGCTCTTCCGCGTCATCGCAGGAACCATCGTCCTGAACGTTGAGCGGGACCTCGACATCTTCGACGCCATCTTGGCAGACGAAGTGTGTCTCGGGCTCATCGTCATCGCAGGAACCATCGTCCTGAACGTTGAGCGGGACCTCGACATCTTCGAC